>NZ_CP022579.1:2400000-2700000 GCF_008274805.1 Oryzomicrobium terrae
GGCTACAAGTCCCTCAAGGTGGCCCTGGACGGCTCCCTGGGCGCCCCGGGCGACAACGTGCTGATCTACGCCACCTCCAACCGGCGACACTTGGTGGCAGAGCAGGCCAGCGACAACCTGGGCTACCACGGCGCCGACAATGGCAGTGGCGAGCTGCACCCCGGCGATGCGGTGGAAGAAAAAATTTCCCTGGCCGAGCGCTTCGGCCTGCGCCTGGTGTTCTACCCCCTCTCGGAGGACGAGTACCTGGCCATCGCCCTGCACTGGATCGAACACCTGGGCAACCGCCCCAAGGGCGCCAAGGCCGCCGCCGCCCGACGCGAGGCCCTGGCCTGGAGCGCCGAGCGGGGCGCCCGCAGCGGCCGGGTGGCCTACCAGTTCGCCCGGGATTACGTGGGCCGCCAGGGGCTGGCGGACTGAGCGGCGGGTGGCGGAACGGGCCGGCCGTCAGGGCACGGAACGCCCCGGGCTGCTAAGATGCGCTGCCCGGGGCCGCCCGGCGCGCCCGCTGCCGGGCGGCCCCGGCCACAAAGGCCGTTTTCATTCCGGCCGCGAACCACTACCCGCTCCCCCGCCCCATCCCATGAATCTGCTGCGAGCGCTGGCCACGGTCAGCGGCATGACCCTGCTTTCCCGCGTCCTCGGCTTCGCCCGGGACTTCGCCATCGCCCGGGCCTTCGGCGCCGGGCTGGCCACCGACGCCTTCTTCGTCGCCTTCAAGCTGCCCAACCTGCTGCGCCGCCTGTTCGCCGAAGGCGCCTTCTCCCAGGCCTTCGTCCCGCTCCTGGGCGAATACCGCAACCGCCGCGGCCACGAGGCCACCAAGACCCTGGTGGAACGGGTCGCCAGCGCCCTGGCCCTGGTAGTGCTGCTGGTCACTCTGGCGGGCATGGGTGGCGCTTTCTTTGTCGTCTGGGTGTCCGCCCCGGGCTTTGCCGACGACGCGCAGAAGATGCAACTGACGGTGACCCTGACCCGGATCGCCTTCCCCTACATTTTCTTCATGTCCCTGACGGCCCTGGCCGCCGGCATTCTCAACACCTGGAGCCGCTTCGCCCTGCCGGCCTTCACCCCGGTGATGCTGAACGTGTCGTTCATCGTCATGGCCCTGTTCGCCGCGCCCCACTTCGATCCGCCAGTGCTGGCCCTGGCCTGGGCGGTGTTCATCGGCGGCTTCCTGCAACTGGCGATCCAGGTGCCGGCCCTGAAGAAGCTGGATCTGCTGCCCCGGCTGTGGATCAACCCCCTGGTGTGCTTCCGCGACGAGGGCGTGCGCCGCCTGCTCAAGCTGATGGCCCCGGCGGTGGTGGGGGTGTCGGTGTCCCAAGTCAGCCTGCTCATCAACACCATCTTCGCCTCGTTCCTGGAGAACGGCTCGGTGTCCTGGCTGTACTACGCCGACCGGCTGATGGAATTCCCCTCCGGCATGCTCGGCGTGGCCCTGGGTACCATCCTGCTGCCCTCCCTGTCCCGTTACCACGCCGACGGCAACCACGACGAATACAGCCGCCTGCTCGACTGGGGCCTGCGCCTGTGCCTCTTGCTCACCCTGCCCGCCGCCGTGGGCCTGGCGGTGCTGGGCGTACCCCTCGTCTCGACCCTGTTCCAGCACGGCGCCTTCGGCGCCCATGATGTGCTGGCCACCCGCGCCGCCCTGGTAGCCTACAGCGTCGGCCTGACCGGCCTTATCCTGGTCAAGGTGCTGGCCCCGGGCTTCTACGCCCGGCAGAACGTCAAGACTCCGGTGAAGATCGCCCTGGTGTCCCTGACCGCGACCCAATTAATGAACCTGGCCTTCATCTGGCATCTCAAACATGCCGGGCTGGCCCTGTCCATCGGCCTGGCCGCCTGCTTCAACGCCCTCCTGCTCTACCGCGGCCTGCGCCGTCACGACATCTTCAGCCCTCAGGCCGGGTGGCGCGCCTTTACCGCCAAGCTGACGGTGGCCCTGGCCGTGCTCGCTGCGGTGCTGTGGTTCGGCAGCGGCAGCGACACGGCCTGGCTGACCATGCCCTTCGGCGAGCGCCTGGTCCGCTTGGGCATGCTGGTCTGCGGCGGGGCCCTGGCTTACTTTGCCACCTTGTTCGCCCTCGGTTTTAGAATGAAGGACTTTCGCCGCCGCGGTGCGGAGTAGGGAGGATCGCAGATCCCCCCGTCTATCGGAGGATATCCGGCATGCAACTGACTACCAGCAGCTTCGCCGACGGCCACCCCATCCCGGGCGATTTCGCCTTCTGTCTGCCTGACCCGGCACACCATGTCTGCCTCGGCCGCAATCGCAACCCACAACTGGCCTGGCGCGACGTGCCGACGGGCACCCAGTCCCTGGCCCTGATCTGCCACGACCCGGACGTACCCTCCCGGGGTGACGACGTCAACCAGACCGGACGCACCGTTCCCGCCAGCCTTCCCCGGGTCGATTTCTTTCACTGGGTGCTGGTGGATCTCCCCCCCAGCCTCACCCAGATCGGCGAGGGCGAGTTCAGCCACCAGATCACGCCCCGAGGCAAGGCCGGCCCGGCCACCCTGCACGGCGCCCGTCACGGTCTCAACGACTACACCGGCTGGTTTGCCGGCGACGCCGACATGAACGGCGACTACTTCGGCTACGACGGCCCCTGCCCGCCGTGGAACGATGAGTTGCCGCACCGTTACGTCTTTACCCTGTTTGCCCTGGACGTGCCGACCCTGGCGGTGAGCGGCCACTTCACCGGCCAGCAGGCCCGAGACGCCATGGTCGGCCACATCCTGGCCCAGGCCAGCCTCAGCGGTCGCTATACCCTGAACCCGGCGGTGACGCTATAACCCCCCGGGTCGTGCAAAAACGACCGGGTGTGAAAAAGGCCTCCACACGGAGGCCTTTTTGTTGTGCTGTATCACGTTGTTCAGAGGGAATATGGCGACAGGCGCGGCGCCAGGTTGGACGGACATTGCCAGCGGTAATCCGGCAAACCGTCGTCGCCGTAAGGCGGGTAGGCCTCGCCTGCAATCAGGGGGGCCAGGTAGGCGCGGGCAAGGGGGCTGGCGTGGAGGCCGTCGGCGCTGAGGAAATCCGGCGGCACCTTGCGTTCCCGGTCGGCCAGGCCGTCGAGGGCGGCCGGCACCAGGTCCCAACGGTAGGGTGCATCGGCCAGACGACGGATCGCCACCATGACCCCGCTCCGGCCGGCCAGGCTCCATTCGACCCCCGTCGCTCCCACTGCCCAGGCCTGCTCCAGATCGACCCGGGAGGCCAGGTGGCGTGCCGAGCGCTGCAGGTAGTCGGCCACGGCGCAGTGGCACTTCACCCCCAGCCGGGTCTGCACCCGGTCCGCCAGCCAGGGGCCGACGCCGCCCAGCTGCTCGTGACCGTAGGTGGCAGCATCCCGCTCCACCGCCAGGGGCTTGCCGTCGGGGCCGGCGAGGCCCTCGGCGACGGTGATGGCGCAGTAGCCAACCCGGGCGATGGTGGCGGAGACAGCGGCTACCACTCGCTCCTCATCGAACGGGACTTCGGGGCACAGAATCAGATGCGGCGCTGCATCCGGGCCGTCCTGGGCCAGGGCGGTGGACAGGGCCATCCAGCCGGCGTGACGGCCCATCACTTCGAGGATGAAGACCTTGGTGGCCCGGGCGCCACCGCTCATGGCCGCCAGGTCCAGGCTGGCCTCGCGCATCGAGGTGGCCAAGTACTTGGCCGCCGAGCCGAAGCCGGGCGAGACGTCGGTGTCGAGCAGGTCGTTGTCCACCGTCTTGGGCAGGCCGACGGCGGTGATGTCCAGGCCGTAGCGCTGGCCCAGCTCGACGAACAGGCGGGCGGTTTCCATGGAGCCGTTACCGCCATTGACCAGCACGTGGCCGATGTCGTGGGCGCGCAGCACCGCCGCTACCCGTTCCCACTGGTCGGGACACTCGTCGTAGGGCGGCAGCAGCCGCCGGCTGGCGCCGAAAGCGCCCCCCGGCAGCTGGCGTAAACGGAGCACGGCCTCGTCGGACAACGAGGCCGTGTCGATCAACTCTTCCTTGAGAACCCCGGACAGTCCGTTACGTGCCGCCAGCACGGTGCCGATCGGCGCCCCGGCCTGCGCCAGACTGCGGGCGGCGTCGATGACGCCCCCCGCCGTGGCATTGATGACCGCCGTCACGCCGCCGGACTGGAAGTACAGAACGTTCCTGGGGCGTGCAGCGGTCAACGGGTAGATCCGGAAGAGACGTGCTGCGACTTACTTGAGGGCGGCGAAAGCGCGGGCAGTGATCTCGTCCACGCCACCCACGCCGGCGATCTTGCGCACCTTGGGAGCCTTGGCGTCGCCGGTGGCGGCCCACTCAGCGTAGTAGGCCACCAGGGGCTCGGTCTGGGCATGGTAGACGTCGAGGCGCTTCTTGACGGTCTCTTCCTTGTCGTCGTCGCGTTGCACCAGGTCTTCGCCGGTCACGTCGTCCTTGCCTTCCACCTTGGGCGGGTTGTACTTGACGTGGTAGGTGCGGCCCGAGGGCAGGTGGGCGCGGCGGCCGGCCATGCGCTCGATGATGTCGGCGTCGGGCACGTCGATCTCGAGAACGAAGTCGATCGCCACGCCGGCCTCTTTCATGGCCTCGGCTTGGGGAATGGTGCGGGGGAAACCGTCGAACAGATAGCCGTTCTTGCAGTCGTCCTGGGTCAGGCGCTCTTTCACCATGCCGATGATCACTTCATCGGGCACCAGGCCGCCGGCATCCATGAATTTCTTGGCTTCCAGGCCCAGGGCAGTGCCGGCCTTGACGTGGGCGCGCAGCATGTCGCCGGTGGAAATCTGGGGAATGCCGAACTTCTCGCGGATGAATTGAGCCTGGGTGCCTTTGCCGGCGCCCGGGGCGCCCAGAAGAATCAGTCGCATGGTGTGGTCCTCGGAAATATGGATGTCGACGAAACGGTTTCTTGAAAACGTCTATTTTGGGGGCTGCTCGTGAACCTTGCCCGGTGGTTCCGGGCCTCTGTTTTATGCGGGATCGCCGGCGGCGCGAACCTTACCCGCAATGGGCCGGGTTGGTCAAACCGGCGGCATGGGCCGGGGGCTCGCGACCGGGGCGAATCGCCTTAGCGGCCGGCCGCGAACACTGCTCGCACCCGTTCGGCATCTTCCGGGGTATCGACCCCGGCGGCCGGCGGATGGTCCACCGTGGCCACGGCAATACGGTAACCGTGCCACAGGGCACGCAGCTGCTCCAAGGCTTCGAACTGTTCCAGCGGCGAAGCTGCCAGACCGGCATATGCCTGCAGGAACGATGCCCGGTAGGCGTACAGGCCGACGTGGCGCAGGGCTGGCAGGCCGGCGGGCAGGGCGCCCCGGCTGGCGGCGAAGGCATCCCGGGCGTAGGGAATCGGCGCCCGGGAAAAATACAGGGCGTCGCCATCGGTGCGGCACACCACCTTGACCACGTTCGGATTGAAGAAATCCTCGGCACTGGTGATCGGATGGGCCACGGTGGCAATGTCGGCACCGCTCTCGGCCAGCCGGGCAGCGGTGAGGGCCACCAGGGCCGGATCGATCAAGGGCTCGTCGCCCTGGACGTTCACCACCAGGGTGTCGCCGCTCCAGCCTTGCTGCTCGGCCACCTCGGCCAGCCGGTCGGTACCACTGGGATGGTCGGGCCGGGTCAGGGCCACGGCAAAGCCGTGGGCGCGCACCGCGGCGGCCACCCCGTCGTGGTCGGTGGCCACCAGCACGGATTGAGCGCCGGAGCGGGCTGCGGCCTCCGCCACGCGCACCACCATGGGCTTGCCGGCTAGATCGAGGAGCGGTTTGCCGGGCAGGCGGGTGGAAGCGAAACGGGCCGGGATGACGACGTGAAAAGGAGCGGTCATGGACGGGTTCGGTAAAACATCGGGACGGACAGGGCCGATTCAAGCCGGCCCCGGCGGCGAAACGGGATCAGGCCCTGGCAGGGCACGAATCGACGCGACGAGCCAACTCAGGCTTCGTCGGCGCTGAGAACCCGGGCTTCTTCCTCGAGCATCACCGGGATATCGTCGCGGATCGGGTAAGCCAGCTTACAGGGCTTGCACACCAGCTCCTGCTTAGTCTTTTGGTACTCCAGGTTGCCCTTGCACACCGGGCAGACCAGGATGTCGAGCAGGCGAGCATCCATCGATTTTCTCCAGAACGTAGGCCGTCAGGTCGGGGGCGAGGCGGGCCGTCACGGGCAATACCCAGACGCCTTGCACTCGGCCGCTGAGCGGCAGGGAGCGGCATTTTACCCCATCCTTTTCGGTCATCAGGACCGTGGCATCGGCAAGACCGGCGAAATCGTCCGGGGTATAGGCGTGGTGGTCGGGAAAGGCCCGGGGTTCGAAGGCCAAGCCCAGGGCGGCAAGGGTGGTGAAGAAGCGGGCCGGATCGCCGATGCCGGCGAAGGCCACTACCCGGCGGCCGGCCAGCTGGGCCGCCAGGTCCGCCGGCGCAAGAGCCATGGCCGGGTCGCCCAGGGCGTGGAAATCCCCGGCAGCCAGGGTCATATCGAATCCGGGCACCTCGTGGAGATGCCCGTCCAGCGTGGCTTTCAGCCCGACACGTCCGCCATTGACCACCACTGCGCCACCTCCAGCCAGGTGCCTCAGGCGGGACAGCGGATCGCGCAGGGGGCCGGCGGGCAGGCGCCAGCCGTTACCCGCGCCGCGTTGGTCGAACACGGCAATTTCCAGGTCGCGCCCCAGGCGCAGGTGCTGCAGGCCATCGTCGCAGAGGATCAGGTCGGTGTCGGGATGGGCGGCGAGCAGGGCCCGGGCGGCGGCGGCCCGATCACGCCCGACCCAGACCGGCACGCCAGTGGCGGCAAGCAGCAGCGGTTCGTCGCCGACCTGGGCCGGATCGGCGTCCGGGGCCACCGGACGGGGGGCTGCCTGGGCGCTGCCGCCGTAGCCCCGGCTGACGATGCCGGGACGGCGCCCCCGGGCACGCAGTTCCCGGGCCAGGGCCTGGGTCAGAGGCGTTTTGCCGGCGCCACCGACGATTAGGTTGCCCACCACCACCACCGGCACCGGCAGCCGCTCGACCCGGGACCAGCCACGGGCGTAGGCGTAGCGACGCACGCCGCTGACGGCGGCGAACAAGGCCGAGAGGGGCGTCAGAAGGAGCAGGGCGCCCGCCAGACGGGGACGGAACCAGGCCCGGGTCAGGCGCTGGGCCAGACCGTCGCGGGGTGACGGAGCAGAAGGGAGAGACAAGAGAGAATGGCCGGAAGAAAAGCTAACGACCGCAACACCCCGGACAGGCTTCAGCCTTGCCCGGGCGTCAAACCGTGATCAGTGGGCGGCCTGCTGGGTGGCAAAGGAAATGTGCGGATAACCGGCCGCCTGGGCGGCCTGCATCACATCCACCACCGACTGATGGGTGGCCTTGGCGTCGGCGCTGATGACGATCAACGGATCCGGCCGCGTGCCGGCAGCCCGCTTCAGTCCCTCGGCAATGGTGCCGACCTCGCCGTTGGCCAGGGTCTGCTTATCGACCACCACCTGGCCGGCGGCGGTGACCGCCACGTTGATCTCGTTGGGCAGTTCCTGCTTCTGCTCGGCATCGGCCTGGGGCAGGTTGATTTCCAGCCCGGAAAAACGGGCGTAGGTAGTGGTGAGCATGAGGAAGATGATGATGACGAGCAGCACGTCGATCATCGGGATCAGGTTGATCTCCGGCTCTTCCCGGCCGCGGCCGCGACGAAAGTCCATGACCGGCTCCTCAGGTACGGTCGCCGTGGACCACTTCCACCAGCTTCACCGCCTGCTGCTCCATATCGATCACCAGGGCATCGACCTTGGCGCGGAAGTGGCGCCAGAAGATCATGCTCGGGATGGCGATGATCAGGCCGAACCCGGTGTTGTACAGGGCGATCGAGATGCCGTGGGCGAGTTGCTGCGGGTTGCCGCCGGAGGGCCCCTGGGAGCCGAAGATCTCGATCATGCCGACGATGGTGCCGAACAGGCCCATCAGGGGGGAGATCGAGGCAATGGTGCCCAAGGTCGTCAGGTAGCGCTCCAGTTCGTGGGTCACGGCCCGGCCGGCCTCCTCGATGGCTTCCTTCATCACTTCCCGGGAGGCGCGCACGTTGCGCAGCCCTGCCGCCAGCACCCGCCCCAGGGGCGAACCGGCTTCCAGCCCGGCCACCAGTTGGTCATTGACGCCCCCCTGGCGATATTGCTGCACCACTTGCTGCAACAGCCCCGTGGGTACGACCTTGGCGCCGCGCAGCGCCTGGAGGCGCTCAATGATGAGAGCCAGGGCGATGATCGAGGCGAGCAACAGAAACCAGATGGGCCAGCCGGCGGCTTGAATGATGGCGAACACGGAAACTCTCCGAAGAACGTATGGCGGCAACCGTCGTAGGTGGCAAGACGGCGCTCATGATGTACTGCCCGATACCGTGAAAAGCGTCACGGCGCGAAAGCCGAGACTTTAGCTGTCGCCCCGCCACCGGGCAAGGGCACTATGCCGAACGGATTTATCCACAAACTCTGTGGATAACTCTGTGAATAGGATGTCGGCAAGTGACGAAAAAGCCCTTGGCAGCGAGCCCTCCCTTACCTTGCTTATTTTTTATGCAATGATTTTTATCATTAAAAATCAATATGTTAGAATTAAACATCGGTATAACCGGGGATAGCGGGTGAGCAAGCACTCTCCGCCCTTGACAAGCCTGCGGCCTGTGGATCAATCGCCCCGCCGCCCCCCTCCGTTACAATGGCGGCATGGCTGATTTTTCTGCATCTCCACCTCCTGCCCCGCCCTTCCGCGAAGAAAAACCCCTGCCCATTTCGGCACTCAATCGTCAGGTGCGCCAGATCCTGGAAAGCAACTTCCCCCTCTGCTGGGTCAGCGGCGAAATTTCCAACCTAACCCTGGCCGCCTCGGGCCACGCTTATTTCTCCTTGAAGGACGACCAGGCCCAGGCCCGCTGCGTGATGTTCCGCAGCCGGGTGCAGACCCTGGGTTTCCGTCCCGAGAACGGCCAGAAGGTGGAAGCCCGGGTGCTGGTGTCACTCTACGAGCCCCGGGGCGACTTCCAGCTCAACGTCGAAGCCCTGCGTCCCGCCGGTCTGGGCAACCTTTACGAGCAGTTCGTGCGACTCAAGGCCCGGCTCGACGCCGAAGGCCTGTTCGCCGCGGAGAACCGCCTGCCGATCCCGGCTCACCCGCGCCGTATCGGCATCGTCACCAGCCCCCAGGCCGCCGCCCTGCGCGACGTGCTCACCACCCTGGCGCGGCGCGCGCCCCACGTCCCGGTGATCCTCTATCCCTCGCTGGTCCAGGGTGACGAGGCCCCGCCGCGCATCGTCGCCGCCCTGGAGGCGGCCTACGCCCGGGCCGAGGTGGACGTGCTGCTGGTAGTGCGCGGCGGCGGCAGCATTGAGGATCTGTGGGCCTTCAACGATGAGCGGGTGGTGCGCGCCGTGGCCGCCGCCCCCCTGCCGGTGATAAGCGGCATCGGTCACGAGACCGATTTCACCCTCACCGACTTCGCCGCCGACCTGCGCGCCCCCACCCCCACCGGAGCCGCCGAACTGGCCAGCCCGGACCGGGAGGCCCTGCTCGACCGGCTCGACGAGCTGCATCGCCGCCTGGCGCGCCGCGCCGGCCGGCTGATCGACGACCACGGCCAGCGCCTCGACTACCTGGCGCGGCGCCTGATCCACCCGGCCCAGCGCATCGCCCGGCACCGGGAAACGCTGCAAGCGCTGGCCCAGCGCCTGGCCCAGGCCGGCCGGCGCCGGCTGGCCGAGCAGCACACCGCCCTCTCCCGCCTGGACGGCCGGCTGCGCGCCCGTCGCCCCACCGTGGTGCCCCAGCAGGCCCGGCTGGTCGAACTCGAGCACCGCCTGCACACCGCCAGTCAGCACCGGCTCGAAGCCACCCGCCATCGCCTCGAACAGCTCGGCGCGGCCCTGGCCCATCTGTCGCCGGAAGGGGTGCTGGCCCGGGGCTATGCCCTGGCCTTCGATGCCGATGGCCAGATCGTGCGCCACGCGGCCGCACTGCGTCCGGGGGACGGCCTTGCATTACGTCTGCATCAAGGCTCGGCAGCGGTGCGGGTCGAGTCCACCAGCCTGGTCCCCGCCGCCGTGCCCAAGCGCAGCTGACCGGCAAAGTTGTGCTACCCCCGCCCCCCGCATAAAATCGAAGAGTTTCGAGTCGTCACCCCCGGCATCTGCTGCACCGCCGGAGCGCGCCTCCAACATCCCCCACTGCAACGGAGAACAATATGGAACATCAACTGCCGCAACTGCCCTACGCCAAGAACGCCCTGGCCCCGCACATCTCCGAAGAAACCTTCGAGTACCACTACGGCAAGCACCACCAGGCCTACGTGACCAACCTGAACAACCTGATCAAGGGCACCGAGTACGAGAACCTGGGTCTGGAAGAGATCTTCAAGAAGGCTCCGGCCGGCAGCATCTACAACAACGCCGCCCAGGTGTGGAACCACACCTTCTTCTGGAACTCCATGAAGCCCAACGGCGGTGGCGCTCCCGCCGGCGCCCTGGCCGACGCCATCAACAAGAAGTGGGGCTCCTTCGACGAGTTCAAGAAGGCCTTCACGGCCTCCGCCGTGGGTAACTTCGGCTCCGGCTGGACCTGGCTGGTGAAGAAGGACGACGGCTCCGTGGACATCGCCAACACCGGCGCCGCCGGCAACCCGCTCAAGACCGGCGAGGGCAAGCCCCTGCTGACCATCGATGTGTGGGAGCACGCCTACTACATTGATTACCGCAACGCCCGTCCCAAGTTCGTCGAGACCTTCCTCGAGAAGCTCGCCAACTGGGACTTCGCCGCTCAAAACTTTGCCTAAGCGCATCGTTCTGACGGCCTAAACGCGACCGCCCCTCTGGGGCCACGCATAGCGGGGCGGGAGCCGATACGGCTTCCGCCCCGTTTTCATTAGTACCCCCATCAATGGCCTGCAACCGGTGCCAATCGGACGACGGCCTCCTTCACGGTGCCTCCGCTGTGTCGGCAAATATCTGTCATGGCCGTTTTTTGACTTTTCTGTACCTAGCCTCTGGGGAAGGCCGGCGCACAATGCGCTTACTCCACTCCGGAGCGCCAATTTGCGCCTGACGTGCCGCCATGAACGCCACCCTGACCCTGCCCCATCCGCCCTCGCCACCCACCGCCCCTCCCGTTGCCCGCATTCCCGGCAACAAGGGCATCTGGGTGGGCATCTTCTGCGAACTCACCGAGTTCGCTCTGATGTTCCTGGTCTATTTCATCGCCCGGGCCCATCATCCGGAAGCCTTCAGTGCCGGCGCGACCCGCCTGTCCCTGGCAGCCGGCACGGCCAACACGGTGTTCATGCTGAGCAGCAGCTACGCCATCGCCCGGGCGCTGGCCGCCATCCGTCGCGACCAGCAACGCGCCTGCCTGCGCTGGCTGGGGGCCGCCCTGGTGCTGGGGTTGGGCTATCCGGTGGTGAAATTCTTCGAGGTGCAGTGGAACATCGCCCAGGGCATCGACGGCAGCGCCGGCATCTTCTTCACCACCTACTACTACCTGACCTTCAACCACCTGGTCCACGTCAGCTGGGGAATCCTCGGCCTGCTCTGGGTGATGGCCCGCACCCGCATGGGCGCCTACTCGGCGGCGGACTACCAGGGGCTGGAGGCCCTGGGCTGCTACTGGCACGCCACGGACCTGATCTGGCTGGCGATTTTCCCCCTCTTCTACGTGCTGCACTGAGGAGCGCGTCATGACCCCCGACAAGCGCCTTACACGTACCTGGCTGGTCCTCCTCGCCCTCACTCTGGGCGGGGGCTTTCTCGGCGAGAGCCACTACGGCGGCATCGTCCTGGCGGTGGCCGCCGCCCTGCTGGTGGCGGTAAAGAGCCGGCTGGTGATCGTCCACTTCCTGGAACTGAACCAAGCCCACCCGCGCATCCGCCGAGTGGTGGGCGCCTATTTCGCCGCCATGCCCGCCCTGATGGTGCTGACCGCCCTGGCCGGCCCCCAGATCGTGCGTTGGACGTCCCTGGGCGGCTGATCCAACCGTCCCTGGGCCTGCCCCCTTCGCCAGTTGTTCAGCGGCCGCCCAGGCGCCGCGCCGCCAAGAGCGGCAGGCGCAGCACGAAGCCGATGAACAGCCGGGTGTGCATCCAGGTGAGCAGGGTGTTGTCGCGCAGGTAGTTGAAGTGGGAGACGCCCCCTTCCTCGGGGCGCAGGTACTTCACCGGGGCCGGCAGGTTCACCGGCCGCACGCCGCGCCAGGCCAGGCGCACCACTGCCTCCGGATCGAAGTCGAAGCGGCGCATCCAGCGCTGGCCGCGCATCACCGCCCGCAAGGGGTCGATGGGATAGACGCGAAAGCCGTACAGCGAATCGCCGATGCCCATCCACAGGGTTTCCAGGTTGGCCCACCAGTTGGACACCTTGCGCCCCTTGACGCGCAGCGCCGGGGCGCTGGCGTCGAACACCGGCACGCCCAGCACCATGGCCCCCGGCGTTTCCCGGGAGCGGGCCATGAAGGTGGGGATCAGGTCGGCCGGGTGCTGGCCGTCCGAATCCATGGTCAAGGCGTGGGTGAAGCCGGCCGCCGCGGCCAAATCCAGGCCGTGCAGCACCGCTGCCCCCTTGCCCCGGTTCTCCGGCAGCACCTCCACCCGCAGCCCCGGATCATCGGCGGCCATGGCCAGGAGCCCTTCGGCAGTACCGTCCCGGCTGCCGTCCACCACCACCCACACCGGGTTCCACTGGGCCCGGGCGGCCCGCACCGTGGCGTAGACCTGCTCCCCCGGGTTGTAGCTGGGAATGAGTACCAGATGGGTAGTCGAAGGGACTGAAGCGGGAGAAACAGGCACGGCTGGGGTCATGGGCGATGGGCAGGAAAAGTGGGGACAAGCCGCCCCCCTCAGGAGGGGTGAGACGTCGTTGCTACCGGGATATCGGCGGTGCAACGGCAGGGGGCCGCGCTCCCCTCGCCCGCCTCCCGGGCCCGGCTCAGTTCGGTGCGGAAATAGGCTTCCAGCTCCCCGGTAAAGACATGGGGGTCCTGGGGCGGGTCGAAACGGCGGCCGAGACGGATGCGATAGGTGATCGGCAAGTCGGGGCGGCGCAGCACGGGCCAGCCCTTGCCCAGGTAAGGCGAATCGGTCTCGATGAAGACGGTCTGAATCGGTACCTGGGCCCGGTGGGCCACCAGGGCGACACTGCCCTTGAACGGTCCCACCGGGCCGCCGCTGGTGCGGGTGCCCTCAGGAAAGACCAGCAGGTGGTTGCCTTCACGCAGGTCCGACACCGCCAACAGGATCATGCCGAACAGGGAATCGTTGCGAATGTAGCGGGCCAACCGGGCCCCGGCACCAAGGAACAGGTTGTCCATCAACTCGCCCTTCATGATGCAGGCCACGTCGGGCAGACGCGACAGGACCATCACCGCGTCGAGCAGACAGGGGTGGTTGGGGGCGATGATCAGGGGGCCAGAATCGCGCAGTTGATCGAGGGCCTTGAGGTCGAAGCGGCAGGCCCCCAGGGCGGACAGCCCGGCCAGATAGAGGCGGAAGCCGCCCATGATGCCCAAGCGCCCGAAGCGCAGACCGGCGCGGCGCGGCAGGAGCGGATAGACGAGCACCGCCAGCAGCGACCAGCCGAGGCAGAGCACACCCAGCAGCACCCAGCCCAGGGTAACGGCCAGGGTGGCATGAAGGCGGCGCAAAGGGAGCGGCAGGTGGCGCACGAGTCCGTGCGGCAGAAAAAACGGCATCAGGAAATCACATACGGTGGATAGACATCGAGTCGCTGCCGGTGAACCCGGCCTCGCCGGCGGCAGCCTACAGCGGACCTACGCGCGCCTCAATAATCCCACTCCACCTTCTGCGCCGATTCGCCCAGCACCCAGGCGATCGCGACTCCGGCCGCTACGTACTGGTCGCGTTTGACCAGGGGGCTGTCTTCGAAGGCGGCGCCCTTGAGGCTGTCCCAGCGCACATAGGCACCGACCCAGGTGCTCTTGAAACGCTTGGACAGGGACGACAGCACCTGGGTGCCGGCATAGCCGCCATTAGCCTGGTAAGTGGGCCGGGACGCGGTAGCGTACTGGGGTGCCACCGAGTAGAAGTATTCGTTGAATTTGCGCGTCTGATAGATTGGACCGGCCAGCAGGCCCAGGTTCCAGCCGTTGAAGCCGGCCACATCCTCCACGTCCAGATTGAGGCGCGGCGAAAAGACCCAGCCCACCGCCTTGGGGTTCGACTCTACAGTCAGGGCGGCCCGCATCGGCAGGCGCAGATCGAGCTTAGTGCGGCGGTCGCCAGTACGCCACAGGTTGATATCCAGGGACGGTCCAACCTCGACGATGGGCTTGAGATCGCTCATGCCGGTGCGGGCGTCGTTCTTGTCGCTGTTGACCGGCAGGGAGGCGGACACGCTGATGTTGAGCTCGACCCGATCGGTATCCAGCAGGGCGCCGCGCACCCCGTTGCGGTCGGCGCGCAGAAAGTCGCCGCGGTACATGAAATAAGGCACTGGCAGCGCGTAACCACGCGTTTGATTGGAACCGCGATAGTCCGGCAAGACCAGGGCGCCGACGCCGATACCGGCCTCCCACAGGGGCTTCTGGTCGGCGCTGGCGGGCAGGGCCAGAACAGCGGCAGCCAACGCACCAACGGTCAGACAGCGGCCCAGGAGGCGGCGATTCAGGGGCGGGCGGCAAGGCATCACGGGCAAAACTCCAGGGGATGGCCGGCGCTGGCTTCGATCTCGACCAGGAGATCGCTGCGGCACACATCGGCCTGCAAATAAAGGATGGGGGCGCCGGGCAGAACCCGGTCGATTTCGGCGCGAATGACCGCCAGGTCGGCGGGGTGGCGCACATAAACCTTGTACAGGCAATCGGCGAGACGGTAGCCGGCACCGGGAACGATCTGGTTGGCCTGGTCGATCACCGCGGCAATGTTGGCCAGGGTTTCCCGGGTCTGTGCCGCCACATCGCCCACGTGCAGGGTGCGGTGACCGACGATGCTGGCGGTGCCGGAAATGAACAGCACATCGCGTCTCTCGCCATCGCCCCCCAGGCGCACCACAGCGGCGCGGGAAAAGGTCGGGCTGCGCGGGCCGTATTCCCGGGGATAGTGGTAGGCGCTCACCTGGCGCGGGTTTTCCACCGGGATGGGGGCCGCACGGCCGGCGAGGAAGAACACCACCAGGTCACCACCGATGGTGCCCAGGGCGCAGGCTGCCGGCACGTTCTGGGTGATCGGGCGGCCGCTGGCGAGGAAGGCGTCCTGGCGGCCGATGTTGAACTGGCGGTAGCGCTCCAGGCCGAAGCTCTCGCCGTTGATGTCGTCCAGGTAGTTCCATACCCGCAGCAGGTAGGGCATACCTTCGGCGGCGAGCAGGGCGAAGATGGCCTGGTAGGCCGCTTCCGCCGCCTGCTGCAGGGGTGTGGCGCCGTCGCGCGGGACGAAGTCCGCCTCGTTCAGGGTGATAGCACCGAACAGCACGTCCGCGCTGGCCCGCCAGGTCAACGGCCCCTGCCGGCCGCTGCGGAGCGGCTCGGCGGTACGCCAGATTTCCGCCCAGGCCTGCGGACCGTCGAGCACCGGGGTGGAGACGAAGGACTGAGGCGCCTCTCCAGGCGGGGCTAGCGGAGAAGCAGCAAACACGGCGCATCCCAGGGCACTCCCCTGAAGATCAAGCACTGGCGCGGGGTTTGGGGCAGTCCCTTGCTCGGTATCAGGCCAGGGCAGGCAGGCCACTGACAGGGGAACGGCGGCCAGGTGGTGCTCTACGACGTTCATTGGTTTCCGAGACCGGACTCCGGCATTTCCACATAGCGGATGTTCATGCGCCGCTTGCGCCACGCCATCAGGGAGCGACGCAGGTAGCGCAGCGACATCAGGTAATAGATCGCCTTGAAGGCGAGCAGGGAGCGCCAGATCGGCGTCTTGCCGAAAATGTCGCCGGCCAGCACCGAGAGCAGGGCCTCTTCCATACGCAGCTTGTTGCTCGGCGCCATAAACAGGTCGCGCATGGTGGGGTTGGTGACGCGGTAGATGAACCAGGAGAATTCCTTCGGCCCGTGCTTCATCACCTTGTCGAAGGCGGCCATGGCCTGAGCCGTGCGCGCCGGCTGGGTAAGCGCGGTATCCACGGCCTCGGCGCCGGCAAAGGCGCTATTCATGGCCAGCATGACACCGGAGGAGAACACCGGGTCGATGAAGGCGTAGGCGTCGCCGAGCAGCAGGTAGCCCGGCCCGTGGGTACGGTCGGTAACGTAGGAGAAGTTGCCGGTGGCCTCCACTTCGGCCATCAGCTCGGCGCCCTGGAGGCGCTCGGCCAGGGCCGGACAAAGCTGGATGGTATCGAGGAAGAACTCTTTCAAGGGCTTCTGCCGGGTCTTCATGTAGTACGGCCAGACCGTGGCGCCGACGCTGGTGGCGCCGTCGGACAGGGGGATGAACCAGAACCAGCCGTGGTCGAACCAGAAGATGGTGATGTGCCCCTCGGCCTGCCCCTCGTGACGGCGGGCATTGCGGAAGTGGCCGTACATGGCCGAGCTGTTGTGCTTGGGATTGCGCTGCTTGGCCTGGAAGCGGTTGGCCAGGAAGGTGTCGCGCCCCGAGGCATCCAGCACGAAGCGGGCGTTGAAGCGCGCGGCTGTGCCATCCTCATGCTGGGCGCGCACCAGGGCGCCGCTGCCGTCGGGCCGGAAATCCACCGCCCGCACCTTGCAGCCCTCGATCACCGTGGCCCCCTTGGCGCCGGCGTTATCGATCAGGATCTTGTCGAAGTCGGAACGGCGCACCTGATAGGCGTGGGGCATGGATTTGTCCCAGGCCCGGGCGAAGAAAAAGGTCTGGCGGGTATCGTGCCAAGGCGAGACGAACTCGGCCCCCCACTTTTCCATGCCGATGGCGCGCACCTGCTCGGCGACCCCAAGGCGTTCGAACAGCGGCATATTGGCCGGCAGCAGCGACTCGCCAATGTGGAAGCGGGGATGCCGGTCCTTGTCCAGCAGGGTCACCCGATGGCCCTTTTCCGCCAGCAGGGCCGCTGCGGTGGACCCCGCCGGACCACCGCCGATGACGAGCACATCACAATCGCTGGCCGCCACGGAATCGGCCGCCACGGTGGAGGTTTCAAGGTTCATAGCATCCCTTCCGGCATCAGCCACGGAGACGATGGAGCAGCAAAATCCCGGGACACGAACTGTTCGCCTGTCGCGGCCAAACACCCCAGGTTGTTGTTTTTTCGGACATAGCCAGCGCAAAACTTCTTTTCGCTGCTTTTCCCCAGCCTTTTCTATCCGCCACTATGACAAATGCCAGGGCGAACCGACGGATTTTACTACAACCGGAAACTACGCTGCCGCGGCTTCCTGCCTTGCTGGAACACCCCAAGTCGTCTAGCGTCTACCTTCGTAAGACGGGCCTGAATCACGGTTCTTCCCCCGCCCGGGGGTAACTCACCGGATTCCGGCCTTTTCAAAAAAATAGCAAGGGGATGAAACATGCAGTGGTTCGACAATTTGAGCCTGCGGGCCAAGCTCTTACTCAATTTCGCCGTATCGGGCGGCGTACTCATCCTCGCCATCCTGTTCTGCCTGATGCAGATCCGTCTCGTCGGCAACACCAGCAACGAAATCATCACCAATTGGCTTCCGTCGATCCAGGTTACCGGCAAGATCAGCCAGGAGCGGCTGCGTTACCGGGTGCGCAGCCTGGAATACATGCTGGGCACCTCCGCCGAGGAGCGAACCAAGATTGAAAGTTCCCTGAACAAGCTCGACGGCGACCTACAGGCGGTCATCAAGGACTATCAGCCCCTGGTCACAGGCCCTGAAGAACAGCAGATCGTTGACCGGATCAAGCAAGGGGTGGCGGACTACCGCAAGGTAGTGGAAGAAAGCGTCGCCCTGATGAAGGACGGCAAGGACGCAGAAGCCCAACGCCTGCGCCAGGGCCTTTGGGTGGAAAAGGCCAACCAGTTGCGCGATGCCACCGATGCGCTGACCAAGTTCAACCAGGAAGGGGCCGGCAAGGCCGCCAGCGAAGGTTCCCGGCTGATCGCCAACGCCATGGTCGGCGGCATCATCGCCCTGATCGTTGGCTTGGCGGTTGCCGTACTGGCCTCGCTGCTGCTCGCCAACCGCATGTCGCGGCGCCTGGGTATTGCCGTCGAGGCCGCCCGGCGCATCGCCGCTGGCGACCTGCAGGCCCATCTTCCCGATGCAGGCCAGGATGAAGTGGGCAAGCTGATCGCCGCCATGGGGGACATGCAACGCTCGCTACGCACCACCCTGACCCAGACCCGGGACAACGCCGACCAGATTTCCAGCGCCGCCCAACAACTCAACAACGGCGCCACCCAGCTCGAACTCAGCGCCAACGCCCAAAGTTCCGCCGCGTCTGCCATTGCCGCCAACATCGAGCAATTGACCGTATCGATCAACCACGTGTCGGACAGCACCACCGATTCCAGCCGTCTGGCCTCCGAATCGGACGCCCAGGCCCGTGCTGGGCGGGACACTTTGCTGCGCATGGTCGATGAGATCACCCGGGTGTCCACGGTGGTGAACACCGCCGCAACCCAGGTCGCAGCCCTGGAAGGCCAATCGGCGCAGATTTCCCACATCGTCAGCGTGATTCGTGACATCGCCGATCAGACCAACCTGCTGGCCTTGAACGCCGCCATCGAGGCGGCACGGGCCGGCGAGCATGGCCGAGGCTTCGCCGTGGTCGCCGACGAAGTGCGCAAACTGTCGGAGCGGACCGCCCAGTCCACCAGCGAGATCACCCAAATGGTCAGCGCCATCCAGGAATCCACCCAGCAAGTTGTGGCGGGCATCCAGGAGGGCGTCGCCTCGGTGGACAACAGCGTCACCCTGGCCCGGGAAGCCGGCGACACGGTCAGCCACCTTCAGGAGATGGCGCAACGGGTCGCGCAATTGGTGGCCGACGTAGCCGAGGCCCTGCGTGAGCAATCCTCCGCCTCCACCGACGTGGCCCGGCGCGTAGAGGAAATCGCCACTCACGCCGAGGAGAATAGCGCCACCACCGCCGAAACCGCCTCCGCCGCACGCACCCTCGACAGCGTGGCCCACAGCATGCAACAGGTCGTCGGCCGCTTCCGGCTCTGAGCCTGGCGCTGCCGGCGGGGTTGGGGGCGAGGAATGGAGCTGCCCCCGCCCTCCGCACAACCTCCCTACACAAGTAAAAAGCCCCGCCAAATTGGCGGGGCTTTTTACTTGCTGCAACTGGAGCCGCTCAACGCAGTTGATCGTAGAGCAGCGCCAAAATGCGCTTGGCGGTATCGGAGGTATCGCTCCCCCCTTCCCGGGTCAGCACCTGGACCTGAGTCGCATCGCCGCCATCGCGGACGAAGATGCGGTACTGAGTGTTGTTTTCAGGCTTGGGCGTGCTCTTCCAGAAGGCCAGCTTGGACAACAGTCCCGGATCCTTGTTGGCGGCATCGGCCTCAGGGTCCACGTAGCGGACGAAGAACAGCCCCTTGGAGCGGTCCCGATCCTCGACGGTAAAGCCGACCCGGTCAAGCGCCAGACCGACACGGCGCCAGGCCCGGTCAAAGCGCTCATCGACCATCACCTGGGCGGTTCCGTCACTATTCTTGACCACCCGAGCCTTTTCCACCGGCTTGCCGCTGGCGGCAATCTGAGCTTCGGCCCGTTTCTCCTCGACACCGAAACGCAGCATCAAGCGACGCAGCATTTCTGCTTCGAGCTCTGGATCGGCGGCACGGGGCTGCCAACGCGTCTGGTCTTTTTCGGTAGTGATATAGACCTCTTCCATGCCGCGATGGCTGATGAAGATATCCGTCGTTCCCGGCTGCGCCCCCGGTTCCAGGCGAGTACGGAACTTGTCCCGCTCCCCGGTGGAATAGAGGGAGTCGAGCAGTTTCCCCAGGGTGTTGCGCAGAAAGTCTTCACCGATCTTGGCCCGGTTTTCTGCCCAATCGGTTTCCATCACGCCGGCATCGGGTTGCTCAGTCTTGATGATGAAACCGGTTTCCTGCCAGAACTCCTTGACCGTGTCCCAGACTTTATCCGGTGTCTGGTCGACCACCAGCCAGCGCTGACTCCCGGAACGTTCGATATGAGTCTTTTCCACCTGGGGCAATACGGTGCTGTTCTGCACCTGGGCCTTCGGATCCCGCTCAGCAGAATAAGCCGAGAAGGTGGCCGAGCCTTTGCCGCCGATGTCCGGAACGGAAAAACGGTCATCCTTGGAGGGTGCCGTCAGGTCAGGGGGAATTTCCAGAGAAGGAACTTGACTCTTGCCCGCAGACTTGTAGTCGATCTTTTTCGATTCGGGCAGCACGCTGCAACCGGAAGCAGCGGCAACCGCCACAGCGACGCTCGCGGCCAAGGCCAGACGAACGGAATGAATGTCAGGGTGCTTCAAAATCGTCGGCTCTCGCTTCAGTGTTGGCGAAATGGAAAAAGGAAGCGGCGGACACGCCGCCGCTTTCAGGCTTTAGGCGAGCACGCCAGCCTGGCGCATGGCGCCACGCACCCGCTCATGGTACTCGGGGGACAGGGTCGTCAGCGGCAGACGGATGCCACCGGGAATAAGACCGAGCTGCTGCACCGCCCACTTGACCGGAATCGGGTTGGCTTCGCAGAACAGGTGCTTGTGCAGCCCCAGCAGCTTGGCATTGATCTCGCGGGCGGTCTTCACATCGCCGGCACGGGCCGCCACCACCATCTCGTGCATCAGGCGCGGCGCCACGTTGTTGGTTACCGAAATCACGCCATGGGCGCCGAGGAACAACAGGGCGCACCCGGAGGCGTCGTCGCCGCTGTACACGGCAAAACCTTCAGGGGCACGGAGGATCAGGTCGGTGCCGCGCTCGATGTTGCCGGTGGCGTCCTTGATGCCGACGATGTTGTCGATCTCGGCCAGACGCAGAGCGGTGTCGTTGCTCATATCGGCCACGGTGCGGCCGGGCACGTTGTAGAGGATGACCGGCACGTCCACCGCTTCCGCAATGGCGCGGAAGTGCTGGTACAGGCCTTCCTGAGTCGGCTTGTTGTAGTAGGGCACCACGGACAGGACGGCATCGACGCCCACGTCCTTGGCGAAACGGGTCAGCTCAATGGCTTCGGCGGTGGAGTTGGCACCGGTACCGGCGATCACCGGAACGCGGCCGGCAGAATGCTCGACCGTGGTCTTGATCAGCGCACAATGCTCCTCCACGCCTACGGTCGGGGATTCCCCGGTGGTGCCGACGATGACGATGCCGTCGGTGCCTTCGGCAACATGAAAGTCGATCAGCCGGCGCAAGGCGGCGAGATCGAGGCTGCCATCCTCCTGCATGGGAGTAACGATGGCGACGAGGGATCCGGTAATCATGGCGGGGTCGGGTATGAAATGCTGAAAGCGTTCGATTCTACCCGAACCCCGATTGCCGGGAATACCTTGGGTGGGACATTCATCGGCACGGGGCGGAATCGCCCCGGTTCGAGCTTACAGGTCGGCCAGCACGCGCAGATGCGCCGCCACGCTGCGCGCCAGAGACGACAGCACGTAGCCGCCTTCCAGCATCGAAACGATACGCCCCTGGCAGGCTTGGTCCGCGTAGCGCTTGATTTCTCGCGTCACGTAGGCGTAATCCGACTCCACCAACTTCATGCTGCCCATGTCGTCCTCGTAATGGGCATCGAAACCGGCGGAGATGAAGACCATTTCCGGCTGGAACTCACGCAGGCGGGGCAGCCAGATATCGGAAACCACCATGCGGAACTCTTCGCCGGAGGTTCCCGCCGGCAACGGCACATTGCACATGTTTTCAGCGGTGCAATCAGCACCGCTGTAGGGGAAGAACGGATGCTGGAACATGCTGACCATCAACACCCGAGGATCATCCTTGAAGATATCCTCGGTACCGTTGCCGTGGTGCACGTCGAAATCGACGATGGCCACCCGGGACAGGCCGTGGTGTTCGAGTGCGTGGCGGGCGGCTACGGCGACGTTGTTGATGAAGCAAAACCCCAGGGCGGTTTCCCGTTCGGCGTGGTGGCCGGGGGGACGAATCGCGCAAAAGGCATTGGCCACCTCTCGCTTCATCACCATATCCACCGCCATGATGCCCGCCCCGGCGGAACGTAACGCAGCCTGCCACGTGTAGGGGTTCATCGCCGTATCGGGATCGAGGTGCACGATGCCGTTTTCCGGGGCGCTACGCTTGAGCTTTTCCAGGTAGCCGACCGGATGGACACGGCGCAACTCTTCGAGGGTAGCCAGGGGCGCGTCGAAGTGACTGAAATAAGCATCGATCCCCTGAGCGATCAGATGATCCGAGATGGCGGTCAAACGACTGGGGGATTCTGGGTGAAACGACCCCATGTCATGAAGAAAGCAATCCTTGTGACTGATGAAAGCGGTGGTGGTCACAACTTCTACCCTGCGTTGAATTGGTCTGGAGCGGGTCGATCGGCACGAACAACCACCGGCCCCGCCGACATGTTGCGGGTACCAATGCACTGCCTTCGACTCGACGATTCCTGCGCCATGGCTCCGTTTGGGGATCGGGCCGGCTGCTGTTATGACTACCCGGCGCTTATCGCGCCGTTATTGTTGTTCCCTGGTTCTGCCAAGCTGGAACGCAGGGTTTTACCGTTCTCTTCATGCATTATCATCTCATTCACCAGGCATCACAACACGCATGCCTCGTGCCTCTTCTCCGCCAAAAACCTTCCCCAGCAAGGCTTTTCTGCTTGAGCCCTCAGCAAAGGCACTCGATCGGCAGCAAGCGGTCTTACCTTCGACGTTCCAACTATCCATCCACAAGCCTCCCCATGGACGCAGCCCTCCCCGCCGCCCGCCTCACTCCCGTTCTGGATGCCGCAAGCCAGATCATTCTCGGCAAGGCAGACGTGATCCGTCTGGCACTGGCCTGCCTGCTCGCCCGGGGGCACCTGCTTATCGAGGACGTGCCCGGCGTTGGCAAAACCACCCTGGCTCACACCCTGGCCCGGCTGTTGGGACTGCACTTTGCCCGCATCCAGTTCACCAGTGACCTGCTTCCGGCAGACGTGGTCGGGGTTTCCATCTACGAACGTAGCACCGACGGTTCCCGTTTCCGTTTCCTGCCTGGTCCGGTGTTTGCCCAGGTAGTGCTGGCCGACGAAATCAACCGGGCCAGCCCGAAGACTCAGAGCGCCCTCCTCGAAGCCATGGAAGAAGGCCAGGTCACGGTGGATGGGGAAACCCGGCTGCTGCCCGAACCGTTCTTCGTCATCGCCACCCAGAACCCATCGCACCAGGTCGGGACCTTCCCCCTGCCAGAATCGCAACTGGACCGCTTTCTGATGCGCCTGTCCCTAGGCTACCCGGACCCGGAGGCAGAACGTGCCCTGCTCTCCAGCGGCGGGCGGCGCGACCAGGTGGAACGGCTTGCCCCCCTGCTCGCTCCCGGCGACATGCCGGCATTGCAGCACGCGGCTGCCCAGGTACACGCCTCCCCCGCCTTGGTGGAGTACGTCTATGCCCTGACCGCGGCGACCCGTCAGAATGGCCGCTTCCGCCATGGCCTATCACCCCGGGCGGCCTTGGGTCTGCTCGCCGCGGCCCGGGCCTTGGCCTTCATCGCCGGTCGCGATCATGTCCTGCCCGAAGATGTCCAGGCGGTCTTCCCAGCCGTGGCTTGCCACCGCCTGGCCCCCATACATGGCGACGGCTCCCTCACCCTCGATGCCGCCCAGCACCTGATCGAGGCGGTCCCGCTACCGTGAATGGTCCCCGTACGCCGACACTGGCCCCTAACGCTCGACCTCATCGTATTGGACCGCTGCGGCGCTGGTACCAGCAGAAGCTGGAACGCTGGCTGTATGGGCGCGCACCTGACCTCCAGCCGCTCACGCTCACCCAGCGGCGCATTTACATCCTGCCGACGGTTGCTGGCCTGGGATTTGTCGCCACCTTGCTCACCATGTTGCTGGTGGCCATCAACTACGACCTGGCGCTCGGTTACGCCGTGGTCTTTCTCCTGGCCGGGGTGGGCACACTGGGAATGGGCCAGACATGCCGCAACCTCGCCGGCCTGACCCTGGTCCCCGGCCACGCCGACAACGCCCTGGCCGGAGAAACGCTATACGTGACTCTCTACGCCCGGCACAGCCGGAACGAGCCCCGGCCCGCGCTTCGTTTCAATGTGGCGGACGACGGCATGGCGTGCGCCCCCGTCGATATTTCCCTCCGAGCCGCTGGCGAGGTTACGGTCACGCTGCGTATCACGGGGCTACAGCGCGGCCCTTTTCGCCTTCCCCCGATACGGGTGGAAAGCCGTTTTCCCCTCGGGCTATTCCGGACCTGGACGATTTGGCGCCCCCCCATCGCTGCACTGATCTATCCGGCGCCTGCATACCCGGCCCCCGCATTGCCGCCGCTCGCTGCACGGGGTCAGATCCGGCGTACGACCCAGACCCGCCATCCCTGGACCGGCGAGGACGATTTCGCCGGGTTGCGCCAACGCACCCCGGCGGACCCGCTCCGCCATGTGGCCTGGAAAATCGCTGCCCGCCGCGATGGTATTGAAATAGCGACACCCGAATTGCTGCTGAAACACTTCCATGGCACCGAGGCGGGTGAACAATGGCTGTCCTGGGACGACGCTCGTCCCGAATGCGATGACCACGACGACCCCGCCGCAGGACAGGAAGCCCGCCTCTCCATCCTCTGCGCCTGGGTGCTGGCGGCGGAACGCCGCGGAGTGCCTTATGGGCTGCGATTGCCCGGCGAGGATATCCCGCCGGACCTCGGCCCTGCCCATCGGGAAGCCTGTCTCACCCGGCTTGCCTTGTTTGGCCTCGACACCTCTGCTTCCGCACCGTGGGATACGTCGGCGGGAGCTGCATCATGACGCTGCCAGAATGGCTCCAGCCGATCCGCCAGCGCAGCCGGCCTGGCTACGATCCTGAAATCGCCTGGTTGCTGGGCCTTGCCGTTCTCGTCGCGGCCCCCCTGACAACCACCCTGCCCCTTTGGGCCAGCCTGGCGGTTGTGGCCCTGTTTGGTGTGCGAGCAGCGTTATTGCTCTATGCCCCCCAGCCCACAGCGCCGCCCCGTTGGCTCGTCCTGCTCGGGGCCTTGGCGGTGATGGCGGCGGTGGGGCTGGAATTCCGCACCGTATTCGGCCGGGGGCCCGGCGTCACCTTGCTGGCGTTTTTTCTCGCCCTCAAGTTCTACGAGTTCCGTAAATCCGACGCACCGGACGCGTGTCAGCCCGGCCGGGATGCCTGGGTGGTCATACTGCTCGCCTGCTTTCTGCTGCTGGCCCAGTTCTTCGAATCTCAATCGATCCTCACCGGTCTCTGGGCCCTGGGATGCTGCATCGCTATCGTAGTCACGCTCCTCCGCCTGCACAGCGGTAGCCAGCCCCTCCCCATACCCTTCATCCTCCGCCGTAGTGGATTCCTGATCGCCCTCGCCCTGCCCTTCATGGCGGCGTTGTACCTGCTTTTCCCGCGCATCGACGGCCCCCTGTGGGGGCTCCCCCGGGATGCCTACAGCGCCCGCAGCGGTCTGTCCGACACCATGGCGCCGGGGTCGATCGCCAATCTCATCCAATCCACGGAAATCGCTTTCCGGGTCCGCTTTGACGGACCGCCACCAGCCAAGTCTCAACTCTACTTCCGTGGCCCGGTCCTGGAAGGTTTCGATGGCACCACCTGGAGCGCCCTCCCCTCCCCCCAACTAGCGCCAGCCCAGATCCGCCAGGACCCCAGCCAACCGGTCTTTGCCTACACCCTCACCCTGGAGCCCCACGGGGGGCGCTGGCTGCTGGCCCTGGACCATCCCCTTTCCTGGCCGAGCGGCACGCATCTGAGCGCCACCGGCGACGTTCAAGCCAGCAGCACGATCGTCAAGCGCCTGCGTTATTCCGCCCGCTCCCAACCGGCCGCACGCCTCGCCCAAGATGAAGCACCGCAAATCCTCGAACGCTCACGTCAGTTGCGCCCCGCCAGCAGCACTGGCGGGAACCCCCGTGCCCAGGCCCTGGGCGCGGCCCTGCGGGAAGAAATGGCCAGTGCCCGCGCCGAAGATCGGCCGCGCCTGATCGCTGCCCGTCTGCTCGAACGCTTTCGCCGCGAACCCTTCGTCTACACCCTGAACCCGCCGCTGCTCGGAGCCAATCCGGTCGATGAATTTCTCTTCGAGACCCGGGGCGGTTTCTGTGAACATTTCGCCTCGGCCTTTGTAGTGGTGATGCGGGCCGCAGGCGTGCCCGCCCGGGTGGTAACCGGTTATCAAGGTGGCGAATTGAATCCTTTGGATGGCTTTTGGGTGATCCGTCAGTCGGATGCTCATGCCTGGGCCGAAATCTGGTACCCGGCAAATGGGTGGGTCCGGGTCGATCCAACTGCGGCCGTATCTCCGGCCCGGGTCGAGTCCGGTCTTGCCGATGCTGCCGCAGCCGGCGATCCACTGCCTCCTCTGGTGCGCAGCGACTGGTCCTGGCTGCGCCAGACCCGCTACCGCTGGGAAGCGGCGCAGAACGCCTGGAACCAATGGGTGCTCGGGTACAATCCGCAGCGGCAACAGGATCTGCTAACCCGCTTGGGCTGGCCCGATGCCGACTGGCGTCGGCTGGTTGCGCTGCTCGTCGGCGCGGGAGGCATTCTGCTGGCCGTTGCCGGATTGCTGGCGTTCTGGCCGGGACGACGCCCCGCGCCCGGCGACGATCCCGCCGAACGGCTCTGGCGGCGCTTCTGCCGACACCTCGCCTGGCGCGGCATCGTGCGCGCGCCTCACGAAGGCCCCGCCGATTTCGCCCGGCGCGTTGCCATCCAATTTCCCGCCTGGACCCCCTTGGTGCAAGAAGCGACCGACTGCTACATCCAACTGCGTTATGCCGCTCCAGATGAGCAGCAGAAAGGCCTTCCCCAGGCTTCCCAGGCCTCAATCCGCCGCCTCCGGGCCCTCGCCCGCGCCGCCCTGTTTCGGAGATTCCGTTGAGCACTACCGCCCGCCGCCCTTCCCTGCCCTCTGCCCTTTATCTGGCCCTGGCCCTGCTAGGCGTGGGTACCCTGGCACACCACCCCGCCAGAGCCCAGGAGGGCAACCCGACGGTGGGAGTGATGCAACCTTTTCTCGGCGACCCTGACGTCGAGCGCTTCATCGACGAAATGGTGGCCAAGCATGGTTTCGATGCCGCCACACTGCACCGTGACTTCGCCCTGACCGCCCCCAACAAGGCCGTACTGAAGGCCATCGCCCCGCCGACCCGGGTGGAGCAACGCTCCTGGGTGCGCTATCGGGAACGCTTCGTCAACGTGCGCCGCGTTTCCAGCGGGTTGGCCTTCATGGCCGAGCACGCTCGAGAACTCGTGGAAGCCCAGGCCCAGTATGGCGTGCCCAAGGAAATCATCGCGGCGATCATCGGCGTGGAAACGGAGTACGGGCAGAATCCCGGACGCTTCAAGGTATTCGAAGCCCTCGCCACTCTGGCCTTCCGTTATCCGCCCCGCGCGCCATTCTTCCGCAGCGAACTGGAACAGTTTCTTTTGCTGGCCCGGGAAAACGGCATGGACGATCTGGCGGTGAAAGGCTCTTACGCGGGAGCAATCGGGATCCCCCAGTTCATGCCGAGCAGCCAACGCCGCTACGCCGTCGATTTCGATGGCAACGGCCAGATCGACCTGCGCGGCAGCAGCCGTGACGCCATCGGCAGTGTGGCGGCCTTTCTGGCAGCCCACGGCTGGCAACGGGATGAAGGTATTGCCATCCCCGTCCAGATTGCCGATGCTCAAGCCCAGGCATTGGTGGACGAAGGTATTCGTCCTCAGCGCACGCTTGCCGAACTTACCGAACGCGGGGTGATCCTGCCCTCGCCCCAGACGAACAGCGGCACAGTCTGGGACCGCAAAGCCGCGCTGGTGGACCTGGTATCCCCAGAAGCCCCCACCCAATACTGGCTGGGGTTCGACAACTTTTTCGTCATCACGCGCTACAACCGCTCGAGCTTTTATGCCATGTCGGTTTTCCAGTTGGCCGAAGCGCTACGCGAAGCGAAAGTAGACGGCGTGCCGGTAACGGCTCGCGTCGTCAGCGACGGCCGTAGCACCGGCACCCGGACCGTTCCGGCCGCAGCCAAGGCAACCGGGTGGCATCAGCCTGCGTCTAAATCAGACTCTCGCGGGAAACGCCACGCCGCCGGATAATGCGCCGCAGCTGCCCAAGCGCCTCAACCTGAATCTGGCGGACCCGCTCCCGGGTTAGGCTTAGGTCAGCGGCAATGGACTCCAGGGTGGCAACCTCCATGCCGTTGAGGCCATAGCGACGCTCGATCACCTGGCGCTGTCGGTCCGACAACTCCATCACCCAGTGATTGACCAAGCCGGACAGCTCGGAGGATTGGAGGAGCCCTACCGGATCGGCGCTGTTTTCGTCGGCGATGGCGTCGGATACCGTGTGGTTGGGGTCCACGTCGAGGGGAGCATCGAGCGATGCGGTGTGTTCGTTGAGCGCCAGGAGACGGCGCACGTCCTCGACAGGCTTTTCCGTCAGGGCGGCGATTTCCTCCACCCCGTACTCCTGAGCGTGATTGGCCTCCAGATGGCGGATGGCCCGCAGCACGCCGTTGATTTCCTTGACCACATGCACCGGCAAGCGAATCGTCCGGGACTGGTTCATGATGGCCCGTTCGATATTCTGCCGAATCCACCAGGTCGCGTAGGTGGAAAAGCGGAAACCACGGTCGGGCTCGAACTTCTCCAATGCGTGCATCAACCCCAGATTGCCCTCTTCTATCAGGTCGAGCAGCGGGATACCCCGGTTTAGGTAATGCTTGGCGATGTTCACAACCAGTCGCAGGTTGTGCTCGATCATCTTTTGCCTGGCGGCAAAGTCGCCGGCCCGGGAAGCGCGGGCCGTAGCGGCCTCTTCTTCCGGCGTCAGAAGAGGTTTAGCGCCGATGTCGTTAAGATAAATCTGGGTGACATCGTTGAGGATTTCCACCTCGGGAGGCAGGGCCTCCGTATTGGCGTCTGTGCCGGCATCGGAGCCGGCGTCAGACTCTTCCACCTCCACCGCCCCTTCCGGTTCGGCGGCTTCTTCGG
The DNA here is from genome assembly GCF_008274805.1 of Oryzomicrobium terrae. Lineage (NCBI taxonomy): Bacteria > Pseudomonadati > Pseudomonadota > Betaproteobacteria > Rhodocyclales > Rhodocyclaceae > Oryzomicrobium > Oryzomicrobium terrae. The sequence continues at coordinate 2,429,017 of NZ_CP022579.1, forward strand.
AGAAATCTTCCTCGGCATCGTCGGCGAACTCGGAGTGGCGGTTGTTCATATCAGCGTGGCGGTAAATATTTTAGAGGGTCTACCGGCTTGCCCTGACGCCGAACCTCGAAGTGCAGCTTCGTGGTATCGGTATCGGTATTGCCAATTTCGGCAATCTTCTGCCCCTTGACGACGCTCTGGCCTTCCTTGACCAGAACGTTGCTGTTGTGAGCATAAGCAGTCAGGTAGGCTGCATTGTGCTTAATAATCACGAGCTTGCCGTACCCACGCAGGCCAACCCCGGCATACACAACCTTGCCCTCCGCCGCCGCAAGAACTGGATCGCCTTGTTTGCCGGCGATGTCGATACCCTTGGTCGTATCGGAGAATGTAGACAGGGTTTTTCCGGAAGCAGGCCAACTCCAGGCAGGCTCGTCACCCTCTTTTGAGTCGCGAGGTTCTTGCTTGGTTTCCGTCTTGGGCTCAATTTTTTGCTCAGCCTTCGCCGCAGGTACCGTATTGCCCGCCTGCGCGGCCGCAAGTGCCTGGTCGGTATAGGGCTCTTTGCCGGCCCGAGGCTCTCGCTTGAGGCCATCAGAAGTTGCAGGTGCAAGGGGAACCGTCGTTACGCCAGCGCCATCCAGGGAACGCTTTTCGATGGCAGCACCCGGGCCAATCGGTTTGGCCACCGCCACGGACGAGCCTACGGCTTCTGCCGGCGCTTTAACGCACAGCACCTGGCCAACTAGGATACGGTTCGGATTTTCGATCCGGTTCCAAATGATCACGTCGCGGTAATCGGCACCGTGATCAAGCGCGATACTGTAAAGGGTATCGCCCTTCTTGACGGTATAAGTCTCAGGGCAGCCCGGAACCGCAGCAGCGCTTGCACCACGTGGCGCGACCTGGCCCCGATCCACCACGGGAGCAGGCTGCTGGGTTGCGCAACCAGCGGCGGCAAGAGCAAGGCTGGCAAGGGAGAAAAGGGATCGACGGGAAATCATTCTGTTCCGGGAAGTAGCGGGACGAATCGGACCGCATCCAGTTTGGTTTCAACAAACCCCTGGGGAGTGCGTTCCACGAGGTGCAGCGTCTGCTCGACGCTTCCGATCGGAAGCACTATTCTGCCACCCGGCGACAACTGCTGTAAAAGCGCCAACGGCAGGGATGGAGCCGCGGCCGCTACGATGATGGTGTCGAAAGGGGCAGCTTCAGGCAAGCCCATCTGACCATCGGCATGTTTCAGGCGCACATTGAACTGACGCAGGGCACGCAAATTGGCCTTGGCCTTTTCCAGGAGCGGCGCAATGCGCTCGACGGCATAAACCTCTGGGGTCAGTCGCCCCAGAACGGCAGCCTGATAGCCACACCCGGCTCCAACCTCAAGCGTTTTACCCAAGCCCGAGCGTCCGCTGCGCAACAGTTCGATCATACGAGCAACGATGAACGGCTGGGAAATGGTCTGGGAAAAGCCCAAGGGCAGCGCCGTATCCTCGTAGGCCCGGGAAGCCAGCGCTTCTTCGACAAACTGGTGGCGGGGAATTTCACCCATGGCAGTCAAGACTGCCTCGTCGCGAATGCCCTGCTCGCGCAGCCGTTCAATCATGCGCACTCGAGTGCGCGCCGAGGTCATGCCCAGGCCGAGGGTCGATCGTGTCATGCCAGCCAGTCGCGAATAAGGGGAAGTTGCCCGTTATGAGTCAGATCCAGTTGGAGCGGCGTGACTGAAACATGGCCGGCAGCCACTGCGTGAAAATCGGTACCTTCACCCGCATCCTGGGCAGTCCCAGCGGCGCCGACCCAATACACGGTTTCACCGCGCGGCGTTTTTGCCCGTACCACTGGCTCTGCTTTATGGCGCTTACCCAGGCGAGTAATACGCAAATCACCAACTTGTTCCACGGGGAGATCCGGAACATTCACATTGAGCAAAACGGGTTGCTTCAATGGCCGCTCGGCATAATGCAACACCAAACGCCGAGCGACCTGAGCGGCTGTTTCAAAATGTTTGTCACTGCGACTAACGAGCGAGACAGCGATTGACGGAATCCCAAGAAGGTAGCCTTCTGTGGCTGCTGCAACGGTACCGGAATAAACAGTGTCATCACCCATATTGGCACCATGGTTAATTCCAGAAACCACCATATCTGGCAATTCATCCAGCATTCCCGTAACAGCCAGATGGACGCAGTCGGTTGGGGTGCCATTGACGTAATAGAACCCATTGGCCGCCCGACGCAGCGACAAGGGTCGATCAAGCGTCAATGAATTGCTGGCGCCACTGCGATCACGCTCAGGTGCCACCACCGTAATGTCCGCCACATCTGCCAAAGCCTGAGCAAGCGCCTCGATGCCTGGGGCAAAATAACCGTCGTCGTTACTGAGCAGAATTCGCATGGAAGTCAGGAAGCTGGTAGCTGATCGAAGCGCTCATTATCACCTGAGCGCCCTTCCCTTTGCACGCGCTTCCAAGCGATGTCTGCACCGAGAGGGTGCAAAAAACTCCCTGCAACAACAAAAAGGGCGGATCACTTGATCCGCCCTTTTATCAACTCGTCGGCTGCAGGTTCGTTAGACCGCAAGCTCTTCGATCTTTCGTCCTTGACCGATCCAGGCCTCAACCCACTGGGGCTTACGACCACGACCGGTCCAGGTCAGCGCCTGGTTTTCCGGATGACGGTATTTCACCGCTACCGGCTTGCTGACGCGAACCTTGGTCTCTTTAGCGCCGCCAATCAACTGATCAATGGAAAAGCCACGAGCTTCTGCCAGGGCACGGACCTCATCCAGCACTTTTTTCTTTTCCTGGTCTTCACGCTTCACGATTTCAGCCGGAATCTGCTTCTGCAATTGCTTGAGTTCAGCCAGGGAAAGGGAGGAAATATCCATGAATTTCTCCAGAGTATTAAGTTGGGCAAAATCATTCTACCCTGACTTTTGTAATGAGCAAAAGCCCCTACACATGCATGGATAAACATAATGGATAGAGCGCGAAAAAAGTCAGCTTCGATACCACCCACACCGCCACATTCTTTGATTAAAAAAATAACCAGGTGGTTATCCTGTCAAACTAGGTATCTGGCAGATGATTACAGATATCGCAACGGGGGCAATGCCATACACATTGACGCTGAACGAGCAATCCGCCCACAGCGCTGACTTTAGAAACAAAAAAAGCCTGGTGAGTGATCACCAGGCTTTTTTTAGTCTTTCTTTGGTCGGGGCGGCGGGATTCGAACTCGCGACCCCTTGCACCCCATGCAAGTGCGCTACCAGGCTGCGCTACGCCCCGACACGAAGCGCATTATATCAAAAATCCGACGTTGTGCATCTTTTTCTTCGTTCTCGACCGTTTTTCACACTTGCAGCAATTCGAGCAGTACCGTCAGCTCCTGGCGCAGGGCAGCAGCAGACAGACTGCCTGCCGCTTCGTCCCCCTCTTCCAGACGGTGCCGAGCACCACTGATGGTAAAGCCCTGGTTATAGAGCAACTCGCGGATCCGCCTGACCAGTAGCACTTCGTGGTGCTGGTAATAGCGACGGTTACCGCGGCGCTTGACTGGCTTCAGTTGCGTGAACTCCTGCTCCCAGTAGCGCAGGACGTGTGGTTTCACCCCACACAATTCGCTTACTTCGCCAATGGTGAAATAGCGCTTGGCTGGGATCGGAGGCAGGTCATCCTGGCCCATCGACTTAGGATTCGTTTCCATCGTAGGACTGCTCCACTTCGCCCTTCAGTTTCTGGCTGGCATGGAAGGTCACCACCCGACGTGCCGAAATGGGGATTTCTTCACCAGTCTTAGGGTTTCGCCCAGGACGCTGAGGTTTATCGCGCAACTGGAAGTTGCCAAATCCAGACAGCTTGACGCCCTCTCCTCGCTCCAGGGCATCCCGGATTTCTTCGAAGAAGGCCTCGACCATGTCCTTGGCTTCACGCTTGTTCAGACCAACCTTTTCGAAGAGGAGGTCGGCGAGTTCTGCTTTTGTTAGCGTCGACATGAACTTCCCTGATTAGGTGCGGAGTTTCGCCCCGACGTCCCGCTCCAATGCGGAGAGCAGTTGGGCGAACGCGGCATCGACCTCCGCATCCTGCAAAGTTTTTTGAGTATCTTGCATAACTATGCGGAATGCAAGGCTTTTTTCCCCTTCACCCACCCCTTTTCCGGTGTACACATCGAACAACTGAATGTCTTGGACGATGCCGCAGCGCTGCCGCCCCAATACCGCCATGACCTCGGCAAAAGGCGTTTCCACAGGCAGGACCACCGCGAGGTCGCGCACCACTGCCTGGTACTTTGAAACTTCGGCAAACGCAGGCAGACGGGTATCGATCAGCGGCGCAAGATCCAGTTCAAAGACAAGTGGCGCAACGGGCAAATCGTACTTTTGCACCCACTCCGGGTGAAGTTCGCCAATAACACCGATTTCACCATCTTCCAGGCAGACGCGTGCGGAACGGCCAGGGTGCAGTGCCGGGTGAACTGCTTTTTCAAAACGCACTGCCATGGGCTGAAGCAGGAATTCCAGATCCGCTTTCAGGTCGTAGAAATCCACGGGGCGGGAGGCCACCCCCCATTGCTCCGCTAACACGCCGCCGTAGGCGAGCCCCGCCAGCTTCCAGGGCTGACGAAAACCAGTAGGTTCTACCGCGTCACGCCAGAAGCAGCGCCCCGCTTCAAATAAACGCACCCGGTTTTGCTTGCGCTTGAGATTGGTGCTCAGATTTTCCACCAACCCAGCAATCAGGGTAGTGCGCATCACCGCCAGCTGGCTGGCTATCGGATTAGCCAAGCGGATCGGCGTGGTATTGGCGGCAAAGTCCGCCTCCCAGGCTTCTTCGACGAAGGCGAAATTGACCACTTCCTGGTAGCCTCGGCTGGCCAACAACTGTTTAACGCTAGTGACCGAGCGATGACTTTCACTAAGCGGCAGCATTGCCAGACTGCCCTGCGGCGCCGGGGATGGGATGTTGTCGTAACCGTGCAGCCGAGCCAATTCCTCGATCAGATCCTCTTCGATCTCGATGTCGAAGCGGTAGGATGGGGGGATAACGATGTAATCGCTCCCTTCTTCCCGAACGTCCAGTCCAAGATTGTGCAAATGACGGGCAATATCGGCCGCAGGCAGATCGATGCCGAGCACCTTGGCTACCCGGGCGGGGCGCAAGCGGACCGGAGAACGCTGGGGCAGCTCCGCCCGCGCCTCTTCGACCGGCCCAGCCTGACCGCCGCAAAGCTCCAGAACCAACTGGGTCGCCCGCTCCAGTGCTCGCGGCGCCAGTTCGAAATCCACTCCGCGCTCGAAGCGGTGAGAGGCATCGGAAGAAAAACCGTAGCGGCGCGCCCGACCCGCAATGGCCGCAGGCGCGAAGAACGCCGATTCGAGGAACAGATCCCTCGTTTCCAGGGTGATGCCGCTCTCCTCGCCCCCCATGATGCCGGCCACGGCGAGGGGCTTGGCGTCGTCAGCGATAACGAGAACATCCTCACTCAGGGTCAGGGTCTGGCCATTGAGGATCTCCAACTGCTCGCCGGCTTTGGCCAGGCGAGCCCGAACAGTGCCGGTAAGCTTGGCGTCATCGAAAGCATGGAGTGGCTGCCCGAGTTCGAGCATGACGTAGTTGGTGATATCCACCAGGACAGAAATCGAACGGATGCCGCTGCGTTCAAGGCGGCGTACCATCCAGTCGGGTGTAGCCGCCTTGGCATCCACGCCGCGAATGATGCGACCGCAGTAACGCGGACAGGCCGCCGGCGCTTCCAGGGCCACCGCACGGCGATCAGCAATCGTGGCGGGAACGGGGGAGATTGCCGGGAGGCTGGCGGCCGTGCCAGTGAGGGCAGCCACTTCGCGAGCGATACCGGTCAGCGATAGGCAATCGGCCCGATTGGGCGTCAATTTGAGGGTGAAGCACTGATCGTCCAGGTCCAGATATTCCCGGATCGAAACGCCTACCGGGGCATCCTCAGGCAGCACTAGCAAGCCAGAGGATTCTTCGGCCACACCCAGTTCCTTGGCCGAGCAGAGCATGCCGGAAGACTCAATGCCACGCACCTTGGCTACCTTAATGGTGAAATCCCCAGGCAGCACGGCACCCGGCTGGGCACACGGCACTTTCAGGCCAGGAGCAACGTTCGGCGCACCGCAGACGATCTGCTTCAGGTCGCCGCCACCGACATCCACCTGGCAAACGTTGAGACGATCCGCATCGGGATGCTTGACCACTTCCTTGACCTGGGCCACCACAACCTGGGTGAAAGCAGGAGCAACCGGGTCCAGCTCTTCCACTTCCAGGCCGGCCATGGTCAGGAGGTGGGACAAGGCAGCGGTGTCGAGTGCCGGATTGACGAGGCTGCGCAGCCAGGATTCAGAGAATTTCATACGTCCTCGGGGATATTCGGTAATGGCGCGATGGGCAGATCGGGCAATAAGACGGATTCAGACGAACTGCTTGAGGAAGCGCAGATCGCCGTCGAAGAATAGGCGCAGGTCGTTGACGCCGTAGCGCAGCATGCTGAGGCGATCCGGCCCCATGCCAAAAGCAAAGCCGGTATAGGCCTCGGGGTCGATGCCAGCATGACGCAGCACGTTGGGATGGACCATGCCGCAGCCGGCGATCTCCAGCCAGCGGCCTTTCAGCGCGCCGCTCATGAAGGCCACATCGATCTCGGCAGAAGGCTCGGTGAAGGGGAAGAAAGAAGGGCGGAAACGCACCTGCAGGTCATCGCTCTCGAAAAAGCGGCGCAGGAAGTCGGCAATCACACCCTTCAGGTCAGCAAAGGAAACGTTCTGCCCCACCCATAGACCTTCGACCTGGTGGAACATGGGAGAGTGAGTGGCATCGGAGTCGACGCGATAAACCCGTCCCGGAGCGATGATGCGGATTTCCGGCATCACCGGCAGATGGGCATACTTGGCGACATGGGCCTGCATGTAGCGGGCTTGAATCGGGCTGGTGTGGGTACGCAGCAGCACGCTCTCTTCCACCTTGCCGGACTCGTCCAGAAGATAGAAGGTGTCGTGCATCGAGCGCGCCGGATGGTCTTCCGGCGTGTTGAGCGCGGTGAAGTTGAAAAAATCGGTTTCGATTTCCGGTCCGTCGGCCACTTCGAAGCCGATTGAGCGGAACAGGGCTTCGATACGATCCAGGGTGCGCGAGACAGGATGCAGCCCACCACGGGTTTCCCCACGTCCGGGTAACGTCACATCCAAGGCCTCTTCGGCCAGGCGGGCTTCCAGGGCGGCGCGTTTAAGCGCATCGCGGCGGGCCGTCAGCGCCTCTTCCACTGCGGCCTTGGCCCGGTTGATGGCTGCACCGGCTTCCTTGCGTGCCTCGGGATCGAGTTTCCCCAGGCTCTTCATCAATTCGGTAATCTGGCCGCTCTTGCCCAAAAAGCGGGCCTTGGCCTGCTCCAGGGCGTCCCCGGTTTCAGCGCCGGCGAAGGCGCTGCGCGCCTCTTCAATGATTCTTTCGAGTTCCATGGCGGGTTTCAGCAAGGCAAGAAAGTTAGGGCAACAGGCCAACAAACAACAGAAAAGCAACAGCAGAAAAAAAAGGAGGCTTTCGCCTCCTTTTCGGGTTCCCTTTCGGGTCAGGCAGCGAGGCTCGCCTTGGCCTGATTGGCCAGCTGGGCAAACGCCGCCTTGTCGAAGACCGCCAGATCGGCGAGAACCTTACGGTCCACTTCGATCTGCGCCTTCTTCAGGCCATTCATGAACGTGCTGTACTTCAGGCCCACTTCCCGGGCGGCCGCGTTGATACGGGCAATCCACAGGGCGCGGAACTGACGCTTGCGCTGACGACGGTCGCGGTAAGCATACTGACCGGCCTTCATCACCGCCTGTTTGGCGATGCGATAGACGTTCTTGCGGCGACCACGGTAACCCTTGGCTTGAACCAGGATCTTCTTGTGACGGGCGCGGGCCGTCACACCACGTTTGACTCGGGGCATCTTTCGTTCTCCTTAGCTTAGGCGTAGGGCATCATCGACCGCACCTGGGCCGTATCGGAATCGTGCACCTGGCACATCCCGCGCAGCTGGCGCTTGGACTTGGTGGTCTTTTTGGTCAGGATGTGGCGCTTGAACGCCTGGGAACGCTTGATGCTCCCGCTCGAGCGGACCTTGAAGCGCTTTTTGGCGCCGCTCTTGGTCTTCATCTTGGGCATGTGAATGCTCCGTTTATTTGATGCCTGCCAGGCGGCTTCCGACGGAAGCACTTTCTCGGCCTATCAGGCACTTATGGGCCCCAATGTTCCGGGGCCAATCCTGCATGATCGCAAAGGGCCTTACGGCTTCTTCTTGATCGGGGCCAGCATCATCACCATCTGGCGCCCTTCCATCTTGGGCATCTGCTCGACCTGGGCATAGGGCTCCACGTCGGCCTTGAATCGTTCCAGCTGGCGCATACCAATTTCCTGGTGCGCCATTTCCCGACCACGGAAGCGCAAGGTCACCTTGACCTTATCCTCCTCCTGGAGGAAGCGGATCATGTTGCGCAGCTTGATCTGGTAATCGTTCTCGTCGGTGCCGGGACGGATTTTGATTTCCTTCACCTGCACCTGCTTTTGCTTCAGCTTGGCCTCGTGCGCCTTCTTAGCTTCCTGGTACTTGAACTTGCCGTAATCCATGATCCGGCACACAGGGGGCTTTGCCAGCGGGGCAATTTCCACCAGTTCAAGACCAGCCTCATCGGCCATCTGCATTGCGTTGCGGGTCGTTACAACGCCCAGTTGTTCCCCATCCTCGCCGATCAACCGGATTTCCGGGACATTGATCTCGTGGCCGATGCGGTGACTCTTGTTGAGTGCTATGGTTTTCGCTCCGAAAGTCATCCCCCGCAATCAACGGGGGACAAAAACTAAGCCGTGCCTTTTCGCGCCGCAATCTCCTTCTGGAGACGCTCCACCAGAACACTCAAGGGCAACTGCCCGAGATCCTGGCCACCGCGAATTCGCACGGCCACCATGCGCTCCGCCTTTTCCTTATCACCCACGATGAGCTGATAGGGCTGGCGGTGATTTACGCTATGCTCGCGAATTTTATAGGTAATTTTCTCATTCCGCAAATCCGCCTCACCCCGGATGCCCGCCTGGCGCAGGGCTTTCACCACTTCTTCAGCGTAATCGGCTTGTTTTTCGGAAATATTCAACACTACCGCCTGAACCGGCGCCAGCCATAACGGCAGCGCCCCGGCATAGTTTTCCACCAGAATACCGATGAAGCGCTCCAGGGAACCCAGGATGGCGCGATGAAGCATAACCGGAACCTTACGGCTGTTGTCAGCCGCTACGTACTCAGCCCCCAGGCGACCAGGCATGGAAAAGTCAACCTGCATGGTGCCGCACTGCCAGGAGCGGCCGATGGCATCCTTGATGTGGAATTCGATCTTCGGGCCATAGAACGCCCCCTCGCCCGGCAACTCCTCCCACTCCAGGCCGGAGGCCTTGAGCCCGGCGCGCAGAGCATCCTCAGCCTTGTCCCAAATCTCGTCGGAACCGACACGCCCATCCGGGCGTAGCGCTAATTTGACCGCCACGTGGTGGAAGCCGAAGTCGGCATATACCTTTTTAACCAGCGCATTAAAGGCCGTCACCTCAGCCTCGATCTGATCTTCGGTGCAGAAGATATGACCATCATCTTGGACGAAGCCGCGCACCCGCATCAGACCGTGCAGCGCACCCGAGGGCTCGTTGCGATGGCAGGAACCGAACTCACCGTAGCGCAGAGGCAGATCCCGGTAGGAGCGCAGGTCGGAATTGAACACCTGTACGTGCCCCGGGCAGTTCATCGGTTTGATCGCGTAGTCGCGCTTTTCCGATTCGGTGGTGAACATGTTGTTCTTGTAGTGCTCCCAGTGGCCGGACTTCTCCCACAGGGAACGATCAAGAATCTGCGGGCAACGAATCTCCTGGTAGCCGTTTTCCCGATACACATTGCGCATGTACTGCTCGATTTCCTGCCAGATGGCCCAGCCCTTGGGGTGCCAGAACACCATGCCCGGCGCCTCGTCCTGCATGTGGAACAGATCCAAGTGCTTACCCAGGCGGCGGTGATCCCGCTTTTCGGCCTCTTCCAGCATGTGCAGGTAGGCATCCTGCTCATCTTTCTTAGCCCAGGCCGTACCGTAGATGCGCTGCAGCATCTCGTTCTTGGAGTCGCCACGCCAGTAGGCGCCAGCGACCTTCATCAGCTTGAAGACCTTGAGCTTGCCAGTGGAGGGCACGTGGGGGCCGCGACACAGGTCGACGAAATCGCCCTCTCGGTATAGGGAAACCTCCTGATCGGCGGGAATCGCCCCAATCAGCTCCGCTTTGTACTTCTCTCCCAGGGACAGGAAGAACTTCACTGCGTCATCCCGCGACCAGACCTCCCGAGAGACCGGAATATCGCGCTTGGCCAGCTCGGCCATCTTCTTCTCAATGGCATCCAGATCCTCGGGCGTAAATGCCCGGGTATAGGCGAAGTCGTAGTAGAAGCCGTTGTCGATGACCGGCCCGATGGTCACTTGCACCGCGGGGAACAGTTCCTTGACCGCGTAAGCCAGCAGGTGAGCGGTTGAATGGCGAATAACTTCCAGACCATCCGCATCCTTGTCGGTGATGATCGCCAAAGCAGCATCACGATCAATGACAAAGGAAGTATCCACCAGTTTCCCATCGACCTTGCCGGCCAACGCGGCACGAGCCAGACCAGCACCAATGGAAGCCGCAACATCGGCCACGCTTACGGGTTTATCGAAGCTCCGTACGGAGCCATCGGGCAATTGCACATTCACCACGGCGCTGGACATCTTTCCGACCTCACTCAAAAAATCGGCAAAAAAAAAGCGCGGTCTAGGCCGCGCTTTTTTGTACTTGCATTAAACCTGCTACCAGGTTTTCAGGCGAACTCGACCGTTAACAAAACGTTTGGGGCCGGGTAGTTCGGAAGAACATGAATAGCTCGCCTGAAAAATTCTGGTAGGCACGATTGGATTCGAACCAACGACCCCCACCATGTCAAGGTGGTGCTCTAACCAACTGAGCTACGCGCCTAAAGAGGTGCGCATTATATCGGACTTTTCCGACTGCGCAAGAACAATTTCGCGTTTAGGGCAACTTTCTCGTTCACACTGGCCATGCTGCAAGGAATTCCTGCCAGTGGACCTTGTCCAGGGAGGCCAACTGCTCACGGACGAAAGCCACCTCTTCGTCCCGGGTCTGCCGCGAGATTTCCCCCCGCAGCAAACGGAACTGGGTGAACACCAAGTAGGTGTTTACCACGTCGGTTTCGCAATAGTCGCGGATTTCACCAATCCTGCCACCCTGCCACGCCTCCCACACCTTGCCCCCATCCATGCCCAGCTTTCCGGGAAAGCCCATCAGCTTGGCCAAATCATCCAAAGGCGCACTGGCCCGCGGTTGGTAGAGAGCCAGCAGATCCATCAAGTCGAGGTGCCGGGTGTGGTAGCGACTGATGTAGTTGTTCCACTTGAAATCCCGGGAATCAGCATAGTCGCCATCACCCAGATCCCAGTAACGTGGAGCGGAAACGCCATGGATCATGCCCCGGTAGTGCAGCACCGGCAGATCAAAACCACCTCCGTTCCAAGAAACGATCTGAGGGGTGAACTTCTCGATGCCATCATAGAAGCGCTGGATAATCTCACCCTCCCCCTGTTCGGGTTCAGACAAGGACCAGACGCGGAATTCGTTGCCCAAGCGTAGCACACAAGAGATAGTGACCACGCGCTGCAGGTGCAGGGGCAAAAAATCATTGCCATGGCTGACCCGGCGCTTGGCAAATGCCAGTTCGGCAACCTCGTCGTCGGACAGGTCAGCGGAAAGATCATGGAGGCGGCGATAGCCGCCCACGTCGGGGATGGTCTCGATGTCGAAAATCAGCACCGGGGGAGACGCGTTTCTCATCGCTACGCGCTTGGCCGTTAGGCCGGGAAAACACCGGTGGACAGATAGCGGTCACCCCGGTCGCAGATGATCGACACGATGGTTGCGTTTTCCACCTCACGAGCAATGCGCAGCGCAACCGCCAAGGCCCCACCGGAGGAAATCCCGGCAAAGACGCCCTCTTCCCGCGCCAAGCGTCGGGTGATGTCCTCGGCCTCGGCCTGCGATACGGGCTCGACCCGATCCACTCGGGCGCGCTCATAAATGCTCGGCAGGTAGGCCTCGGGCCACTTGCGGATACCGGGGATCTGCGAGCCCTCTGACGGCTCGCAGCCGACGATCTGGATCGACGGATTCTGAGCTTTCAAATAGCGGGAGGTGCCCATGATGGTGCCGGTGGTCCCCATGCTGGAAACGAAGTGGGTGACACGGCCATTGGTATCGCGCCAGATTTCCGGCCCCGTACCCTGGAAATGTGCTTCCGGGTTGTCCGGATTGCTGAACTGGTCGAGCATCACCCCCTTGCCTTCGACCACCATCTTCTCGGCCACGTCCCGGGCCAGTTCCATACCGCCGTCCTTGGGCGTGAGGACCAGTTCGGCACCATAGGCACGCATGGTCTGACGCCGCTCCAGGCTCTGGTTCTCCGGCATGATCAGGATCATGCGGTAGCCGCGGATAGCGGCGGCCATGGCCAGGGCGATGCCGGTGTTACCGGAGGTAGCCTCGATCAGGGTGTCGCCGGGCTTGATCGTGCCACGGCTCTCGGCCCGGGCGATCATCGACAAGGCCGGCCTGTCCTTCACCGAGCCGGCCGGGTTGTTGCCTTCCAGCTTGGCCAGGATGACGTTGCCGCGGGCCTCGATCTCGGCTCCTGGCAGGCGCTGCAGGCGCACCAGGGGGGTATTGCCGACAAAATCCTCTAGGGTCTTATACACGACTGCTCAACCATTTCACGTAATTGGCCACACCTTCCTCGACGGTAGCGAAGGGGGCATCGTAGCCCGCCTCGCGCAGACGGGTCAGATCCGCCTGGGTAAAGGCTTGGTATTTGCCCTTCAGTTGTTCCGGGAAGGGAACATATTCGATCTTTCCGGCGGCACGGAGTTCGTCCAGAGACAGGGCCGCTTGGCCCTCCAGGGCTCGAGCGCCGTTGATCGAGGCCACCGCCACATCGTTGAACGACTGGGCGCGGCCGGAGCCGAGGTTGAAGATGCCCGACACGTTCGGATGGTCGAGGAACCACAGGTTCACCTTGGCCACGTCGCCGACATAAACGAAATCGCGCTGCTGCTCACCCGGACCGTAGCCGTGGGAGCCCTCGAACAGCTTGACCTTCTGGTCTGCCCGGTACTGATGAAAGTGATGGAAGGCCACCGAGGCCATGCGCCCCTTATGATTCTCGCGGGGCCCGTACACGTTGAAGTAGCGGAAACCAACGATCTGGGAACCTGCATCGGGCAGACGGCGGCGGACGACCTGGTCGAACAGGAATTTGGAATAACCGTAAACGTTGAGCGGCGCCTCGTACTGGCGCTCCTCGCGGAATACGCTGCTGCCGCCGTAGGTGGCGGCGCTGGAAGCATAGAGGAACTGGACGTCCTGATCCTGGCACCAGTCGAGCAGGATGGTGGAGTAACGGTAATTGTTCTCCATCATGTAGCGCCCATCGGTCTCCATGGTGTCGGAGCAGGCGCCCTCGTGGAAGATTGCCTCCACGTCGCCGTCGAAATCACCGGCTTGGAGCCGCTCAATGAACTCATGCTTATCCAAGTAGTCGGCGATCTCGCAATCCACCAGGTTTTTGAACTTGTCGGCCTTGGTCAGGTTGTCGACGGCGAGAATATTGGTGACGCCCCGCTCGTTGAGCGCCTTGACGATATTGGCGCCGACGAACCCGGCAGCACCGGTGACGATGGTGTACATGCAAACCTCCTTAAGCCGCGCCGGTCAGCGCAGCATCCAATTCCTGCCGGGTAACAGTCGCTGTTCCAAGCTTCCCGACCACGATGCCACCAGCCAAATTGGCGGCACGTACCGCCTCGGCCCAGCCCGCGCCGCTGGCCAGCATGGCCGCCAGGGTGGCGATCACCGTATCGCCCGCCCCCGAAACATCGAACACTTCCCGGGCCACAGCGGGCTGATGGACCACACCCTCGGCGCTAAACAAGGACATGCCTTCTTCGCTGCGCGTGACCAGCAGCGCCTCCAATGCCAACTCCTGGCGCAGGGTCTGGGCTTTCTCCGTCAGCTGCGCTTCACTCTTCCAGCTACCCGCCACCTGGCGAAACTCGGCGCGATTCGGCGTCAAGACTGTCGCCCCGGCATATTTCGAGTAATCATCCCCCTTGGGATCGACCAATACCTTTTTACCGGCCGCACGTGCCAGCGCGATCATCTCGGCGATATGTGCCAGCCCCCCTTTACCGTAGTCGGACAGGATGACCGCATCCACATCGGCCAAACGCTGAGAAAAATCAGCCAGTTTGGCACGCAGCACCTCATGCGACGGCGTGGTTTCAAAGTCGATGCGCAGCAGTTGTTGCTGTCGGCCGATAACCCGTAGCTTGACCGTCGTATCGATGGCCGCATCGGCATGCAAGCTGGCCACGACCCCCTCCTCTGCCATCAGGGCCTGCAGGCGTCGGCCGGCCTCGTCGTCGCCGACGACAGACAGCAGGCTGACCCTTGCCCCCAGGGCAGCGGCATTACGTGCCACGTTGGCGGCCCCGCCGGGACGCTCCTCGGTACGCTCGACCTTGACGACCGGGACCGGAGCTTCAGGAGAAATGCGCGACACATCGCCGAACCAGTATCGGTCCAGCATCACATCGCCAACGACCAACAGGCGGGTAGCCGTGAAATCGGGAAGACCTTGCATCAAACGACTCGCTAAACGAAAACTCAGCCGGCTTCAGAGGCGGCCGATAGGGAAATATTCGATACCGACACTGCGTGGGAAAGCCGGGTCGTACAGATTGCGACCATCGAACACCACCGGCGACTTGAGGCGCGCTTTGAGCGCATCGAAATCGGGGCTACGGAATTCCTTCCATTCGGTAACGATGGCCAGGGCATCCGCGCCTTCCAGGGCTGCATTGGCGCTATCCACCAGTGCAATCCGCGCGTCGTCACCGAAAATGCGTTTGGCCTCATGGACAGCCACCGGGTCATAGGCGCTCACCGTCGCCCCTGCAGCCAGCAAATCGGCAATCAATTCGCGAGATGGCGCTTCGCGCATGTCGTCGGTATTGGGCTTGAACGCCAGCCCCCACACGGCAAAACGCTTGCCCGTGAGGTTTTCGCCGAAACGCGCCTGGATCTTGCGCGTCAACACGTGCTTCTGTTGGTCGTTGGCTTCTTCAACGGCGTTGAGCACCTTGAGGTCGATCCCGGCTGCATCCTTGGCGGTCTTGAGCAGGGCTTTGACATCCTTGGGGAAGCAGGAGCCACCGTAGCCGCACCCCGGATAGAGGAAGTGATAACCGATGCGCGGGTCGGAACCAATCCCTTGGCGCACCATTTCGATATCGGCTCCGAGCTGCTCGGCCAGATTGGCCAGCTCGTTCATGAAACTGATACGGGTAGCCAGCATGGCATTGGCCGCGTATTTGGTCAGCTCGGCGCTCTTCACATCCATAACGATGAGACGTTCATGGTTGCGCTGGAAAGGCGCATAGAGCGCACGCATCAGATTGATGGCGCGGTCATCATCGGCACCGACGACAATACGATCCGGGCGCATGAAGTCATCCACCGCGGCGCCCTCTTTGAGGAATTCCGGATTGGAGACAACGCTATAGGGCACTGCCACACCACGTTTTTGCAGCTCATCG
This sequence comes from Oryzomicrobium terrae, assembly GCF_008274805.1. NCBI lineage: Bacteria > Pseudomonadati > Pseudomonadota > Betaproteobacteria > Rhodocyclales > Rhodocyclaceae > Oryzomicrobium > Oryzomicrobium terrae. The sequence goes on from NZ_CP022579.1 coordinate 2,444,719, forward strand.
GCCACCGCAGCTCGCACCTTATCCGCCGTGCCAACTGGAACCGTGGATTTGTCCACGATGACCTTGTAATCCGTCATGCGCTGACCAATGCTGCGGGCCGCCGCAGTAACGTACTGAAGGTCCGCCGAGCCATCCTCGTCAGGCGGGGTGCCGACAGCGATGAACTGAACCGTACCGAACTGCACCGCCTTATCCACATCGGTAGTGAAGTGCAGGCGACCGGCGGCCACATTGCGTTTCACCATGTCGAGCAGGCCGGGCTCATAGATGGGAATACCGCCTTCGTTGAGGATGCGGATTTTTTCCGGGTCCACGTCCAGACACAGCACATCGTTACCCACCTCAGCCAAACACGTCCCGGTCACCAAACCGACATAGCCCGTACCAACAACAGTAACTTTCATCTCAATCCCCTATTCCAGAAATAGCCCGAGCACCCTACGCGTAGCTCAGGCAGAAAAATCCATGTCTTCAGCGCGGCGTGGCGGGTAGGTCTCCCAGCCGCCGCAGGCCGGGCAGCGCCAATAATGTTGACGGGCCTTGAAACCGCACGCGGTGCAACGATTACGTGCATGGCGGCGCGTATGGGCCGAAACCACCGACTTCATCAATTCAGCATCGGCCCGGGCCTGGGCATCCAATTCTTGCAGACGAGCCTCAAGGAACCGGTCAAGCCCGAGCAGTGTCGGGTTGCGCTGCAGTTCGTCCCGTGCCAGCGCCCGAGCGGAAGCGACGCCTTCGTGCTCCAAAACAAAACGAAAAACATGATCGAGCAGGTCCAGGCTGGGATAGCGCTCCTGATAGCCCCGCAACAAATGCAAGCCATCCGCGACCAAGCCCTGTCGCTGATAGGCAGACATCAGCCGGGGAGCGGCCAATGCAAGGTAGACCGGATTCTGGTTCTCGACACGCTGCCAGAGGGTAATTGCATCAGCATCCTTTCCCTCTCGTGCCAGCAGGTCGCCACACAACAAAGTTGCCCGGACACACGCCCGATCAAGCGTCAGAGCCGTCTCCAAGTGGGCACGGGCATCCTCCCACCGCGAATTGGCCATGTCTCGTTCTGCCAACTCGCAATGGTAATGCGCGACTTCTTTTTGCGAGACCAAGCCAGGCATTTCTCCGGCAATCTGGATGGCTCGCTCCCAATCTTTTTCCAACTGGAAAATTTCCAGCAAGGCGCGACGCGCTTCTTCATCCCGAGCGGTACCGCGCAAGCGCGTGAACACTTCCTCCGCCCGATCCAACAAGCCCGCCTTCATATAGTCCTGGCCCAACTCGGACAAGGCCTGGCAGGCAACATCGGCAGGCAGGTACTCACGATCGACCAATGATTGGTGCAAACGGATCGCACGCTCAAGCTCGCCGCGGCGCCGGAATAGGCTACCCAGGGCAAAATGCAACTCGATCGTTTCCGGAGCGACCCGGACAACCTCATTGAATGCATCAATGGCTTTGTCTGGCTCCTCGTTGAGGAGGAAATTCAGCCCCTTGAAGTAGGAGGCCGGCAAAGAGCGGGATTCCCGAACCACCTGCTTGATGTCGACGCGGGCTGCCAGCCAGCCCAGCCCAAAGAAAAGGGGAAAAAGCAGCAGCTGCCAAGTCTGGAATTCAGGCATGGAGAATTACAACTCTCTGGGAGGCTGCACAGGCGTTGCCGCGCCACTCGAAGTGGAAGTAATCCTGGCCAACTGGCGCTGCAGCCGACCGTTCTCCCGTTTGAAACCAAACAGCACGCCTGCCAGCGCTGCCATGCACAAGAGCACACCGGCAACAAAGAACGCCAGCAGGATCATGATCAACGGCGCATTCCAGGCCGTGCCAAAAAAGAACTTCAGCTGGGCAGGTTCCGTATTCTTGATGGCAAAGCCAAGCAGGAGCACAAATACGGCGAAGCGAAACAACCAGAGGGCGATACGCATGGATCAGGCCGCAAGAAGGGGTGATCAGGATAGCGACAGAGGCTTGTAGGCAGCAAGCCCGGCGTGCGCGAATACATTCGCCCGCACCGTGCGGCCGATACAAAAGAAACGGGCAGCGAAAAAATTCGCCGCCCGGAATTTACCACAGGGGAAGAGAGTCAGACGGTCAGATCGACCCGTTCCCTCAACTCCTTGCCAGCCTTGAAGTGAGGCACCCACTTCTCAGGGACGCTCACCTTGTCCCCCGATTTGGGATTTCGTCCCACCCGAGGCGGCCGATAATTCAGCGAAAAGCTGCCGAAACCACGGATCTCGATACGATCACCCCGAGACAAAGCTCCGGACATGGCATCGAGAATCATCTTGACCGCGAAATCGGCATCCTTCGCCACCAGCTGCGGAAAACGCGCCGCGAGCCGGGCGATGAGCTCGGATTTGGTCATGGCAGGGTCATGAAGCAACATGGTATAGCCATGCCGGCCCGACCACGCCGCCAGAGCGGCGCAGCCGGACCAACCGGGATCAGCCTTGCTGGTTCAGCTTGGCCTTGAGCAGGGCACCCAGGTTGGTGGTGCCTGCCGCGCCGGAACCTTCGGAAGCAATCTTCTGCAGCGCTTCGTGTTGTTCGGCGTTATCCTTGGCCTTGATGGAAAGGTTGATCTGACGGGACTTGCGATCCACGTTCACGATCATGGCGTCCACCTCTTCGCCCACCTTCAGCACGGAGGACAGATCCTCGATGCGATCGCGGGAGAATTCGGAAGCACGCAGGTAGCCTTCCACTTCCTCGGACAGGGCAACCACGGCGCCCTTGGCATCCACGCTCTTCACGGTGCCCTTGACCACGGAATTCTTCTCGTGGGTGGCGATGAAGGAGGTGAACGGATCGCCTTCGAGCTGCTTGACGCCCAGGGAGATACGCTCCTTCTCCACGTCGATGGCCAGCACCATGGCTTCCACTTCGTCGCCCTTCTTGAAGGAGCGGATCGCGTCTTCGCCGGTGGTGGTCCAGGACAGGTCGGAGAGGTGCACCAGGCCGTCGATACCGCCAGGCAGACCGATGAACACGCCAAAGTCGGTGATCGACTTGATGGCGCCCTTGACCTTGTCGCCCTTCTTGAAATTGATGGCGAAATCATCCCAGGGGTTGGCCATGCACTGCTTCATACCCAGGGAGATACGGCGGCGGTCTTCGTCGATTTCGAGGATCATCACTTCGACCTCGTCGCCCAGCTGGACGACCTTGGTCGGGTGGATGTTCTTGTTGGTCCAGTCCATTTCGGAGACGTGCACCAGGCCTTCGATACCGGATTCGATTTCCACGAACGCGCCGTAGTCGGTGATGTTCGTGACCTTGCCGAACAGACGGGTACCGGACGGGTAGCGACGGGAGATGCCCACCCACGGATCCTCGCCCAGTTGCTTCAGGCCCAGGGAGACACGGTTCTTCTCCTGGTCGAACTTGAGCACCTTGGCGGTAACTTCGTCGCCCACGGTGAGAACTTCGGACGGGTGACGGACACGACGCCAGGCCAGATCGGTGATGTGCAGCAGGCCATCGATGCCGCCCAGATCCACGAACGCGCCGTAGTCGGTGATGTTCTTGACGATGCCCTTGACGACGGTGCCTTCCTTGAGATTCTCAAGGAGCTTCTGGCGCTCTTCGCCCATGGTCTCTTCGAGCACGGCACGGCGGGACAGCACCACGTTGTTGCGCTTGCGGTCGAGCTTGATGACCTTGAAGTCGAGGGTCTTGCCTTCGTACGGCGTGGTGTCCTTGACCGGACGCATGTCCACCAGGGAGCCGGGCAGGAAGGCGCGCACGCCGTTGACCATGACGGTCAGGCCGCCCTTGACCTTGCCAGTGATGGTACCAGCCACCAGGGTGCCGTCATTGAGGGCGGCGTCCAGCTTATTCCATGCGGCGATGCGCTTGGCGCGATCGCGGGAGAGGCGGGTTTCACCGAAGCCGTCTTCGAGCTGTTCGATGGCAACCTGCACGAAATCGCCAGGGGCAACTTCCAGTTCGCCCTGGTCGTTGAGGAATTCGACGACAGGAACATAGCTTTCGGACTTCAGTCCGGCGTTAACGACCACGAAGTTCTGGTCGACGCGCACCACTTCGGCGGTGATGACCTCGCCCTGACGCATTTCCTGACGGGCAAGGCTCTCTTCGAAGAGCTGGGCAAAGCTTTCCATGGTGAGGGTTTCAGACATGAGGAATTTCCAGTGTCACATACCGTGACGGGGTTAAGTTGAACCACTACCGATCCGCTCCCCGGAGCCGGGGAAGACCTGCGGAATCGGCCCCTGGGGCCCATGAAGACAAAGCCGACCGGAGAACCGGTCGGCTCGACCCATCGAGCACCCCGTGGATGCGGAAACCGAGACGGGCGCCCTGAAAATCAGGAATCCGCGCCGCAGGCCTGCTGCCAGGCCAATACCTGCGCCACCGCTTGTTCGATGGTCAGGTTAGAAGTCTCAAGCAACTGTGCATCCACGTTTTGCTGGAGCGGCGCCACGGCGCGCTGACTATCGCGCTCGTCCCGCGTACGAAGCTCCTGCAAAATCTTATCAAGGCTAGCAGAGAATCCTTTTTCGATCAACTGCTTATAACGGCGCTCCGCCCGTACCTCGGCGCTGGCAGTAAGAAACACCTTCACCCGAGCATCCGGAAAGACCACCGAGCCCATGTCCCGGCCATCTGCCACTAACCCGGGAGCAACACGAAAAGCCCGCTGACGGAAGAGCAACGCTTCGCGTACAGCGGGCAGGGCTGCCACGGCAGACGCCCCTCCAGAGATATCCTCACTGCGAATGGCATCGCCCACGTCCTCCCCTGCCAGACAAACCTCGCCTTCAGCAAAGCTCACATCCAGACTGGCCGCCAAGGCCGCCACACCTGCTTCGTCGTCCCAGGCCACGCCGGCCTTCTGTGCTGCCAGGGCGGTCAGCCGGTACAGGGCACCGGAGTCCAGATAATCCCAGCCCAGGGCAGCGGCCACGCGCGCAGCCACAGTGCCCTTACCGGAGGCGGAAGGGCCATCGATGGCAATCACCGGCGCTACGACGGCCACTTCGGCGAGACGCTCGAAATAGTCCGGGAAGGTCTTGGCCGTACACCCCGGATCGAGGATGCGCAGCGGCGTGGCAAAGGCCGCCAGGGAGAAGCACATCGCCATGCGGTGATCGTCGTAGGTCGCGATTGATGCCGGTTGCAGACGCGGCACCGGGGTGACGCGCAGGTAGTCGGCACCCTCTTCCACCTCGGCGCCAAGCTTGCGTAGCTCGATGGCCATGGCGGCGATGCGGTCGGTTTCCTTGACCCGCCAACTGGCGATGTTGGACAGGGTAGTGGTGCCGTCGGCAAAGAGAGCCACCACCGCCAGGGTCATGGCGGCATCCGGAATGTGGTTGCAATCCATGTTCACCGCCAGGATGCGCCCCCCCTCGGGGCGGCTCGCCTCGATCCAGTTGTCGCCCATGTCGATGCGTGCCCCCATCTTGGCCAGCGCCTCGGCAAAGGCCACGTCGCCCTGGACCGAGTCCCGACCAACGCCCTCGACGCGCACCGGGCCACCGCCGATCAGGCCGGCGGCCAGGAAGTAGGAAGCCGACGAAGCGTCCCCCTCCACATAGATAATCCCCGGGCTGTGGTAGCGGGCCCCGGCGGCCACGGTGAAGCGCTCCCAGCCTTCGCGCTGCACGGTAACGCCGAAGCGGGCCATGGCGGCCAAGGTGATCTCGATGTAAGGCTTGGAAATTAGCTCCCCTTCCACCACTACCGTCACTTGCCGGTCGAGCAAGGGCAAGGCCATCAGCAAACCGGTGAGAAACTGGCTCGAAACGTCACCACGCACCGACACCGTCGCAACGTCGCTGATCGCCGGTGCGTGGATCGCCAAGGGCGGGAAGCCGGGATTTTCCAGGTAATCGATGCGGGCACCGAGCTGGCGCAGGCCATCCACCAGGTCGCCGATCGGCCGCTCGTGCATGCGCGGTACGCCTTTCAGCACATACTCGCCACCGGCCAGGGCCAGGGCTGCGGTCAAGGGGCGGAAAGCGGTGCCGGCGTTGCCTAGGAACAACTCCAGTTGCTTGTTGGGGAAGCCGTTGAACGCCCCCTCGCCACCGATGCCCTTGACCCGATAGGCATGGTGGCCGAGCCGGGTGACCAGCACGCCCAGGGCCTCCAAGGCTTCGAGCATGCGGGCCGTGTCGTCGGATTCGAGCAGGTCGCGCACCTCGGTCTCGCCGTCGGCCAGGGCCGCCAGCAGCAAGATCCGATTGGACAGGCTCTTCGAGCCGGGCAGGCGCACGGTACCGGAAGAAGACAACAGGCTGGGCAGATCAAGGAATTCCATGGGGTCCTGACGGTAAAAATCGAAAAGAATGGAGGTGATAGCGCCGGTAGGCTCAGACCAGCTTGCCCTCGGCCCAGGCGCGGCGCGCCGTGCGAGCCGAATCGAAGGCGGCCTCCAATGCGGCGCCGTCGCCGCTGGCCAGGGCCTCGCGCAGGGTGGCGAGCTGGGCGGTGTAGCGATCCAGCTCGTCGAGCAAGGCCGCCCGGTTGGCCAGACAGATGTCGCGCCACATTTCCGGATGGCTGGCAGCGATGCGGGTGAAGTCGCGGAAACCCGAGGCGGCAAAGGTGAAGAACATGTCCCGGTCGTCCCGCACCGCCAGGTCGTGGACCAGGGCGAAGGACAACAGGTGTGGCAAGTGGGAAACCGCAGCAAAGACCCGGTCGTGGTCGGCCGGAGTCAAGGTATGCAGCACCGCGCCGCAGGCCCGCCAGGCGTCGCACACCCGGGCTACGGCAACTGACGAGTTTTCCGGCAGGGGGGTCACTACCACCTTGCGATCCCGGTACAGATCGGCCCGCGCCGCTGCCGGGCCACTGTTCTCGGCTCCGGCAATAGGGTGGGCCGGAACGAACTGGCCGACCCGCTCACCGAAGGCGGCATAGGCGTTGGCCACCACGTCGTGCTTGGTGCTGCCGCCATCGGTAACGATGGTCTGCGGACCGAGATGGGGGGCCAAAGCTTGCATAAGAACAGCCATGCCGCCCACCGGGGTGGCGAGCAATACCAGGTCAGCATCCGGCGCCTCGGCGGCGACCGACTCGCCAATGCGATCGATCAGCCCCAGGCGCAGCGCCTCTTCCAACCCCGGCAGGGAACGGCCGAAGCCCACCACTTCATCAACCGCCCCAGCAGCCTTGAGCGCGGCGGCAAAGGAGCCGCCAATCAGGCCAACGCCGAAGATCAGTACCTTGTTCAAGCGAAAGAAATCAGCCATTGCAGTCCTACAGCGCCTTGTCCAGGGCAGCCAGGAAGCGGGCATTCTCCGGCTCGGAGCCGACCGTCACCCGCAGCCATTCGGGCATGCCGTAGCTGGCGATGGGGCGCACGATCACCCCCTGTTGCAGCAATTTTTGGTTCACCGCTGCCGCATCGCCCACCTTGAAGGTGACGAAATTGGCATAGGACGGAATGTGCCCCAGGCCGAAATGCTTGAGACCCGCCACCAACTGTTCCAGGCCACTACGGTTCATCGCGTAGCTCTCGGCGACGAAAGCGTGGTCATCCAGAGCACCCACGGCAGCCGCCAGGGCCAGACTGTTCACATTGAACGGCTGGCGCATCCGGTTGAGCAGGTCCACCACCACAGCCGATCCCAGGCCATAGCCAACCCGTAGCCCGGCCAGTCCGTAGATCTTCGACAGCGTGCGGGTGATCAACAGATTGGGGAACTCCTCCAACCAGGCTACGGTTTCACCCCGCAGTTCGGGGGGAAGATACTCGTTATAGGCCTCGTCGAGCACCACCAGCACGTCTGTCGGCAGTTTGGTCAGAAAGGCATGGAGCTCGGCACGGGGCAGGAAGGTGCCAGTGGGGTTATTGGGGTTGGCAACGAAGACGACGCGGGTATCCGGCGCAATTGCCGCCGCCATGGCGTCGAGGTCGTGACCATAGTCCTTGGCCGGCACCTCGATGCACGTGCCACCGGCCGCCAGGGTAGCCAGAGGATAGACGGCGAAGGCGTGGCGTGAGAATACGGCGGAGCGACCTGGAGCGAGGAACACACGAGCCACCAGTTCGAACAACTCGTTGGAGCCATTGCCCAGGGCAATGCGCTCCTGGGCAATGCCATAACGTTCGGCGAGCACCGCCTTCAGCGTGAAACCGCTGCCGTCCGGGTAGCGCTCCAGGTCGGCCGTGGCCGCAAGCATCGCCGACCGGGCCTTGGGGCTCATGCCTAGGGGATTTTCGTTGGAAGCGAGCTTGACGATATGGGCTTCCGGAATGCCCGTTTCCCTCGCCAGCTCGGCAATCGGCTTACCCGGTTGGTAGGGGGAAATGGCCCGGACGTAGGGCAGCGCCTGGTCGACGAGATCCATGATGGTCCTTTGGCAAGACGGGGGAAAAGGCGAACCCGGTTCCCTACTCCAGGCAACGCTCCTTCCGCGATGGCCGCCGCGGCTTCAGTACACCGCGGCGGGGTAGGAGCCGAGCAGCTTCAGGTAGCCGGCCCGCGCCTCCAATTGCCGCAGGGCACTGGCCACACCGGGATCGTCGCGATGGCCTTCCACATCCACGTAGAAGACGTACTCCCACAGGGCATGGCGGGCCGGACGGGATTCCAGACGACTCATGGAAACCCCCGCGTCGGAGAAGGGCGACAGCAGATCGGCAAGAGCCCCGGAACGGTTGGGCGTGGACACGATCAGGGACGTCTTGTCGCGCCCCGACGGACCGGCATCGTGGCGGCCGAGCACCAGGAAGCGAGTGGTGTTGTTCGGCTCATCCTCGATGTTGGCGGCCAGCTTGGGCAGCTGGTAGCGGTCGGCCGCCGCCTCGCCGGCAATGGCCGCTGTGCCGGGTTCGGAAGCCGCCAACTGGGCGGCCTGGGCGTTACTGCCGACGGAAATACGTGGCACGCCTGGCAGGTTGCGGTTGAGCCATTCGTGGCACTGGGCCAGGGACTGGGCGTGGGAAACCACCTTGGTGACGGTGGCCAGATCGGTTTCCTTGCACAGCAGGTGCTGATGAATGCGCAGAACCACCTCGCCGCAGATCTTCAGGGATGTGCCGAGCAGCATGTCCAGGGTGCGGCCCACGGCGCCTTCGGTGGAATTTTCCACCGGCACCACGGCGTAATCGGCATGACCGGCTTCGACGTCGCGGAACACATCATCGATCGACGACTGGGGCAACAGCCGGGCGGCGTGGCCAAAATGCTTGACGGCCGCCTGCTCGGAGAAGGTACCCAGAGGGCCGAGAAAAGCGATGCCGAGCGGTTGTTCCAGGGACAGACAGGCCGACATTACCTCACGGAAAAACCAGGTGACACTCTCGTTGGAAAGCGGCCCCGGGTTGGTCTCCTGGATGCGGCGCAGCACCTGGGCCTCCCGCTCCGGGCGGTAAATGTGGCCAGCATCGCCGTAGCGGCCCTTGATTTCGCCTACCTTCTGGGCGCACTTGGCGCGACGGTTGAGCAGATCGAGCAAGTCGGCGTCGATGGCGTCGATTTCGCTGCGTACCGTGCCGAGTTCCTTTTGCAGATCGTCGTTCATGACCGGGAGCCTCAACCGCGGCGCGCCTGGAAGTCGCGCATGTAGTCGATGAGCGCCTTCACCCCTTCCACCGGAGTGGCGTTGTACAGGGAGGCGCGCATGCCACCCACCGACTTATGGCCCTTCAGGCCGGAAAGGCCGGCCGCCTTGGCACCGGCCAGGAAGTCGGCGTCGAGGGCAGCGTCGGTGAGCACGAAGGGCACATTCATGCGCGAGCGCGCCGATTTTTCCACCGGGTTGCGGTAGAAGCCGCCGCTGGCGTCGATGAAGTCGTAGAGCAATCCTGCCTTCTCGGCATTGCGGGCCTCCATAGCGGCCAGACCGCCCAGGCCCTTGAGCCACTGGAAGACCAGGCCGGCAATGTAGATGGCGAAGGTGGGCGGCGTATTGAGCATGGAGTCGTTGTCGGCCATCACCTTGTAATCCATCACCGTCGGCAGGGTCGCCGGCGCGTGGCCAAGCAAGTCATCGCGGACGATCACCAGGGTGATGCCGGATGGGCCGATGTTCTTTTGTGCACCGGCGTAGATCAGGCCATAACGGCTCACGTCCATGGGCCGCGACAGAATGTGGGACGACATGTCGGCCACGACCGGCACTCCGGCCGGCACTGCATCGATCAAGGCATCATCAAACACTTCGACACCATGGATGGTCTCGTTGGTGCACAGGTGGAAGTAGGCGGCCTTCGGGTCGAAATCGAGTGTTCCCGCTGCCGGCAGACCAACGAAGCCGCCGGCTTCGCTGCTGCCCGCTAGGCGTGCACTGCCGCCAGCCTGGGAGGCGACTCGCTGAGCTTCTTTATAGGCTTTCTTCGACCAGGAGCCGGTAACCAAGTGATCGGCGGAACGGCCAGCGAGCAGGTTGAGGGGAATCTCGGCGAACTGCTGGGTAGCGCCGCCCTGCAGGAAGAGCACCTTGTAGTTGGCGGGAATACCCATCAACGCGCGCAGGTCAGCCTCGGTCTGTTCGAGCACCGACATGAACTCCTTGCCGCGGTGGCTCATTTCCATGATGCCCATGCCGGCGCCGTGCCAGTTGAGCAGTTCGTCACGCACCTGCTCCAGCACCGGCTGAGGCAGGGCGCCGGGACCTGCGCTGAAGTTCCAGACGCGGTCGTAGGACTGTTGCTCGACGGTCATTCTTCGCTCACCTCGCCATCAGCGTCAGTGTCGACCTCACCCTCCAGGTCGTCGCCTTCGCCCGTGTTCAAACCTTCGGTTTCCACAACCTTTTCCAGGCCGGCCAGTTTTTCGCCCTGATCCAGGGAAATCAGGGTTACGCCTTGAGTGGCGCGGCCCAATTCACGGATTTCGGCCACCCGGGTGCGAATCAGCACACCACCGGTGGTGATCAGCATCACCTCGTCAGACTCCACCACCAGCTTGGCACCGACCACGATGCCGTTGCGCTCGGACTGCTGGATGGCAATCACGCCCTGGGTGCCGCGACCGGAGTGGCGGAACTCGGACAGGGCGGTACGCTTGCCATAGCCGTTTTCGGTGGCGATCAGTACGGTCTGGGTTTCGTTCTCGGCCACCAGCAAGGAGATGACCCGCTGGCCTTCCTGGAGTTTCATGCCGCGCACGCCGCGGGCGTTGCGGCCCATGGGACGGACATCCTCCTCGTCGAACCACACCGCCTTGCCGCCATCGGACACCAGCATGATGTCGTTCTGGCCGTTGGTCAGTTCGGCACCGATCAGGTAGTCGCCTTCATCCAGGGCCACGGCGATGATGCCGGCCTTGCGCGGGTTGGAGAAGTCGGACAAGGGGGTCTTCTTGACGGTGCCCTGGACGGTGCACATGAAGATGTAGCGATCCTCGGCGAACTCCTTCACCGGCAGGATGGCGTTGATCTTCTCGCCCTCTTCCATCGGGAACATGTTCACGATCGGCTTGCCACGGCTGGTGCGGCTGCCCTGGGGCACTTCATAGACCTTGAGCCAGTACACCCGGCCCCGGTTGGAGAAGCACAGGATGTAGTCGTGGGTGTTGGCGACGAACAGGTGATCGACGAAATCGTCGTCCTTGATCGAGGCCGCCTGCTTGCCTCGACCGCCGCGGCGCTGGGCACGGTAGTCAGTGAGCGGCTGGGACTTGATGTAGCCGGTATGGGACAGGGTCACGACCATGTCCTGGGGCGTAATCAGATCCTCGATACCCAGGTCCTGGGCGTAGGTGACGATCTCGGAGCGGCGCTTGTCCTTGGCCCCGTCGCCGAACTGGGCGCGGATGGCGGTCAGTTCCTCGACGATGATGGCGGTGATGCGCGCCGGCTTGGCCAGGATGTCGAGCAGGTCGGCGATGGTCGCCATCACCTCCCGGTACTCGCCAACGATCTTGTCCTGCTCCAGGCCGGTCAGGCGTTGCAGGCGCAGTTCCAGGATGGCCTGGGCCTGGGCTTCGGACAGCCGGTAGCCCTGACCGGACAGACCGAATTCGGGCGCCAGTCCTTCAGGCCGGGAGGCATCGGCCACCGAGCGGGCCAGCATCTCTTCCACCACCGGGCTGCGCCAGGTGCGCTCCAGCAGGGCGCGACGGGCATCCGCCGGTGTCGGCGCCGCCTTGATCAGGGCGATGATCTCGTCCACGTTGGACAGGGCCACCGCCAAGCCTTCGAGCACGTGACCCCGTTCCCGGGCCTTGCGCAGTTCGAATACGGTGCGGCGGGTCACCACCTCGCGCCGGTGGGCGAGGAAGCACTCCAGCATTTGCTTCAGGTTGAGCAGGCGCGGCTGGCCGTCCACCAGGGCGACCATGTTCATGCCGAAGGTGTCCTGCAACTGAGTCTGCTTGTACAGGTTGTTGAGCACCACCTCGGGCATTTCGCCACGCTTGAGCTCGATCACCACCCGCATGCCGGACTTGTCGGACTCGTCCTGAATATGGGAGATACCTTCGATCTTCTTGTCGTTGACCAGCTCGGCAATTTTTTCGAGCAGGGTCTTCTTGTTCACCTGATAGGGCAGCTCGTCGACGATGATCGCCTGCTTGCCGCCCTTTTCCAGATCCTCAACGTGGGTCTTGGCGCGCATCACCACCCGGCCACGGCCGGTGTGGTAACCCTCGCGCACCCCGTTGATGCCGTAGATGATGCCGGCGGTGGGGAAATCGGGGGCCGGAATGTACTCGATCAGGTCATCGACCGTCAGCGCGGGGTTTTCCAGCAGCGCCAGGCAGCCGGCCACCACCTCGGACAGGTTGTGGGGCGGGATGTTGGTGGCCATGCCCACCGCAATGCCGGACGAGCCGTTGATCAGCAGGTTGGGAATCTTGGCCGGCAGGATCAGGGGTTCCTGCTCGGAACCGTCGTAGTTGGGGCCGAAGTCGACGGTTTCCTTGTCGATGTCGGCGAGTAGTTCGTGGCCGATACGGGCCATGCGCACTTCGGTGTAACGCATGGCGGCGGCGTTGTCGCCGTCTACCGAGCCGAAGTTGCCCTGGCCATCGACGAGCATGTAGCGCAGGGAAAAGTCCTGGGCCATGCGCACGATGGTGTCGTACACCGCCGTGTCGCCGTGAGGGTGGTACTTACCGATCACGTCGCCAACCACGCGGGCAGACTTCTTGTAAGCCTTGTTCCAGTCGTTGCCCAGCTCGTGCATGGCGAACAGCACACGGCGATGCACGGGCTTGAGGCCATCACGCACATCCGGCAGGGCGCGTCCCACGATCACGCTCATGGCGTAATCGAGGTAGGAGCGCCGCATCTCGTCTTCGAGACTGACCGGTAGGGTTTCCTTGGCGAATTGTTCCATGCGTTCGGTTCCCGCCCTGCAATGAGGGCATCCTGAGCAAATAAACTTTGGATTCTAGCATGCCGACCACGCCGCGGCCCTTAGCCCCGCCCAGCCCAAGCCCCCGTCCCGGTGGATCTGCGAGGCGATTGGATACCCTCGGATGAATATGATAAATACACGGCACTTCCGAGCCACGGCGGCCATCACCTGCCGCCCCCCAAAGCCGGCACGCCGGCCCCCTCACCCTCAGCGAGATTGCGCCCATGGCCGCCTCTTCCCCGCCGGATTACACCTCGATCGACACACTCCTACTGCCGCGCTGGCTCATCCCCATCGAGCCAGCGGGGGTCGTGCTCGAAGACCATGCCGTCGCGATCAAGAACGGAAAAATCCTGGCCGTACTGCCCCGCGAAGAAGCGCTGCAACGTTTTTCAGCGCAACACAGCGAAGAGCTGCCTGAGCACATCCTGATGCCCGGGCTGATCAACCTGCACACCCATGCCGCCATGTCCCTGCTCAAGGGCTATGCCGACGACCAGCCCCTGCAAACATGGCTGGAAAAATATATCTGGCCCGCCGAAGCACGCCTGGTTTCCCCCGAATTTGTTCATGACGGCACCCTGTTGGCCTGCGCCGAAATGCTCAGAGGGGGCATCACCTGCTTCAACGACATGTATTTCTTTCCCCGGGAAACCGCCCAGGCGGCGCTCAAGCTGGGCATGCGGGCGGCCATCGGTATCACGGTGATCGAATTCCCCAATGCCTATGCCCACGATGCCGAGGACTATCTCAACAAAGGACTGGCGGTGCGCGACGAGCTGCGCGACGAGGCACTACTGTCCTTCACCCTGGCTCCCCATGCCCCCTACACGGTCAACGACACCACGTTCGAACGTATCCTGACCTTGGCGGAACAGCTGAATCTCCCCATCCATATGCATGTGCACGAGACACGCCAGGAGATCAGCGCCAGTCTCACCCAATATGGCCTGCGCCCCCTGGAGCGCCTGCACCGGCTCGGCCTGCTCGGCCCCAATCTGATCGCGGTCCACGCAGTACACCTGGACCCCGGCGAAATCGAACTGCTGGCCCGCAACGGCAGTTCCGTCGCCCACTGCCCGGCCTCCAACCTCAAGTTGGCCAGCGGCCTGCCCGCCAGCACAGCCTGGGCCGACGCCGGCATCAACGTCGGCATCGGCACCGACGGCAGCGCCAGCAACAATCGGCTCGACATGTTTGGAGAAATGCGCCTAGCCGCGCTATTGGCCAAGGGCACCAGCGGCCGGGCTGATAGCTGGCCGGTGCACTATGCGCTGCGCGCCGCCACTTTGGCAGGCGCTCGGGCACTAGGACTGGAGCACAAACTCGGTTCTATCGAAACCGGTAAAGAAGCCGATCTCTGCGCGATAAAAATCGGTAACAGCGATCACCTACCCTGCTTTGATCCCGCATCGCATGTTGTGCATGTTCTGGGCAGGGAAAATGTCAGCCACGTCTGGGTTGCCGGCGAACTTTGTGTAAAAAACGGGGTCTTGAGCAACGCCAGCGATGATTCGTTGCGGGTTATCGGGCAAGTATGGCAGAATAAAACTCAAGGTTAGGTCCGTGCGCACTCGCTCAGGTGTACAAACAGGACGGGACGCCCGAACCGACTCCCCGGCAGGTTTTTCGAAAAAAGAGGATCGATCATGAAGAAAATCGCGAAACACTCCTTGGTGGCGGTTCTGGTTGCTGGCTTTGGCTTTGCCGCCCAGGCTCAAGCCCAGGCCCCCGCTGCTACCAGCGTTTATGCTATCGACGCACGTAACGTTGTCGCCCGTGACAACTTCGGCGAGTGCTGGCGCACTGGCTACTGGTCCCCGGCTGCTGCCGCTCAGGACCCCAACGGTTGCGCTTGCGACAAGGACATCCTGCCCAAGGAAGTCTGCGAGCCCAAGACTACCGCCGCCGCCCCCGCTGCCGCTACCGGCGTGAAGCCCACCGGCGAAAAGATCACCCTCTCCGCTGACGCGCTGTTCGACTTCAACAAGTCCACCCTCCGCCCGGAAGGCAAGGCCAAGCTCGACGAGCTGGCTGAGAAGGTCAAGCAGATCAAGCTGGAAGTGATCATCGCTGTCGGCCACGCTGACCGCATCGGCAAGGACGCCTACAACCAGAAGCTTTCCGAGAAGCGCGCTGCTTCCGTGAAGGAATACCTGGTCGGCAAGGGTGTTGAAGCCAACCGCGTTTACACCGAAGGCAAGGGCAAGAAGCAGCCCGTGACCGGTGACAAGTGCAAGGGCAACACCAAGACCAAGGCTCTCATCGAGTGCCTGCAGCCCGATCGCCGCGTTGAAATCGAAGTGATCGGCACCAAGTAATCGCTTGGCGGTCAAAAAAAGCCCTGCGCAAGCAGGGCTTTTTTATTTGCATTAAGCCCCTTCCAGTTTTCTCCGTTGAAAATACCGAGTTTTTGACCATGAATGCCGATCCCGCCGAGCTGCAGAAATTCAGCGACCTCGCCCACCGTTGGTGGGACCCGAACAGCGAATTCAAGCCCCTCCACGACATCAACCCACTACGCCTCGACTGGATCGAGCGCAACGCCGGCCTCGCTGGCAAAAAAGTTCTCGATGTCGGCTGTGGTGGCGGCTTGCTATCGGAAGGCATGGCGGCCCGTGGCGCAGACGTTACCGGTATCGATCTGTCCGAAAAAGCCCTCGGGGTCGCCCGCCTGCACTTGCTGGAATCTGGCAAACACGTGGATTACCGCCTGATTGCCGCCGAAGCCCTGGCCGAAGAATCCCCGGGGACCTACGACATCGTGACCTGCCTGGAAATGCTGGAGCATGTGCCCGACCCGGCCCAGACCATCGCAGCCTGTGCCCGGCTGGTCAAACCCGGTGGCCAGGTATTTTTTTCCACGCTTAACCGCAACCCCAAGAGCTACCTCCTTGCGGTCATCGGTGCAGAATACGTTCTCAACATGCTGCCCAAGGGCACCCATGACTACGCCAAGTTCATTCGCCCTTCGGAACTGGCACGCTGGGCCCGGGAAAGCGATCTGGAGCCCGCCGAACTGATCGGGATGAGCTACAACCCGCTTACCAAGCGCTACAGCCTAGGCACCGACACGGCGGTCAATTACCTGATGCGGACGCGCAAAAATGGCTGAACGCCGTCCCGGCCTCGTCCTATTCGATCTCGACGGCACCCTGGCGGACACTGCGCCAGACCTGGGTGCCGCCGCCAACCGGCTGCGCGTTGAAGACGGGTTGCCGCGAATCGACGACGAGGTGCTGCGCCCCTATACCTCCCAAGGCGCACGCGGTCTGCTTTTCGCCGCTTATGGCATGACGGCCGATGACTCCCGCTTCGACCATTACCGCACCCGCTTTCTCAGTCATTACGCAGCCGCCCTCTGCCACAAGACCCGGCTTTTCGACGGCATGGCCGCCCTGCTCGACATGCTCGAAGCACAAGGCGTCCACTGGGGCGTCGTCACCAATAAGCATGAGCGCTTCACCCTCCCCCTGATGGAAGCGCTCCAACTGAAGCAGCGGGCCGCCTGCATCATTTCCGGCGACACGGCCCCTCGCCCCAAGCCGGCACCGGACCCCCTGCTCCTCGCCTGCCAACAGGTCGGCGTACAACCGCTTGACGCCTGGTACGTGGGTGACGATCTGCGCGACATCATTGCCGGCAAGGCCGCCGGAATGGGCACCATTGCCGCGTGCTACGGCTACCTCGGCGACGGCGGCAACCCGGACGACTGGGGCGCCGACCACCAGGTCGCCCACCCCTTGCAAATTGCCGCTATCTTCGGCCTAACGTGCTAGAATCAGCGTTGATTTCCATCTGCGGGAATCACCCAATACGGCTGCAGCAGTAAGCAGCCAGCGTTTTCTGGGGGCGACCTGGCTTCGACGTGGGTTGCAAAGCAGAGCAGGGCATACCGAGGACCAGTGACCTCGTAAATCCATCTGGAAACAACTAAACGCCAACGACGAGCGTTTCGCTCTCGCCGCTTAACCCGGCGAGCTCTGCACCGGCACGCTGATGGGCCGGGCCCCGCAAGGGGCAGCAGAGTCATTCACATCAGATAAGGGTCGGCTCTGCCGCATGGCCAACCACGAAAACCTAGCGGATCGCCTGAAGCGAGCCTGTTCGGCCGGCGCGTCACGGCTAAAACCCAATAGACCGGACTAAGTATGTAGAACTGCCTGTAGAGGGCTTGCGGACGGGGGTTCGATCCCCCCCGCCTCCACCACCTTGAAAAACCCAACCGCTCCCGGTTGGGTTTTTTTTCGTCTGGACTTCCCTGCGTCGGTAAGGCTTTCAGCCTTGGGCATCGTCCAGCCCCCTTCCTGCCTCCTTCCTGCCCACGGCGCCGCACACGGTTTCCTCACTCGGCAGAAGGAGCCATCCGCCCCCAACGGCTGCAGCAGCGCAGCTTACCGCTGCCATTGCCATGATCCATCGCCTGGCCTGAAAGCTGTTTTCACTGCAAGGCGACAATGCCAACCATTCCATACGCACACGTATGGGCAGCGTATAATGTTGCCCGGCTCGAAAATTCCCAGTGAAATCGAAACGGAGACAGTAATGGACGTGCAGGCCTTGTATCAGCAGAAGCGCATGAATCCTTCGGACGCCATCGAGTGCGTCCGCAACGGCGACACCATCGTCGTGCCCACCGGGGTCGGTGAGCCGCCGGCGCTGCTCACCGCCCTGTCCGATGCCCGGCGCAACTACCGGGACGTAACCGTCTCCCAGATCCTGGCCCTGCGCAAATACGGCTACCTGGACCCGGAAACCCGGGACAACGTGCGCCATAGCGCCTACTTCTTCGGCGGCGCCACCCGTCCCGGTGGCCAGGCGGGCTGGATCGACTTCATTCCCCACTACTTCTCCGAACTGCCCCAGCTGATCGAGCGCGGGCTGACTCCGGCCGACGTGGTGTTTTCCATGGCCTCGCCCATGGACGAGCACGGCTACTTCGCCCTGTCCCTGGGCGCCGACTACACCATGGCGGCGGTGAAGAAGGCCCGGGCCATCGTCCTCGAAGTTAACCCCAATGTGCCCTTCGCCTACGGCGACTGTTATGTGCATATTTCCCAGGTCACCGGTCTGGTCGAGAGCAACGACCCGGTGCTGGAAGTGGGCCTGCCCACCATCGGTCCGGTGCAGGAGGCCATCGGCAAGTATGTGGCCGACCTGATCGAGGACGGCTCGACCCTGCAGATCGGCTATGGCGGCATCCCCGATGCGGTGGTGATGCAGCTCAAGCACAAGCATGACCTGGGCATTCACACCGAAATGATCGGCGACGGCATCCTCACCCTGATTGAAGCCGGGGCCGTGACCAACAAAAAGAAGACTTTCATGCCGGGCAAGTCGGTGGCCACCTTCGCCCTCGGTTCGGCCAAGCTGTACAAGTTCATGGACCGCAACCCGGCCCTGGAAATGCATCCGGTGGAATTCACCAACGACCCCTACATCGCCGCCAAGAACGACAAGCTGATCGCCATCAACGCCACCATGCAGGTCGATTTGCTCGGCCAATGCGGCTCCGAGAGCCTGGGCTTCGCCCCCTACTCCGGCACCGGCGGCCAGGCCGACTTCGTACGCGCCGCCAACCGCTCCCGCGACGGCAAGGCCTTCATCGTGGTGCCCTCCACCGCCAAGGACGACACCATTTCGCGCATCGTCCCGACCCTTTCCCCGGGCACCCACCTGACCACCAGCAAGAACGACATCAACTACGTGGTCACCGAGTACGGCGTCGCCCAACTGCGCGGCAAGAGTGCCAAGCAACGGGCCGAGGCCCTGATCGGCATCGCCCACCCGAACTTCCGCGGTGAGCTGCGCGAAGCGGCGAAAAAGATGAACCTGCTGTAAGCCGCACCCCGGAACCCCGCGCCAGTCCTTGATCTTCGCGACACCATCGCGGAGAACAAGAACTGGCGCGGGGTTTCAAGGCATAGACCTGGAGAACCGCGCCAGACGTGGCGTTCCGGCCGATGCCGAAAAATTATGCCGCCCCCTTGCCGTCCCACTCAGCGGGCGCGCCAAGGGGGCGGCGTTTTTGTGGTACAACCTCGCCCGTTCGTATCCCCGGCCCCGGTCATCCGGCGGCGAGCCATGGTCCTGCCGCCAGGCATCACCCTTTCTGCGGCACTAGATTCACGCCCGCACCGCTCAAGACCAGTAAGCACGCCTGCCGTTACCGCCCCCATTCGCCCTTTTTGCCACCGCCCATGCACGCCACCCCAGCCCCCGTCAGCTACACGCCGCCCCCCGACACCGGCCTCGACTTGATCTATGCCGATGCGGCGCTGCTCGTGGTCAACAAGCCCGCCGGCCTGCTGTCGGTGCCCGGCCGGGGCGAGGACAAGCACGATTGCCTGATCACCCGGGTGCACAAGGAATTTGCCGACGCCCTGATCGTGCATCGGCTCGACATGGACACCTCGGGCCTGCTGGTGCTGGCGCGGGGTGCGGAAATGCAACGCCAGCTGAGCATCCTGTTCCAGTCGCGCAAGGTGCATAAGCGCTACGAGGCCGTGGTCGCCGGACGCATCGTCGCCGAGCAGGGCAAGATCGACCTGCCCCTGGTGCTCGATTGGCCCAACCGCCCGCTGCATATCGTCGATCACGCCACCGGCAAGCCCTCCCTGACCCACTACCGGGTGCTCGGCTACGACGCCACCCAGGACACCACCCGGGTCGAGCTGGAGCCGGTCACCGGCCGCACCCACCAGCTGCGTGTACACCTCCAGCACCTGGGCCACCCCATCCTCGGCGACACCCTCTACGCCCCGCCGGAACGCCGCGACCAGGCTCCGCGCCTGCTCCTCCACGCCCGCGAACTGGCCTTCCGCCACCCCATCACCTACGAAGACTTCGACTTCGAGGCGAAGGCGCCGTTTTGAACCCAAGCCGCCCCGATCAAGCCTCGCGCAGTCAGGGCGCGGCGGGTGGAGACACTTCCGGGCAAACGTCGGGATTGGTCCCTTGGGGATTGCTGCGGCACCGTTCCAGGAGCATCAGCGCATCCCGCGCCTGGTTCGCCACGGAAGACGCCTTGGACTGAGCGGCAGCACGCAACGCCGGAACGGCGTCTTCACCCAGCGTCACGAGCAGACCTGCCGCGGCCGAGGCCACGCCATAGTTCGGGTCGCCCAGCATCTGAACCAGGACCGGAATATCCCGCGCCGTAACGCTCAGCCTGACGGCCTTGATGGTCCGGGCATCGACGGCCATCACCATATGGGCGCTCAGATGCCGGTTGGCCTTGATCGAGCGCGCAATCTCACTGTAGCGGGCCGAATCGTTCGGGGTTGCTGCGGCAGCGCTGGCCCCAAGTCCCCCCAGGAGGCCGCCCAGCACAACGGCCAGGAAGTAGCGACGCCCCAGACCACGCCGCCCCGGTTCCGCCGGATCCAGACGGGCAGCGGGCTGGCAGGCGGGAGTCAAGAAACGCCGAAAAACAGTGCAACGTGTTCCGAAGAAGGGATGGCCGGGGATACTCATCGAGCGTTCTCTTTGTTTCGTACGGTGCACCGATATGGCCATCCATCTTGGGAACAGCCTTCTCGCAGCAAGGTGATGCACGAATCAGGCTGAGGGGACGGCCTGCCCGAAAATGCAAACGCCATTTTATTGGAATAGCGGCCAAGCAACCGCCCCCTAGCATCTACCAGCACCGAAGCGTCGGCGACACGCACCCGCACGGGGCGGACACCGGTGCGACATGGCCCATCAGCGTGAACCGCCCCGCTTCGCGCTGCCCATCGGCCCACGACTCCCCCAGCCTTGGCCAGCTGTCAGTAGGGTAGCCCCCCTACCGCCGCCCCACCATCGCCGCCTCCAGCATGTCGAGGAACACCCGGGTGCGGGTGGGCATCAGGCGGCGGCCGGGGAAGACGGCCCAAGCGGTGGTGGGGGGCAGGTACCAGTCGGGCAGCACCCGCTCCAGTTCGCCCCCATCCACGTAGGGTTCTGCCGCGTAGCTGCTCACGGCGACGATGCCGCGCCCGTCCCGGGCCAGGCGTAGCAGGGTTTCCGGGGAGTTGGCGGTGACCCGGGCGTTGGGCACTTTTTCCCACACTTCCTTGCCCCGGCTGAGCTGCCACACCGCCGCGCCGCCCCCCCGGCCGAAGAAGCACAGGGCGTCGTGCTGCAGCAGGTCTTCCGGCGTTGCCGGAGTGCCTCGGGCAGCCAGGTAGCCGGGGGCGGCGTACAGGCCGGCGGAGAACACGCCGACCCGCCGCGCCGCCAGGGTGGCGTCGTCGCTCAGGGTGCCCATGCGGATGGCCAGGTCGAAGTTCTCGGCGATCAGGTCCACCCGGCGCGGCGACAAATCCACCTCCAGGGTCACCGCCGGGTAGCGGGCGACGAACTCGGCCAGCACGGTGCCGAGCATGGTGTTGGCGATGTCGTTGGGCATGGAGACGCGCAGGCAGCCGCTCGGCTCGGCCATGCGGTGCTGCACCAGGGAGGTGACCGATTCCACCTCGGCAGCCACCTGACGGGCGTGGTCGAGCAGGGACAGGCCGAACTCGGTGAGCACCAGCTTGCGCGTGGTGCGCAACAGCAGGCGCTCGCCCAGTTCTGCTTCCAGGCTGGCGATGCGCCGCGATACGGTGGACTTGGGCAAACCGGCCCGCTCAGCGGCGCGGCTGAAGCTGCCGGCCTCGGCCACCCGGGCGAACAGCAGCAGATCGTTGGGATCGACGTTCATGGGCCCCTCCTGGCCTTGGCCGGACTTATTGTTTCAAAAACGGAACAATGTTATCCGGTTTTCGGTCTTCTGCTGCGAATTCAGAACAACTACAGTACGTCCATCGACAGCGGGCAACCTCAACGGCCCGGGCAGGCAACAGCGAGATGCAACGCGATGCCGCACCAAACCACCCCCGCCGTCCGTACCCCGACCCCACGGGAAACCCGACGTAGCCGGTTCAACTTTTTGGAGAATCACCATGAACATCCTGCAAATCAACGCCAGCGCCCGCTCCTCCGGTGCCAACTCGACCAAGGTTGCCGACGACATCGTCGCCGCCCTCAAGGCTCGCAACCCGTCCGCTACGGTGACCTTGCGCGATCTGGCCAAGAATCCCCATCCGGTGCTCGACGAAGCCGCCCTGCAGGCCCTGTTCACCCCGGCCGAGCAGCGCACCCCCGAGCAGGCCGCCCGGGTCGCCCTGGACGATGCCCTGATCGCTGAAATCCAGGCCGCCGACGCGGTGGTGCTGGGGGTGCCGATGTACAACTTCGGCGTGCCGGTGCAGCTCAAGAACTGGATCGACGCCATCGCCCGCGCCAAGGTCACCTTCCAGTACACCGCCAACGGTCCGGAAGGCCTGCTCAAGGGCAAGAAGGTGTACGTGGCCCTGGCCCGCGGCGGCGTCTATCGCGACACCCCGGCCGATTCCCAGGTGCCCTTCCTCAAGACCGCCCTGGGTTTCCTCGGCCTGACCGACATCCAGTTCGTCTACGCTGAGGGCCTGGCGATGGGTCCGGAATCCGCCGAGCGCGCCTTTGCCCAGGCCCGCGACGAAATCGCCGCCCTGGCCTGAACCTACCCTTAGCCGCACCACCCCTGCCTCGTAAAAGGAGATCGCCATGACTCATCATTCCACCGCGACCCGCACCGGCGCCCGGGAAAGCGTCAGCCAGCCCCGCCCGGTCGAACGCCTGGTGGCCGGCATGGCCACCTCCGACGGGGCGGGGGTGCGCCTGACCCGGGTGCTGACCCAGTCCCTGCAGCGCCGCCTCGACCCCTTCCTGATGCTCGACGCCTTCAAGAGCGACAACCCGGACGACTACCTGGCGGGCTTTCCCGACCACCCCCACCGGGGCTTCGAGACCGTCACCTACATGATCGCCGGGCGCATGCGCCACCGCGACAGTGCCGGCCACGAGGGCCTGCTGGAGAACGGCGGAGTGCAGTGGATGACCGCCGGCAGCGGCCTGATCCACTCCGAGCTGCCCGAGCAGGAGGACGGCCTGATGGAAGGCTTCCAGCTGTGGATCAACCTGGCCGCCAAGGACAAGATGACCACGCCCGGCTATCGCGACATCCCCAGCGAGAAGATCCCCGAGCTGACCACCGAGGCCGGTGCCACGGTACGCGTCATCGCCGGGTCCAGCCACGGCGTAGCTGGCGCGGTGACCCGGCCGGTGACCGAGCCCCTCTACCTGGACATCCACCTGCCGGAAGGGGCCAGCTTCGCCCAGGCCGTACCGGCCGGTCACAATGCCTTCCTGTACGTCTACCGGGGCGCCATCACCATCGGCTGCGAGGTCACCACCCCGGTGGAAGTACCGACCCAGCGCATGGCCCTGTTGGGCAACTCGCCCGATACCGACGGCGTGGTGTTCACCGCCTCCGGCGGCCCGGCCCGGGTGCTGCTGCTGGCCGGTGCGCCGCTCAACGAGCCGATCGCCCAGTACGGCCCCTTTGTCATGAACCAGGAGGCTGAGTTGCACCAGGCCATGCAAGATTATCGGGACGGCAAGTTCGACGGCGGCTACCAGAGCGCTGCCTGAACCCCACATCCCCGGCGGCCGGCGCTCCCGCGCTGCGCCGCCGCTTCCGCCATGCCATGCCCCACGGGGCGAGGAGCCGGATCATGACCCACCCCACAAGCGCCGAGCGCCGCGTCGCCACCCACTTTCCGGCCAAGGAGGCGCCCCTGGCCGGCATCACCGTGTACCGCGCCCTGCCGCGGCGCGAACTGCGCCGGGTGGGGCCTTTCGTGTTCCTCGACCACTTCGGCCCCTTCGGCCATGCCGCCGGAGCACCCGACGACGGTACCCCGCCTGCGGACACGGTGGGCGCCCACCCCCACGCCGGGCTGCAGACCGTCACCTACCTGTTTTCCGGCGCCATCGACCACCGGGATTCCCTCGGTACCGTGCAGCGCATTCACCCGGGCGCCGCCAACTGGATGACCGCCGGGGCCGGCATCGTGCACGGCGAATTCCCGGTGGCCGCCCTGGGGCCGCGCCACGGTATCCAGGCCTGGGTCGCCCTGCCTCCGGAGCAGCGCGGCATCGCCCCAGCCTTCGAGCACGTGGACGCCGAGCGCCTGCCCCATTGGCAGAAAGACGGTGCCACGGTGCGCCTACTCGCCGGCCGGCTCGACGAGCACGAGGCCCCGGTGCACACCTACACGCCCCTCACCTACGCCGATATCGCCCTCGATGGCCGCACCACCCTGGCGGTGGAACCCGAACACCAGTTGGCCCTGTACGTGGCCGAAGGATGCATCACCGTGGCCGGCCCCCAGGGCGAACCGTTCAGCGTGCCCGCCCGTACCCTGGTCCACCTCAGCGACGGCGGCTACCGGTTGCCCCTGGCGAGCGACGCCCCGGCCCGGCTGATGCTGCTGGGCGGCGCCCCCTTGCCCGAGCCAACGGTAATCTGGTGGAATTTCATCACCGATTCGATGGCCAGCGGCAAGGCTCTGCAAGCCCGCTGGGAAGCCGGCGGCTTCCCTCCGCTTCCCTAGTGCTGCGCTTGCCCGGCCCCAGCTACCCGCGCCACGCCCCGCTTCTCCCCTCTTCCAACCCACAGGACCCACCATGTCCCACGCCCCGCTCAACGACAACGCTTTGGCCCAGCTGTTTACCGAGGCCCGCACCTTCAACCGTTTTTCCGATCGCCCGGTCAGCGACGAGACCATCCGCCAGCTCCACGAAAACCTGAAGTGGGGCCCCACCTCCATGAACACCCAGCCGGCCCGCTTCGTCTTCGTGCGCTCGGCCGAAGCCAAGGCCAAGCTGATCCCGACCCTGTCGCCGGGCAACCAGGAAAAGACCCAGGCCGCCCCTCTGACCGTGATCGTCGCCTGGGACACCCGCTTCTTCGACGAGCTGCCCACCCAGTTCCGCGCCTACGACGCCAAGCCCCTGTTCGAAGGCAACGCCGACCTGGCCCAGGCCACCGCCTTCCGCAACAGCACCCTGCAAGGGGCCTATCTGATCCTGGCCGCCCGCGCCCTGGGTCTCGATAGTGGTGCCATGTCCGGCTTCGACGCCGACAAGCTCAACGCCGCCTTCTTCCCCGACGGCAAGTGGAAAGCCAACTTCCTCATCAACATCGGCTACGGCGACCCCGCCGGCAACTACCCCCGCGGCCCGCGCCTGGCGTTTGAGGATGTGGTCCGGGTGATCTAACCCCAAACCGGCAACGCCGGGTTGAGATCGACGCCTGATGGGCATTTCCTGATTTTTTCAGGGGATGCCCTTTTTTCGTCACCTCCGCCAAACGCCATATAACCAAGGTAATTACAGACTTTTGTCATATTGAAATGACATAAACCCAGGGTTATAAACGCCCCTTTTTTCTCGCAAGGAGAAGAGGCGCTTATGCCATTTGGGAAAAGCAAAAAACGATTCACGAGCACCCCCACTCGGATCGCTATTCTTTTGGCCTGGGTCGGAACACCTTGTTTCGCCGCCGGCTTCAGCCTGATCACGCCCCCGCCGGACTACACAGGCGCCTCCATAGCAGGAATGTCCGGGGATGGATCGGTGCTGGTTGGCACGTCGTCAGACATGTTTGACAGCCCTAGGGCTACGCTATGGCGCAATTTTGGTACCAGCCCCACCCTTTTGCCGCCTACGGAAAGCGAGGCTGCGGCCGTATCCGCCGACGGCAGGGTAGTCGTCGGGACAACCTATGTGGATGGTGTCACCAGAGCATGGCGCTGGAACAACGACAGCATTCAAGACCTTGACCCGCTAGGCACCGACCCCAATAGCCGCGCCCTTGGCCTGTCTTCCGATGGCCGCTATACCGCCGGCAGCAGCACCAACTACGCACGAAGCCTGACGCGTGCCGTTCTCTGGGACGGCTCCGCCCCACCCCGAGACCTGAGCCTAGCCGTCGCCCCCCTGCTGCCAGGCATGGATGTCAGCGAGGCCGTTGCCGTCTCCACCAACGGCCGCGTCGTCGCCGGCAATGCATCGGCGTTCGCTGCGCGGGGCTTCGTCTGGCGCGATGATGGGAGCCCTACCGGCAACGCCACGCTGCTGGCCCTCCCGGTAGGCTACACCGACAACAAGGTCGTCGGCATGTCCTGGGACGGCACGATCGTAGCGGGCAACCTTGCCCCCGACACCGCCAGTTCCCAAGCGACCTACTGGACGACCGCCGACAACGTCGCCCATCCCTTGGGCACCCTGCCCGGCGCCTTATCCAGCCAAGCGACAGCGATCTCCGGTGACGGCAAGGTCATCATCGGCGAAAGCGGCTCCAGGGCCTTTCGCTGGACCCAGGCCACCAGCATGCAGTCGGTCGCCCAGTGGCTTGCCGGGGCCGGTGTCAGCGTGCCGGCGGGGACCCAATTGCAACGCGCCACGGCCACCAACCAGGACGGCTCGGTGATTGCCGGCGCGGGTATGGCGAGCGACGAATCTCCCCTCACCTGGCTAGCCCGGATCAGCCCCATCGGCAGCGGGCTGCTATCCGACCTCAACGCCTACAACGCCACCTTACGCGAAGCCGCCAGCAAGACCCCTCACCCGGTTAGCGCCGCCAACAACCTGGCGCTCGGCGGCGCCCATCACCGCTCCCTGCTCGATTCCGGCCTGGCCGTCATTCAAAATGGCGCCTGCGCCTGGGCCACCACCGATGCCGCCCACCACAACGCTTCCAACAGTTCCATGAACCTGGCGGAGGCCGGGGTCTGCAAGGACATCGGCGCCACCCGCCTCGGTATCGGCGTCGGCCAGGCCTGGGCGCGCCAGGGCTGGAGCCTGGGCGGCGGCGCCCGCTACAACGGCCAGTACGTGTTGGCCGAAGTGGCCTCGAACCTGGGGCGCGGCATCGAGGTCAGCCTACTCGGCTACTACGGCCGCTTCGCTGCCAACCTGCGACGCAACTATCAAAACGGCGCCGCCATCGATACCTCCCGCGGCACATCGGACGCCACCTCCACTTCCCTGCGCCTGCGTACCGACTGGAAGGATGCCTTCGCCCTGGCCACCACCCGCTTTTCGCCCTACGCCGCCTACACCTGGATGGATACCCGGCTGGACCGCTACACCGAAACGGGCGGCGGCTTCCCGGCCCGCTTCGCCGCCACCACCCAGCGCAGCCAGGATCTTCGCCTCGGTCTAGCGACCAACACGCCGCTGGCGGCAAGCACCGACCTGCGCGTCGCCGCCGAAGCCATCCATCGCATCGACGAAACCTTGAGCGGCACGTCGAGCGAAGTGATCGGACTGTGGAATTTCACGGTGCCCGGGCAAAAAGCGAAACAAAACTGGACCCGCCTGCTGGTGGACCTGGACCACCGCATCGGCAAGTCCTCCCTCATCAACCTCAGCGCCACCGCCGCTACCTCTGGCGGCGATGCTTCCTGGGGGGCCTCCCTGGGCTACCGCATGGCGTTCTGATCCGCCCCCCGAACCAACGCCCCAGCCTGGCAAAATTTCCGGGATGGGGCGTTTTTCGTTAAGGTCCGGGCTTCGCCTTCAAATCGATTCCATCGCCATGCCCTTCCCCGCCGCCGAACGTGCCGCCCTTCTGGCTTTGAAAGGAATTGGCCCCACCGTGGTCGCCCGCTTCGAGCAGATGGGCTACGACTCCCTGGCCGCCCTGTCCACCGCCGATGCCGACGAAATCCTGGCCCGGGGCGCCCACCTCACTGGCTCCTCCTGCTGGCGCAACAGTCCCCAGGCCCGCGCCGCCATCGCGGCGGCTCTGGACCTGGCGCGACAGGGCTGATTCCGGCGGCTGTCCCCAGTTTTGGTGGACAAGCCTGTGGACAATCCCGATTCTTCCTTTTGCCTCATGCACATGACGGCGCGCTGAAAAAAGCGGCACGCCCCCGACAGTCATGACCTATCGCCTCGTCCTGTTCGACTTCGACGGCACCCTGGCCGATTCCCTGCCCTTCTTCGTCGCGGTCTTCAACCAGATTGCCGACCGGCACCGCTTCGCCCGCATCGACCCGGCCGAGGTG
Organism: Oryzomicrobium terrae; assembly: GCF_008274805.1. Taxonomy (NCBI): domain Bacteria; kingdom Pseudomonadati; phylum Pseudomonadota; class Betaproteobacteria; order Rhodocyclales; family Rhodocyclaceae; genus Oryzomicrobium; species Oryzomicrobium terrae. The sequence continues at coordinate 2,472,925 of NZ_CP022579.1, forward strand.
CCGGCCCTGCGCCACCTGGATGCCCGGCAGATGATGGCCCGGGTGGGCATGCCGCGCTGGAAGCTGCCCTTCGTCGCCCGCAGCTTCCTCGCCCTGATGCGCCGCAGCCCGGAACGGATTCCGCTCTTTCCCGGCATTCCGGACGCCCTCCGGCGACTGGCCGAGGACGGCACGGCGCTGGGCATCGTCACCTCCAACGCCGAGGACAACGTGCGCGCCATCCTCGGCCCCGGCCTTGCCGGGCTGTTCCAGCACTACGAATGCGGCGCCTCGATCCTCGGCAAGCGTCGCCGCCTATCGCGGGCGCTACGCCGGGCCGGGGTCGCGCCCCACCAGGCCCTGTACGTGGGCGACCAGGCCACCGACCTGGAGGCGGCCCGATCCGCCGGCCTGGCCTTCGCTGCCGTGGGCTGGGGCTACGGCGACCTGGCCGCGTTGACCGCCCTGAGGCCGGACCACGCCCTGAACTCGGTGGAAGCGCTGGGCCGGCTGGGCATGGCGGCGCCTCTCAATTCCCCCCATCCGCGCCCGATCGAGCAGTAGGGGCGGCGCGAACCAAGGCCTCAAGCCGCCGTCAGACGGATGGAATAGAGTAATACCGGTTTTCCCGCTCACGGCCGCCCCACGGCCGGCACCCGAGGGAGTTAGCCATGGCGCTCGCACCACGGAAAAAAATCCTCATTCTGGGCACTATTCTCGCCCTGATCGCGCTCGCCGCCACCCAGTGGCGCCCCCTGCTGGACTGGCTCGAAGGCCGCAACGGCACCGGCACCCTGGTGCTGTCCGGCAACATCGAGGCCCACGAAAGCGTGCTCGGCTTCAAGACGGTGCAATCGCGCATCGTCGAGCTGCCCTTCAACGAAGGCCAATGGGTCAAGCAGGGCACCGTGGTAGCCCGGGCCGACGACAGCGACTACGCCCAACAGGTGGCGGTGGCCGAGGCCGGCCTGGCCGTGCAGCAGCGCCAGCACGACTCCGCCTTGCAGAACCGGGAAGCGGCCCTGCGCACCGTGAACGCCGACGAGGCGGAACTGGCCCTGCGCCAGGCCGACCTGCGGCGCAACCGGGATCTGCGCCAGAAGGATTTCGTGTCCGCCGCCGCCCTGGATCAGGCCGAGGCTGCCTACAAGCAGGCCGAGGCGGTGCTGGCCCGGGACCGGGCCCTGGCCGCCGCGGCGGAACGCAACGTACTCGTAGCCGAGGCCGGCATCCGCAGCGCCGAGGAAAGCGCCCGGCTGGCCCGCATCGTGCGGGGCTACGCCACCCTCGCCGCACCCTTCGACGGCGTGATCACCACCCGCCAGGCCGAGCTGGGCGAGATCGTGGTGCCCGGCACCCCGGTCATCACCATCGCCGACCTGGACCACGTCTGGCTGCGCGCCTACCTGAACGAGACCGACCTGAGCAAGGCGCGCCTGGGCCAGGAGGTGACGGTCACCGCCGACAGCTACCCGGGCAAGCGCTACCGGGGGCGCCTGTCCTTCATCGCCGACAAGGCCGAGTTCACCCCCAAGAGCGTGGAAACCCACGCCGAGCGAGTGACCCTGGTGTACCGGGTCAAGATCGACATCGACAACCCGAGCCACGAGCTGGTGCCAGGCATGCCGGCGGACGCCGCCCTGGCGCTTGCCCCGCGCTGAGCGCCGGCCCCACGGCAACGAAGGAAACGGGATGAGCACCGGCGCCCCCATCGTCGAAGCCCGGGAAGTGAGCAAGCGCTTCGGCGCCCTCGTCGCCGTGGATCGGCTGAGCTTTGCCGTCCAGCCCGGCGAAATCTTCGGCCTGGTCGGCCCCGACGGCGCCGGCAAGACCACCACCATGCGCATGCTGGCCGGGGTGATGCGCCCCGACGGCGGCCGGATCGTGGCCGACGGGGTGGACGTGCTGGCCGACCCGGAGCGGGCCAAGCGCCACATCAGCTACATGCCCCAGCGTTTCGGCCTCTACGAGGACCTGACGGTGGACGAGAACATCCGCTTCTACGCCGACCTGTTCGACGTGCCCCGGAACCTGCGCGAGACCCGGGCCGCCGCCATGCTCGCCGCCTCGGACATGCTGCCCTTCCGCAAACGCCTGGCGGGCCAGCTCTCGGGCGGCATGAAGCAGAAGCTGGGGCTCACCTGCGCCCTGGTGCACACCCCCAAGGTGGTGCTGCTCGACGAGCCCACCACCGGGGTCGATCCCCTGTCGCGGCGCGAGTTCTGGCAGATTCTCTACGGTCTGCGCGCCGAGGGCGTGGCCCTGGTCATTTCCACCGCCTACCTGGACGAGGCCGAGCGCTGCGACCGGCTGGCCCTGCTCCACGGCGGGCGCATGGTCCATTGCGACACCCCGGCCGGCCTCAAGGCGCGCATGCCCGGGGCCATGCTCGAAGTGGTCAGCCCGGAGCCGCGCCGCGCCCGGGACGCCCTGGCCGGGCAACCCGGGGTGCGCGGCGTGCTGCTGATCGGCATCGGCCTGCACGTGCATGTGGACGACCCCGCCCGACGCGCCGGACTCGCCGCCGCCCTGGCCGCCGCCGGGGTGCCGGTGAGCGAGATCGCCGAAGTGGCGCCGAGCATCGAGGACCTGTTCGTCGCCCTGCTCGGCGACGCGGAGGGGCCGGCATGAGTACCCCGGACGCCGTTCTTGCCACCGCCCCCGCCGGCCCCGCCATTGCCGTGGACGGCCTGACCAAGCGCTTCGGTGCCTTCACCGCCCTGGACGGCGTCACCTTCGCCGCCGGGCAGGGCGAGATCATGGGCTTTCTCGGCCCCAACGGGGCGGGCAAGTCCACCCTCATCCGCATCCTCTGCGGCCTGCTCCACCCCAGCGCCGGGCAAGCCCGGGTGGCGGGCATTGACGTGACCCGGCAGCCCGAGGCGGTGCGCGCCCGCATCGGCTACATGTCGCAGAAGTTCTCCCTCTACGGCGACCTGAGCGTGGTGGAGAACCTGCGCTTCTTCGCCGGCATCTACAGCGTGCCCCGCGCCGAGATGGCTGAGCGCATCGCCTACGCCGTGGCCATGGCCGGCCTAGGGGGCCAGGAGAACACCCTGGTGGCCAACCTGGCCGGGGGCTGGAAGCAGCGCCTGGCCCTGGGCGCGGCGATCCTGCACCGGCCGCCGGTGCTGTTCCTCGACGAGCCCACCTCCGGGGTGGACCCGGAATCCCGGCGGCGCTTCTGGGAGCTGATTCATACCCTGAGCGGCGACGGAGTGACGGTGCTGGTGTCCACCCACTACATGGACGAGGCCGAGTACTGCCACCGCATCGCCCTGATCGCTCGGGGCCGGCTGATCGCCCTGGGCACGCCCCTGGAGATCAAGCGCGGCAGCCTGTCCGGCGAGCTGCTGGCCCTGGACTGCGCCGACGTGGGCCGGGCCCTTCCCCTGGTCCAGGGCGCCGCCGGGGTGCGGGACGCGGCCCTGTTCGGCAGCCGCCTCCACGTCACGGTGGACGCCGCCGCCCGGCGCGGCCCGGAGCTGGAAGCCCTGCTCGCCGCCCAGGGCATCGCCGGCGCCGTGGCCCGGCCCATCGCCCCCACCATGGAGGACAGCTTCGTCAGCCTGGTGGGCAAGGCGGCGGCAGAAGGCAAAGCCGACCCGGCGGGCGCGGCCGGGGCAGCGGGAGCGCGACCATGAAGCTGCGCCGCATCCAGGCCATCGCCGTCAAGGAAGCCCTACAGATCGTGCGCGACCCGCGCAGCCTGATGATCGCCCTGCTGGTGCCCCTGATGCAGATGGTGATCTTCGGCTACGGGGTGAACCTGGACATCCGCCACATTCCCCTGTGCGTCCTGGACCACGAGAACGGCCAGCAATCGCGCAACCTGGTGGCGCGCTTCGCCGCCTCCAACTATTTCTCTCTGCGCCACGCCGCCGGCAGCGACCGGGAAGTGACCCGGGCCCTGGACGATGGCGACTGCGGCATCGCCCTGGTGATCCCCGCCGATTTCTCCCAGCGCCTCAACGACGGCGGCCAGGCCACGGTCCAGGCCCTGCTCGACGGCACCGACTCCAACACCGCCAACATCGCCGCCGGCTACGCCAAGTCGGTGGTGGCGGCTTTTTCCGCCACCGCCCAATTGGACGCAGTGCAGCGCCGCGGCGGCACCTTGCAGACCCAGACCCCGGTGGGGGTCCAGGCCCGGGTATGGTTCAACGAGGCCCTGGAAAGCCGCAACTTCATCGTCCCGGGCATCGTCGCCCTGGTCATGGCCATCGTCGGCACCCAGCTCACCTCCCTGACCATCGCCCGGGAATGGGAGCGGGGCACCATGGAATTGCTGGTGTCCACCCCGGTCCACCCCATGGAGCTGATGATCGGCAAGCTGCTGCCCTACTTCGCCGTGGGACTGGCGGACGCCGCCATCTGCCTGGGCCTGGCGGTGTTCTGGTTCGAGGTGCCGTTCCACGGCACGGTGGTCACCCTGCTGTTCACCAGCAGCCTGTTCCTCACGGTGGTGCTGTGCATCGGCTACCTGGTGTCGGTAGCGATCCGCAGCCAGGTGGGGGCGAGCCAGGTGGCCCTGCTGGCGACCATGCTGCCCACCACCCTGCTCTCGGGCTTTTCCTTCCCCATCGAGCAGATGCCCGCGGCGGTCCAGGGCGCCACCTTTCTGGTCAGCGCCCGCTACTACGTCGAGATTCTCAAGGCCGTGTTCCTCAAGGGCGCCGGGGTGATGGAACTGGCCGTGCCGATTCTCTGCCTCGCCCTCTACGCCGCCGTGGTGGTGGTGCTGGCGGCCCGGGCCTTCCGCAAGACCCTGGACTGAGGAACGAGGCACCGCCATGCTCGGCCGCATCCTGCACCTGCTGATCAAGGAATTCCTCCAGCTGCGCCGGGACAAGTCGGCCCGCTTCCGCCTGCTCATCCCGCCCATCGTGCAGATGGTGCTGTTCGGCTACGCCGCCACCTTCGAGGTGTTCAACGTCTCCACCGTCATCCTCGACCAGGACCGCAGCCAGGAGAGCAGGGCCCTGGAGGAGGCCTTCCTGCGCAGCAGCCGCTTCGCCCTGGCGGCCCCGGCCCGCCGGGTGGCCGACGTGCGCGACGCGGTCGAGGCCAGCGACGCCCAGGTCGGCATCGTCATCCCCGCCGGCTTCGCCGAGTTGCTGCGCAAGGGCCAGACGGCGCCGTTGCAGGTGCTGGTGGACGGCACCAATTCCAACTCGGCCCTGATCGCCCTGGGCTACGTGGGGCAGATCGCCGGGGACTTCGGCCAGGGCTACGCCCGGAACCTGGCCGAGCGCACCGGCCGGCTCCAGGGCAAGCCCATCGTCAGCGTCGATGTGGCCGAGCGCTACTGGTACAACCCCAACCTCAACAGCCGCTGGTTCTTCGTCCCCGGGGTGATCGGCACCCTGACCCTGATCACCATCGTCAACCTCACCGCCTTCGCCATCGTGCGCGAGCGGGAGGTGGGCACCCTGGAGCAGATCCTGGTCACGCCGATCCGGCCGGTGGAATTCATCATCGGCAAGACCCTGCCCTTCTTCCTCATCGGCCTGCTCGAAGTGTCCATCGTCGCCGGGGTGGGCATGGCCTGGTTCCGCGTGCCCTTCCGCGGCAACCCCCTGGTGCTGTTGCTCGGCACCTGCCTGTTCCTGCTCGCCGCCCTGGCCATCGGCCTGCTCATCTCCACCATCTGCCGCACCCAGCAGCAGGCCTTTTCCTCCAACTTCTTCGTGCTCAACCCGCTGTTCATCCTTTCCGGGTTCAGTTTTCCCATCGCCAGCATGCCCCCGGTCCTGCAATGGCTGACCTACGTGGACCCGCTGCGTTACTACCTGATGATCATCCGCGCCACCTTCCTCAAGGGCGTCGGGCTGGAAACCCTGTGGCCGCAAATGCTCGCCCTGGCGGCCATCGCCGCCGTCCTGCTGGCCGCCGCGGTTCTGCGCTTCCGCAAGTCCCTGGACTGATCGCCCCGGCCGGATTGGCGCGCCAGCCGGGCGGGAACTATAACGAAACGGCCATGGCGGCCTCTGGAAGCCGGCAGAGCATGTGCGGTCATCCGTTTCGGTGCCACGACGGTTCCTGCCGGGCGGTAAGGTGCAAAACCGGGCCTTCCAGCCGGGGCCGCCGTGACGCCACCGCCGCTTCACTCGGGTCGCGGAACGACATGAAGGAAACAACCATGAACCATGCACGTCGCACTTTCCACCAGCTGGCGCTGGCCCTGGTGGCGTTCCTCTCCCTCGGCATGTTCAGCGGCTTCGCCCACGCGGCCAGCGCCGAAGACCTGGACAAGGAGGCGGACCAAGCGCTGCAGATCCTCTATCGCTCCAACCCCGTGGCCGAGAGCCTGGGCAAGAAGGCCCGGGCAGTGCTGGTTTTCCCCAAGGTCATCAAGGCCGGCCTGGTATTCGGCGGCAGCTACGGCGAGGGGGTGCTCAACCAGGGCGCCAAGCACCTGGGTTACTACAACTCCGTATCCGCCTCCTGGGGCTGGCAGGCCGGCGCCGAGTCCTACGGCTACGTCGTCTTCCTGATGAACGACAAGGCCGTCAAATACCTGGACAAGTCCAAGGGCTGGGAAATCGGTGTCGGGCCGTCGGTGGTGGTGGTCAATGAAGGCATCGCCAAGAACCTGTCGACCTCGACCCTGAAGGACGACGCCTACGCCTTCATCTTCGACCAGCAGGGGCTGATGGTCAGCCTGAGCATCGAAGGCACCAAGATCACGCGCATCAAGCGCTGATCCCCGGAGCCGTGCGATTGCCGACGGACCGTTGGCCGGGCGCGGCGAGCGGCTGACTCCGGATCGGCTGGAACTGGCGATAGCGTCACGGCCTGGGCCAGCACCCTGCGGCAGGACGGTGGGAAGGCCCGCCTTGGCCCCCTCCGTTCTCCCCGCCCGGCAAAGCCTGCCGTGTTCCCACTTGGGTGGGAGTGACCGTTGCGGAGGCGGCACGACAACGTTTGACGTCCCCGTCGCCGCTTGCTACCTTACGCCAAACCAAGCGCTTGCTCGGTTCTAAAAAATCCCGGATTTTCCGGGCCGGCAAAGCGGCAAAAAGCGTCAGGGATTCCCCCCGTCGCCATCGCTGCCCGCTCCTACCGGCCAGGGCCAGACGAGGACACAAGAGGAGACAACCATGGCTATGCAGCACTCCGCAGACACCGCAGACACCGCAGAAATGCGGCGCGTCACCCGCAACACCATCGGCGATGCCGTCCATCGCGCCGTGAGCAAGTCCCCGGGCAAGACCGCCCTGATCTTCGCCGAACGGCGCTGGACCTACGCCGAGCTGGACGCGGCGGCCAACCGGGTCGCCCATCGGCTCCTCGGCCTGGGCCTAGCCCGGGGCGACCGGGTGGCGGCCTACGGCAAGAACTCCGACGCCTACGTGATCCTGTGGCTGGCCTGCACCCGGGCCGGGCTGATCCATGTGCCGATCAACTACGCACTGACCGAGGGCGAGCTGAAGTACATCGTGGACCAGTCCGGCGCCAGCGCCCTGTTCTACGACCCGGCCATCGCCGAACACGTGGACCACGTGCGCCCCACCCTCAAATGCGCCGCCTTCGGCACCCTACACGGCGGCGCCGATGCCACCCGGGACGTGTTGGCCGCCGCCGGGGACGCAGCCCTGCCGGCCACGGCGCCGGCAGTGGAAATCGACGAGAACGACGTGGCCCAGCTACTGTACACCTCGGGCACCACCGCCGCCCCCAAGGGCGCGATGATGACCCACCGGGCGCTACTGACCGAGTACGTCAGCTGCATCGTCGCCTGCGACCTGAAGGGCGAGGACCGCTCCCTGGCGTCCCTGCCGCTCTACCACTCGGCCCAGATGCACGTCTTCCTGATGCCGCATCTGCTCATGGGCGCCACCACCCTGGTGATCCCGGCGCCCCTGCCCGAGCTGTGCTTCGAGCTGATCGAAAAAGAGGGCATCACCTCCTTCTTCGCCCCGCCCACGGTGTGGATCGCCCTGCTGCGCCACCCGGGCTTCGACCGCCACGACCTGACCAGCCTGCGCAAGGGCTACTACGGCGCCTCGATCATGCCGGTGCCGGTGCTCCAGGAAATGCGCCAGCGCCTGCCGGCGGTGGGCCTCTACAACTGCTACGGCCAGAGCGAAGTGGCGCCCCTGGCCACCGTCCTTTCCCCCGCCGAGCACGCCGAGCGCCCGGCTTCCGCCGGCCGGCCGGTGCTCAACATGGAAACCCGGGTGGTCAACGAGGCCATGGAGGACGTGGCCCCGGGCGAGATGGGCGAAATCATCCACCGCAGCCCCCAGGCCATGGTCGGCTACTGGGACAAGCCCGAGCAGAGCGCCGAGGCCTTTGCCGGCGGCTGGTTCCACTCCGGCGACGTAGGCACCCTGGACGAGGCCGGCTACCTGTACGTGGTGGACCGCATCAAGGACATCATCAACACCGGCGGCGTGGTGGTCTCCAGCCGCGAGGTGGAGGAATGCCTGTACACCCACCCGGCGGTGGCCGAGGTGGCGGTGATCGCCCTGCCCGACGAGAAGTGGATTGAGGCCGTCACCGCCGTGGTCACCCTCAAGACCGGCCAGCAGGCCAGCGCCGACGATCTGGTGGCCCACGCCAAGGGCAAGCTGGCCCCCTTCAAGGTGCCGAAGAACATCTTCTTCGTGGACGAATTGCCGCGCAACGCCTCGGGCAAGCTGCTCAAGCGCGAGTTGCGGGTGCGCTACAGCCAGGCCGGCTGACCGTCTTCCCTTTTTCCCTTCCCCCTCCGTTTTCCAGCCCCTTCCCCGCCCCGGCGGGGAAGGCCGGCCCGACTCACGCCCGCATTCCGACAACCACCATGAACTTCACCCTCACCGACGAGCAGCGCCTGATCCGCGACCTGGCCGCCGACTTCGCCCGCAACGAGATCATCCCCCGGGCGGCGGAAGCCGACCGGCGCCACGAATTCCCCCTCGATGTGGCCCGCCAGGCCCTGGAACTGGGCCTGACCAAGGTCACCCTGCCCGCCGACTGCGGCGGCGCCGGCCTGGGCAGCACCGAGCTGGTGCTGGTCACCGAGCAGCTCTCCCACGCCTGCCTGGGCATCGGTTCGGCCCTGTCGATCAACGCCCTGGCCGCCGAGGTGCTGCTGGTGGCCGGTTCCCCGGCGCAGCAGCACCGCTACCTGGGCCGCCTGGCCGAAGGCGAATTCGCCAGCTACGCCCTCACCGAGCCGGGCGCCGGGTCCGACGTGGCCGCCATCCGCACCCGGGCCGAGCGGGTCGCCGGGGGCTGGCAGCTGTCCGGCAGCAAGATCTGGATTTCCAACGCCCCCATCGCCGGCTTTTTGCTGGTCTTCGCCAAGACCGACCCGGAAGCGGACCACAAGGGCATGACCGTGTTCGCCGTGGAAGCCGGCAGCCCCGGCCTGCGCGTCGGAGCGCCCCTGGAAAAGCTCGGCCAGCGCGCCGCCCCCACCGCCGAAGTGTTCCTCGACCAGGTATTCGTCCCAGACGACGCGGTGATCGGCGCCCCGGGCGCGGGCTTTGCCATCGCCATGAAGGTGTTCGACCGCTCCCGCCCCATGGTGGCGGCCTTCGGCGTCGGCCTGATCCAGCGCTGCCTGGACGAATCCCTGGCCTACGCCAAGGAACGCCAGACCATGGGCCGGCCCATCGTCGAGCACCAGGCCATCGCCCACAAACTGGCCGAGATGGCGATGCGTGCTGAGTCCGCCCGGCTGCTCGCCTACCAGGCCGCCACCCTGGTGGATGCGGGCCTGCCCAACACCCGCCAGGCCTCCATCGCCAAGGCAGTGGCCGCCGACGGCGCCATGTGGGCCGCCACCGAGGCGGTGCAGGTGTTCGGCGGCATGGGCTACAGCACCGAATACCCGGTGGAAAAACTGTTCCGCGACGCCAAGGTGCTGCAAATCTACGAAGGCACCAGCGAGATTCAACGCAACATCATCGCCCGCGAACTGCTGCGGGCCTGAGCGCTGCCCCGCGTTCCAGATTCCCACGCGCTCCTTTTTCCTCTCCCCGCCTTCTCCCGTTCCCGACGTTTCCAACATTTCCAATATTTTTACGAGGCTTGCCATGCACGAACCCGTCATCATCGACGCCCTGCGCACCCCCTTCGGCCGGCGCAAGGGCGCCCTGCGCGACACCCGCCCCGACAGCCTGCTCGCCCACGCCGTGGGTAGCCTGGTCAAGCGCAGCGGCGTCGCCCCCGAGCGCATCGGCGACGTCATCGCCGGCTGCGTCAGCCAGGCCGGCGAACAGGGCGCCAACGTGGGCCGCCTGGCGTCCATGCTGGCCGGCCTGCCCGATTGCGTGCCCGGCGTGGCCCTCAACCGCATGTGCGGCTCCAGCCAGCAGGCAGCCCACTTCGCCGCCCAGGCGGTGGCCGCCGGCGACCTGGACTACGTGGTGGCGGGCGGGGTGGAGAGCATGACCCGGGTGCCGATGTTCCTCGACGTGACCCTGGGCCGCCACGAATTCCGCGGCTTCGAGGACCTCAACCCGGCCCTGTTCGAACGCCACGCCCTGATCCACCAGGTGGAAAGCGCCGAGCGCCTGGCCGACCGCTGGCAGATCAGCCGCGCCGAAGCCGACGACTACGCCAAGGAGAGCCACCGCCGTGCCGCTGCCGCCCACCAGGCCGGCGTGCATCAGGAGATTCTGCCCACCCCGGGGGTCGATGCCGACGGCAACCCCATGGTGCTGGCCCGGGACGAAGGGGTGCGTGAGGTGCTCGACGAGGCGCGCATGGCCGCCATGGCCCCGGTGTTCCGCCCCGAGGGCCAGGGCGTGGTCACCGCCGCCAACGCCAGCCAGATGTCCGATGGCGCCGCCGCCCTGCTCATCGCCGACCGGGCCGTGGCCCAGGCCGACGGCCTGCGCCCCCGGGCCCGCTTCCGCGCCCGGGTGGTGACCGGCTCCGACCCGGTGATGCAGCTCGACGGGGTGATCCCGGCCACCCGCCTGGCCCTGGCCAAGGCCGGCCTGACCCTGGCCGACATCGACCGCGTCGAGATCAACGAAGCCTTCGCCACCGTGGTGCTGGCCTGGGCCCGGGAATTCAAGCCGGACATGGCCAAGGTGAACCCCTGGGGCGGCGCCATCGCCCACGGCCACCCCCTGGGCGCCACCGGCGCCGGCCTGATGGCCAAACTGCTCACCGGCCTGGAAGCGACCGGCGGCCAGTTCGGCCTGCAAGTGATGTGCATCGGCCACGGCATGGCCACCGCCACCATCATCGAGCGGCTGTAACGCCACCTCCGCGCCCCAACCCCGACCTCAATCCCAACAAGAAGCCAATCAAGGAACAACCATGAACCTGACCGACAGCCCCTTCATCGTCACCGGCGGCGGCTCCGGCCTGGGCGCCGCTACCGCCCGGGCCATCGTCGCCGCCGGCGGCCAGGTGGTGATCGCCGACCTCAACCGGGAGGCCGGCGAAGCCCTGGCCAGCGAACTGGGCAACGCTGCTCGCTTCGCCCACACCGACGTGGCCGACGAGGCCAGCGCCGCCAACGCCGTGGCCTTGGCCCGCGAAGCCTTCGGCAGCCTGCGCGGCCTGGTGAACTGCGCCGGCATCGCCGTGGGCGAAAAGGTGCTGGGCAAGGACGGCCCCCACCGCCTGGGCGTGTTCGCCAAAGCGGTGCAGGTGAACCTGGTAGGCACCTTCAACATGATCCGCCTGGCCGCCGAGGCCATGGCCGGCAACGCCCCGGACGCCGGCGGCGAGCGCGGGGTAATCGTCAATACCGCCTCGGTGGCCGCCTTCGACGGCCAGATCGGCCAGGCCGCCTACTCCGCCACCAAGGGCGGCGTGGTGGCCATGACCCTGCCCTTGGCCCGGGAACTGGCCCGCCACGGCATCCGGGTGATGACCATCGCCCCGGGCATCTTCGAGACGCCCATGCTGCACGGGCTGCCGCAGGAGGTGCAGGATTCCCTCGGCCCCACCGTGCCCTTCCCGCCGCGCCTCGGCCGGGCCGCCGAGTTCGCCGCCCTGGTGCGCCACATCGCCGAAAACGGCTACCTGAACGGCGAGGTGATCCGCCTCGACGGCGCCATCCGGCTGCAACCGAAGTAAGGGAACGGCAAACGAAGGGAAATAGCGTGGCCGGGCAACTTGCCGGCCGAAGGAAAGGCGGGCCGCCAAGACATCACGAACGCCAAGGGACACCACGCAAAGCGGGGCAGTCGCCTTGCCCTGGCGAAACGTGGTGCCCTCTTGGCGTCTTGGTGGTTCGCCTCCCGTCCACCGCAGGCCCGGTCATGTCGCGCCGATAGTTCCAAACCGAAGCCCGGCGCCGACTCCCCTATAATGCGCCCCGCCGCCCGCCCGGGCGGCCCCGCCCCCCTCCCCTGCCCGCCCAGGAACCGCCATGCCCGCGAAGCCGAACACGCCCGAGACTCCCGCGACCTCTGTGACGCCGAACGCGGCGGACGCCTCCCCCGACAGCCGCCGCGACGAACTGGTCAGCGCCGCCGCCCGCCTCTTCCGCGAGCTGGGCTACGAGCGCACCACGGTACGGGAACTGGCCAAGGCGGTGGGACTGCAATCGGGCAGCCTGTTCCACCACTTCCGCAACAAGGAAGAAATCCTGATGGCGGTGATGGCCCAGGGCATCGAGGCGGTAATCCGCCTCGGCAACGCCGCCGTGGCCCGCTACACCGACCCGGCCGACCGGCTCGCCGCCCTGTTTCGCAGCCATATGATCACCCTGCTCGAAGGGGTCGGCCACGACGCCATGATCGCCCTGCTCTACGAGTGGCGCAGCCTCTCGCCCCAAGGCCGGGAGCAGATCGTGGTGCTACGCGACGCCTACGAAGCCCTGTGGCAGTCGGTGCTCGACGACGCCGCCCAGGCCGGCCTGGTCCACGGCGACACCCGCATCCTGCGCCGCTTCATCCTCGGCGGCATGAACTGGACCGTGCAGTGGTTCCAGCCCCAGTCCCCCAACGGCCAGAGCGCGGCGGAACTTACCGAGCGGATGCTGGCTAGTGTGCTGCCTGGCCTTCCATCAGGGGCTGGGTTGGGACAAGGCGACAGCCGCTAAGGGACGGCCAAGGGGCGTCGGCTGTTTTCTCATTACTCAATTTTCCCGACTGCCCAACTCGCCTATTTGCCCGATCTTCCCCCAACCGACCGGCACCGTCGCCCGGTTTCGCTGGAAAATCCAGTAGTAGAACTGATGCATTCGAACGGTGCAAAAGCAAAGGTCCGCGCCAGCCATAGGTTTTGACAAAAAAACCGGCACAAATTATCAGAAAAACTCATAGATCGTCGGCAATTCCGGATACCACTCGGCGGGCCAGAAACTGGCCATTCTGAGCGTCAAAAAGTTTTTATCCAGAACGCCAGGAAAATAGGCAAGAGCCCCCTCTCAACTGTTCGCGAGAGGATTCTGATCTGCAGTAGACTTCCCCTTCAGTTTAAAGTCGATGGCGCAGAGATGATGAAATGACGAGCTCAATCACAGAAATTGATATCTACGATCTTTACAAGCCACTTCGAAACCATATTCGGACTTTGGACCTGCAAGCTCTCTTAGAGTTAATCCATGGAATTCAACGAGGCTATGAAAACTCAGTAGAAATAAAGTTTCGTACCCCCCTCGGCAATACATGGAATATTTTCAGATGGGAACTGCACATCCTTGCGCGCGAAGCATTGCTTCACGCCTCACAGGGGAATGGCTCAAAACAACCGAGCCTACAGGATATTTTCAAACTCATCAACGCTGTTCGCCACATTTCGAATGAGATTTCGAAAAAAACGATTAATTCAGGCATGAGCGCGATGCGCTCGCTTCATCCACTGATTCACCAACAAGCACGGTGGCAAAATACTAGGGATTGGGATCGCTTCTACCGCATATTTCGGATATATAGCCACAAGGATATCCACCAGCTCCTTCATGCAGTGCTAGGCGTACGTTTAACTACCATTTACACATTAACGTTTGCGATAGCTGGCAGCGCGCAACGATCGACGCCGAGAATACTTTCGACTACCGATTACACTTTAATGGGTATTTCGGCTGCGGAGCGCGATGCCTATTTTGCGATGGTTAGTGCGTCACATGCGAGCCTTCGCGAATCGATCAAAGTATCAGCCCAATACAACGAACGCTGGGCTTTCACATGGAATCCACTTGAAGCAACCCCCCTCGTTCAATTACGCCCTCACCGACCGAACGAGTACCTATGCCCCTTACCAGAACTACTGCTAAGGCGTGCCACCGACAGTCTGTTCTTTGACCTAATAAACGAAGAGTCATTTAGCAATCCATATGGAGCAGCATTTCAGAACTACGTTGGCGATGTATTACGCGCCCAGTTTAAAGAGCCAACGCACTGCGTGCAGGAAGAACGGGAATATTCAGTCAATAGCAATAGGAAGCATGGCATTGATTGGATCGTCAGCGACACCACCGGTCACATTATGCTTGAATGCAAGACACGCCGAATCCGAGTGGATGCCAAAGCTGTAGCGGATGGCGATCCACTGACCAAAGCAATTGAGAATCTTACTGAGGCAGTAGTACAGCACTACAAGAACATACACGATGCACTAGCGGGGAAGACGAGCTGGATTCCAGACGGAAAACCAATTTACCCAATTATTGTAACTCTGGATGATTGGTATCTATGTGCGCCACACGTCGTTGAAATGCTGCAAAGCCATGTTCATGCGCAATTGTGCATTATCAATCTGGATAGGTTACTGGAGTCCTCACCATTTATTGTCACGTCTATTGCCGAATTCGAGCAGACAGGTCAAGCCATGGCAAAAATCGGCATCAACCAGTTCTGCTCAAGTTGTATCCAACTGCCGAATCGTCACTTTGGGTTGTATCTGCATGCTTCACAGGCATTTCCAAACACTAAAGTGGAATACCAGAGGCTCTTCGCAAAGAGCGACCAGGAGATGTTCGGGCACCTAGCGCATCTGATGAATTTACCAGAGGCTTCGGAATACGAGGTGTAACAACTAGCCAAGATTCCACAGTCTTCTAGTGCACTGCGCACTAAACTAACTACTACTCTAGGGAAAATTCCCATCAGCTGGATGATGTGAGTGGGCCGTCTGCAATACAGCCTTGAGCAGTCAATAACATAGATACCCTGGTGGTCCGCTCCAGGTCGATTGCGGCCTAGTGACGTAAAGGTAGTAGTTAAGCAATTTCCTCTAGTCAGGCATTGAGGTGCCGCCTTTGCCACAGCCCTCCCCCCTGACTCCCCCCGCCGCCAGGTCTAGGATGAAAACTCACCCGGAGAACGCCATGCCTGCCCCCACCCAGCCCCCCGCCACCCGCACCGAGCGGGATACCTTCGGACCCATCGCCGTGCCGGCCGAGCGGTTGTGGGGCGCCCAGACCCAGCGGTCCCGGGAGCACTTCGCCATTTCCACCGAGCGCATGCCGGCGGAGCTGGTGGCGGCCCTGGCCCTGGTGAAGCGCGCTGCGGCCCTGGCCAACCGGGATTTGGCCGGGCTGCCGGACGCCACGGCCACGGCCATCGTCGCCGCCGCCGACGAGGTGCTGGCGGGCCAGCATCCGGAGGAATTCCCCCTGGCGGTGTGGCAGACCGGCTCGGGCACCCAGTCGAACATGAACATGAACGAGGTGCTGGCCAACCGGGCCTCGGAGTTGCTCGGCGGCGAGCGGGGCGAGAAGCGCTGGGTGCATCCCAACGACGACGTGAACCGCAGCCAGTCGTCCAACGACATCTTCCCCACCGCCATGCACGTGGCCGCCGCCCGGGCGCTGCACCACCACCTGCTGCCGGCCCTGGCCGCCCTGCGCGCCGAGCTGGACGCCAAGGCCCGGGCGTTCGCCCCCATCGTCAAGATCGGCCGCACCCATTTGCAGGACGCCACGCCCCTGACCCTGGGCCAGGAGTTTTCCGGCTACGTGGCCCAGCTCGACCTGGCCCACGCCGCCATCGAGGCCACCCTGCCGGCGGTGCTGGCCCTGGCGGTGGGCGGCACGGCGGTGGGCACCGGCCTCAACGCCCCGCCCGACTTCGGCCCCCGGGTGGCCCGGGAGCTGGAGGCGGCCACCGGCCTGCCGTTCACCGTGGCCGGCAACCGCTTCGCCGCCCTGGCCGGCCACGAGCCCCTGGTGGCGGCCCACGGGGCGCTCAAGACCCTGGCCACGGCGCTGATGAAGATCGCCAACGACCTGCGCTGGCTGGCCTCCGGCCCCCGTTCCGGCCTGGGCGAGATCAGCCTGCCGGAGAACGAGCCGGGCAGCTCGATCATGCCGGGCAAGGTGAACCCGACCCAGTGCGAGGCCCTGACCATGGTCTGCGCCCAGGTCTTCGGCAACGACGTGGCGATCACCGTGGGCGCCGCCTCGGGCAACTTCGAGCTGAACGTGTTCAAGCCCCTGATCGCCCACAACGTGTTGCAAAGCCTGCGCCTCCTGGCCGACGGCATGGCCAGCTTCACCCTGCACTGCGTGCGCGGCATCGTTCCCAACACCGGCCGCATCGCCGAGCTGGTGGAACGCTCCCTAATGCTGGTCACCGCCCTGGCGCCCCATATCGGCTACGACAAGGCCGCCGCCATCGCCAAGCACGCCCACCACGAAGGCACCACCCTCAAGGCCGCCGCCCTGGCCCTGGGCCACGTCAGCGCCGAGGACTTCGACCGCTGGGTGCGCGCCGGGGACATGGTGGGCACGCCGCCATCCCAGCCCCCCATCGCCAAACCCTAATAGGGACGGGCATCTCCGCGATTCCACCCTGGAACCCCGCGCCAGTCGTGGCTTTGCGAAGCGGCATCGTGGAGATCAAGGACTGGCGCGGCGTTCCGGGCAGCGACCCAATCGCTTTCCCCAGAAAATGGGGACAGGTCTGTGGATAAGCCGGATTTACCCTTTGACCTCAGGCATATGACGCTGCGCCCGCAAAACAGGCAATGGCACGAGGCGCCACGGCCGGCACACCGGTCAAGGCGGATTGCTGGCGGGGCCGGCGTGTCCCGACCCGGCATTCCCCCCACTCGCAGCGCCCGGAACCCTCAGCGAAAAAAAATTCTAGACGACCGGTCTAATTTCACCTATTCTGCGTCGTCATGAAGGCCCACTACGACGATACCCGCCAGCACATCCTCGACACCGGCAAGCGCATCATTGCCGGCAAGGGGTTCTCCTGCGTCGGTTTGACCGAGATATTGCAGACGGCGGACGTGCCCAAGGGCTCCTTCTATCACTACTTCAAGTCCAAGGAGCAGTTCGGCCAAGCCCTCATCGAGGACTACTTCGCCTGCTACCTGGGCCGCATCGACACCCTGCTCACCAACCCGGCCTACCCGGCCCGGGAGCGCCTGCTGCGCTACTGGCAGCAGTGGGTGGACACTCAATGCACCGGCTGCGCCGACCAGAAGTGCCTGGTGGTGAAGCTGAGCGGCGAGGTGGCCGACCTGTCCGAACCCATGCGCCTGGCCCTGCGCGACGGCACCGAAGGGGTGATCCGCCGCCTGGCCGACTGCATCGCCGCCGGTGGCGAGGACGGTTCCCTGCCCGCCCTGCCGCCCCGGGAAACCGCCGAAACCCTCTACCAGCTGTGGCTCGGCGCCAGCCTGCTGACCAAGCTGCACCGCACCGTCACGCCGCTGGAGCAGGCCATGGCCGCAACCCAGCGCCTGCTCGCCCCGGCGCCAGAGCCCGTCGCGGCCTGACCCCTTAACGCCCCCCCACCCAAGCGGCCGCCATGTCTGTTTTTTCCACCGTACCCGTCATCACCCAGCACCTAGACGACCGGTCTAATTAACACGACGGCATCGCCCGCCCGTATTCACGCATCCCTACATTCACACATTCACGCCTTTACCAAAGGACTCGCCATGCAGAACTTCGACTACTACAACCCGACCCGCATCGTCTTCGGCCAGGACAGCATCGCCCAACTCGATACGCTGGTACCCGCCGATGCCAAGGTGCTGGTGCTTTACGGCGGCGGCAGCGCCGAGCGCAACGGCACCCTGGCCGAGGTCGAGGCCGCCCTGGGCGGCCGTACCGTGCGCCGTTTCGGCGGCATCGAGCCGAACCCGGAGTTCGACACCCTGATGGAAGCGGTTGCCCTGATCCGCGCCGAAAAGCTCGACTTCCTGCTGGCCGTAGGCGGCGGCTCGGTGATCGACGGCACCAAGTTCGTCGCCGCCGCCGTCGATTACCCCAACGACCCGTGGCAGATCCTGGAGACCCACGGCGCCCAGGTGACCCGGGCCGTGCCCATGGGCTGCGTGCTGACCCTGCCGGCCACCGGCTCGGAGATGAACAACTTCTCCGTGGTCAGCCGCCGCGCCCGCCAGGCCAAGCTGGCTTTTTCCAGCGCCCACGTCTTCCCCCGCTTCTCGGTGCTCGACCCGGTCAAGACCTACTCACTGCCGCCGCGCCAGATCGCCAATGGGGCGGTGGATGCCTTTGTGCACGTCATGGAGCAGTACCTGACCTATCCGGCCAACGCCCCGGTGCAGGACCGCTACGCCGAGGGCCTGCTGCAGACCCTGATCGAGGTCGGCCCCCAGGCCCTGGCCACGCCCCAGGACTACGACGTGCGCGCCAACCTGATGTGGGCCGCCACCCAGGCCCTCAACGGCCTGATCGGCGCCGGCGTGCCGCAAGACTGGGCCACCCACATGATCGGCCACGAGATCACCGCCCTGTACGGCCTGGACCACGCCCAGACCCTGGCCATCGTGCTGCCCGCCCTGATGAATGAGCGCCGCGCCGCCAAGCGCGACAAGCTGCTCCAGTACGCCGCCCGGGTGTGGAACATTCATTCCGGCGGCGCCGACGAGCGCATCGACATGGCCATCGCCCAGACCCGGGCCTTCTTCGAATCCCTCGGCGTCAAGACCCGTTTTGCCGACTACGGCGTCGGCGCCGAGGCGGTGGACAAGGTCGCCGCCCAGCTGGAGGCCCACGGCATGACCGCCCTGGGCGAGGACCAGGCGGTGGACATCGCCACCGTGCGCCGCATCCTCCAGGCCGCCCTGTGAGCCTGCCCGCCTGACCGGCAATCACACAACCCAATAACCACGCACCACCCGCAGCCCTTTCCCCAACCCCGCATCACCCACCCTGCATCCCACGAACAGGAACCCACATGACTACCCTCTTCGACCCCGCCCAAGTAGGCGACATCGCCCTCGCCAACCGCATCGTCATGGCGCCCTTGACCCGCAACCGGGCCGTCGGCGGCATTCCCACCGAGATCATGGTGGACTACTACCGGCAGCGCGCCAGCGCCGGCCTGATCATCGCCGAAGCCAGCCCCATCAACGCCATGGCCCAGGGCTACCTGGACACCCCGGGGATCTACACCCCCGAGCAGGTGGCGGCCTGGCGCCAGGTGACCGACGCGGTGCACGCCGCCGGCGGCAAGATCGTCATCCAGCTCTGGCACGTCGGCCGCATCTCCCACAGCTCCCTGCTGCCCGGCGGCGCCGCCCCGGTGTCCTCCACCAACCACGCCCCGGCCGGCCTCAAGACCTTCACCCGTGACGGCTTCGTGGACACCACCCAACCCCGGGCCCTGCGCGACGACGAAATCCCCGGCCTGATCGCCGACTACGCCCACGCCGCCCGTTGCGCCATCGAGGCCGGCTTCGACGGCGTCGAAGTGCACGCCGCCAACACCTACCTGCTCGAGCAGTTCCTGCGCGACAGCGTGAACGACCGCAGCGGCCCCTACGGCGGCAGTATCGAAAACCGCGCCCGCCTGCTGCTCGAGGCGACCAAGGCCGTGGCCGAGGCTGCCGGCCCCGGCCGCACCGGCATCCGCTTGAGCCCCCTCACCACCTTCGGCGGCGCCACGCCCCTGGACAGCGATCCCCAGGCCCTCTACGGCTACGTGGTGGACCAGCTCGCCCCTCTGGGCCTGGCCTACGTGCACATGATCGAAGGCGAAACCGGCGGCAAGCGCACCCCGCCCAACGCCCCGGCCTTCGACTACGACGCCCTGCGCCGCGCCTTCCCCGGCGCCTGGATCGTGAACAACGGCTACACCCGGGACGACGCCGTCGAAGCCGTCGCCTCCGGCCGCGTGGACCTGGTGGCCTTCGGCCGCCCGTTCATCGCCAACCCGGACCTGGTGCGCCGCCTGCGCGACAACGCCCCCCTCAACAAGGCCGATTCCGCCACCTTCTACGGCGGCGGCAGCGAGGGTTATCTGGACTACCCCACTCTGGAAGGCGCGCCTGCCTAAACGGCGCTCACCGGCCGGCCCCACCCGGGGCTGGCAACATGACCCGCGTAACGCGCTTGGCCCGGCAGCCCTCCTTCCGCTGCCGGGCTTTCTTTTTCAGGGAACTGCGGACCTGGGTGCCCCGGGCATGCCCAAAGGAAAGCGCACCAGCAAGGCACCGCCAACACCCAGGACACCCGGGGATACCGCACAAGACGACCCTATCGCTTGGCCTCGGTGCTGCCTGGGCGGTTCGCTTGTCGACGCCTGGCCCGTGGAATCGATATCCCCCCCGGAACGCCGCGGGTGGCGCCACGCTTCGGCATGCCACCACCAAACCCCGCGTCCCTATTGGGTTTCCGGGCAGGCATCGTGGAGCGCCTTATCCGGCGCGGCGCTTGGCGGGGGGGCTGGCCGCTTTCCCCAGAAACTGGGGAAAGGGCTGTGGACAAATCGATTTTTCCCTTTTCCCCCAGTCATATGACGAACCGCCCAAAAAACAGGCAGCGCGCCCCCGGCGTCACGCCTCCGGCCCCTTGCGCGGCACCGGCAGCCAGCCCGTGGCCAGCTTCTGGTACAGCTCCGGACTGATGCGCGAACTGACCGCCTTAGCCAGCAGGGCGATGGCCATCAGGCTGATGACCATCTCGTGGCCGTCCACCATCTCCATGACGATGATCGCTGAGGTGATCGGCGACTGGGTCACCGCCGCGAGAAAGCCTGCCATGCACAGGGCGATCAGGGGAATGGCGTCGGCGCTGGCCTGGAGCTGGGCCAGGGTCGAGCCCAGCCCGGCGCCGATGGCCAGGGACGGGGCGAAGATGCCGCCGGGAATGCCCGAGAAGTAGCTGGCCAGGGTGGCGAGAAAGCGGGCGATGACCACGTACCAGGGCAGTTGCACCTCGCCGGCCACCACCTGGGCGGTGATGGCGTAGCCGCTGCCGTAGGAGGCCCCGGCGCTGACCAGGCCGAGCAAGGCCACCGCCAGCCCGCAAGCCCCGGCAAAGACCACCGGATGGCGGGCGCGCCACTGCCAAAGGGGGCTGTCCTTGCGGTACAGGGACCACAGCATCAGGCGGCTGAACAGCCCACCGAGCAGACCGGTGGCCAGGCCGCCGGCCAGGACGGGCAGGATCACCGACTCGCCCAGGGCCGCCACCTTGAGCTTGCCGAAGTAGTTGTAATTGCCGAGCAGGGCGATGGCCACCAGGCCGGCGATGATGATGGTGCTGACCAGCACGCCGCTGGTGCGGGCTTCCAGACGCCGTCCCAGTTCCTCGATGGCGAAGACGATGCCGGCCAGCGGCGTGTTGAAGGCCGCCGCGATGCCCGCCGCCCCCCCGGCGATCAGCAGGTCCTGGGGCCGGATCGCCCGGGAATAGGGCAGAAAACGGTGGGAAAAATGCAGGATCGACGCCGCCACCTGCACCGACGGTCCCTCCCGCCCGGCGGAAAAGCCGCCCAACAGCGCAAACCCGCCCAGCAGCACCTTGCCCGCGGCGATGCGCAGGGACACCAGCCCCCCCACCTCGCCCCCCTTGGCGGCGATGCGGGTGGCGGCAATCACCTGGGGAATGCCGCTGCCCTGGGCCCCGGGCACGTAGCGGCGGGTCAACCACACCGTGGCCATGCCGATGGCCGGGGCGAGCAGGAAGGGTAGCCAGGGCCGCCCCGCCACCAGGCCGTCAAACAGGTGCAAGGCCCACTCCGCCAGCTTGGCGAAAAACACCACCATCCCCCCCGCCAGCAGGGCCGCCATCCACAAGGTGGCGCGCACCCGCCACCGGTTGCTGTTGAATTGCCGTTTCAGGAAGGCAACGTTCATCGCCGCATGCTCCAACGCCAGACCGCGCCGCCCTTATCGGCGGGCACGGTGCAAAGGTCGCATGCTACGCCCGCCCCACTCGCCGGACCTAGCCGGCCGCACCCCGGCCATGCCGCCACCATGAAGCCCCATGGAACCGCCCGCCTCGCCAAACCCAAGGCTGGACGGTCGCTTCCGCCCATCCGGCGCCGAACCCCGCGCCAATACTTGATCTCCAGGCATGTATCGCGGAGCGCCTTGCCTGGCGTGGGGTTCCAAGGGCCAGAGCTTCCACTGTCCCCAGAAATTGGGGACAGGGCTGTGGATAAATGGGATTTCCCCTTACGGCTCATGGACATGACAGATCGCTCAAAAACCGTGCAGCCGTCATCCAAGCAACCAGATTTCCCCGCCCCCGCCCCCCGGACTCGCTATCATGGCGCCCTCGGCGCCCCGGCCCTTGCCCCCGGCGCCGCTTTGGAGAACAACATGGCTTCATCCAACGACACCGTCAGCATGGCGGTGTTCTGCGACTTCGAGAACGTCGCCCTGGGCGTGCGCGATGCCCAGTACGAAAAATTCGACATCAAGCCGGTGCTCGAGCGCCTGCTGCTCAAGGGCAGCATCGTGGTCAAGAAGGCCTATTGCGACTGGGAACGCTACAAGGGCTTCAAGGCCACCATGCACGAGGCCAATTTCGAGCTGATCGAGATTCCCCACGTGCGCCAGTCGGGCAAGAATTCCGCCGACATCCGCCTGGTGGTGGATGCCCTGGACCTTTGCTACACCAAGTCCCACGTCAATACCTTCGTCATCATCTCCGGCGACTCCGACTTCTCGCCCCTGGTCTCCAAGCTGCGCGAGAACGCCAAGCAGGTGATCGGCGTGGGGGTGAAGCAATCCACCTCGGACCTGCTCATCGCCAACTGCGACGAATTCATCTTCTACGACGACCTGGTACGCGAAAGCCAGCGCGCCGCCGCCAAGCGCAACCGGGACAGCCAGCAGCCGCCCAAGCGCACGCCGGAAGAGGAAAAGCGGCGCAAGGAAGAGATGGACAAGCGCCGTGCCCAGGCCGTGGACATGGTGGCCGCCACCTTCGACGCCTTGATGGCCGACCGCAGCGACACTGAGAAGCTGTGGGCCTCGGTGCTCAAGGAGGCCCTCAAGCGCCGCAACCCGGGCTTCAACGAGTCCTACTACGGCTTCCGCGCCTTCGGCAGCCTGCTCGACGAGGCCAAGAGCCGGGGCCTGCTGGAAATCGGCCGGGACGAGAAGTCCGGCACCTACGTCTGCCGCCCCAACGGCGCGGTTCACGTCGGCCAGAGCGCTTCCCGCAGCGAGGCGGCACCGGCCGCCGAGGCGCACCAACTGCCCTCCCCGGGTGAAGCCAGCGCCGCCGCCCAGCCGCACTCCGCCCCGGCGGAACCGACCCAGGCCCAGGCCAAGCCCGCCGGCGACCGCCGCCGTGGCCGGAATCGCGGCCAGGATGCGCGTGGTGTCAAGGGCGCCGGTTCGGAAAGCGCGGCGGCATCCGTGGCCCCCGCCGCTCCTGGCTCGTCGACCGAAGCCGCTCCGGTGCCTGTTGCCGCCCCGACCGACCATGCCACCGCGACCGCCGTCCCCAACCCGCCGGCCCAGGCCGAAGCGAACGCGGCCGACAGCGCCGCTCCGGCAGCCACGCCGCGCAAGCCGCCCCGCCAGGGCGCCCGCGCCGCCAGGACCGCTAGCCGCAAACAGTCCGCCGCGCCCGCCGTAACGGAAACGCCGGCGGCTCCCGCCCCAACCATGGCCGACAACCCGGCCAGCGCGGGCACCGCCGACAAGGCAGCAAAAGCAGCCAAAACGGACAAGGCAGAAAAATCGAACAAACGGGCCAAGCCGGCCAAGGCGGAACAGCGGGAAAACGGGGACAAGCCGTCCGCCACCTCCGCCGAACCCGCTACGGACACACCCTCCCAAGGCAAACCCGGCCCGGCCCGCAAGCCCGCCTCGCGCAGCCGCCGGCCGCGCAAGGCGGCCGAGGGCGGAACGGGTAGCACCGGTGGCACGGGCAGCAATGGCGCCGCCGCGTAAGCCGTAACCCTTCTCGCCGCCTCCCGGGCCCGTTAAGCGTGGCCCGGGAGACGAGCCCCATTTCCGGCTCATTTCCGGCCCATTTCCGGCTCATTTCAGACCTACTCCCCGCCGGCCTTACCCGGCCCGTCCAGCCCACCTGCCCACAGATTCACGGCAGCCGGAAGCAGAACCCGTCGCAACGCCCTTCCCCCTCCATCCCATACCGCCGCCATGTCCGCCGACCATCCCGCCCTTGCCCTGCGCGTCGAGCCCCTCGCCCCCGAGTTCGCCCCGGCTGCCGCCGCCCTGGCGGCGCAACTGGGCCTGCCCGGGGCGGATGCCACTGCGGAATTTGCCGTGCAGGTGGGGCCCGACGGCGTGCAACTGGTGGAACTGGGGCCCGGCGCCCCCGGGCCGATCCGGGTCGATTTCGTCGCCGGCGCGGCAGCCCACCGGCGCCTCTACGGTGGCGGCGCCGGGCAGATGATCGCCAAGGCAGTGGGCTTGCAGCCCGGGGTGCGCCCCACGGTTCTGGACGCCACCGCCGGCCTGGGGGGCGATGCCTTCGTGCTGGCCCAACTGGGCTGCGCCATGACTCTCTTGGAGCGCCAGCCGGTGGTGGCAACCCTGCTCGCCGACGGCCTGGCCCGGGCGGCGGCGGACCCGGAGGTGGGCCCCATCGTGGCGCGCATGACGCTCATCCGCGGCAACGCCATCGACACGATGGCCGCCTGGGCGGACGAGCCGCCCCAGGTGATCTACCTAGACCCGATGTTTCCCCACCGGGACAAGAGCGCCCTGGTGAAGAAAGAAATGCGCCTGTTCCGCCCCCTGGTCGGGGACGACGACGATGCCCCGGCCCTGCTGGCCGCGGCCCTGCCCCTGGCCAGCCACCGGGTGGTGGTCAAACGCCCGCGCAAGGCGCCAGCTATCGCCGGCCCGGCCCCCAGCTACGTGCTGGAGGGCAAGTCGAGCCGTTACGACATCTACGCCAAGAAATCGCTTAAGGCCAAGGCCGATCCGGCCTAGCGGGCCGCGGCCACGGCCGAGCGATCAGCGATCAGTGATGCTGACCAGCGGCGATGACGGGCGCCACCACGTCCTCTTCATGGGGATGCTTCTTGGCGAACTTAGCCGCCTTCTTCTCCTTCGGCGTCAGAAGGGGCTGCTTCTTCGGCTCTTTGGTGCCGTGTCTGAATTTGCTCATGGTTATTGCTCCTGCTCTCGCCGGCACACTGCCGGCAACGCGCCGCCAAGCACCGACGCCCGTCTATCACTATAGGCCAGCCTGCGTCGCCCGGCGGTAGGCGGATTTGTGCCCAGCAGCAAAACGTGAGACACTCCGGCCTCTTGCCTCGGAGTCAGAGTGCCTCGCCCGGTTTTGAGTAGGGCGAATATTTTCTGACCGTCTCTGGAAAAGCCGCACCAGCCAAGGGTTTTACGCAAGCTTGGCGTGCATGTAGGGCTTTTCCGTCATCGCTAGTCATCGATCTCTAGCCCCCTATCGTCAGGGCCCTTCACTGGGTTTCCTGGTCGGCATACCGGTTGGCGTCGATGTGTGTGTTGATACGCCAATCCGTTCCGGCCTGTTGCGCATGATGTTGTTTGCGCGCTGGGTGCCGTTCGCGTTTGCCGAGGCCAGCCCTTGCAACTTACGCAACCCAAGGAAAATCTGATGACCGTTTCTTCTTCGATCGAAAACTTCGACGCTGCTGCCCCTATTACCGACACCGCTGATGTCGCCGTGGAAACCGTGGCCATTGCTGCCGAATCCACCGCTCCGGCCGCCGCGATCGAGTCGACCGAACCTGCCGTGGCTGCCAACGCCGCCGCGCAGGACAACGAAGCCGGCGAAACCACCGCCCAAGCCCCCGAAAACGCCTTTGCCGACCTGGGCGTGGCCGCCCCCCTGGTGCGCAACCTGACCGCCCTGGGCATCACCGCCCCGACCCCGGTGCAGCGCCAGGCCCTGCCGATCCTGCTCGGCGGCGCCGACCTGATCGCCTCCGCCCCCACCGGCACCGGCAAGACCGCCTCCTTCCTGCTGCCGGCCATGACCCTCATGCAGCAGCCGGCCAAGTCCCGCGCCATCGGCCCGCGCCTGCTGGTGCTGACCCCGACCCGCGAACTGGCCCAGCAGGTATCCAAGGCCGCCATCAGCTTCGCCAAGGGCATCAACCGCATGAAGACGGTGTGCATCACCGGCGGCGAGTCCTACTTCAACCAGAACCGGGTGCTGTCCTCCCCCTACGAAATCCTGGTGGCCACCCCGGGCCGTCTGATGGACCAGATGAACAGCGGCCGCATCGACTTCTCGCGCCTGGAAATGCTGGTGCTCGACGAAGCCGACCGCATGCTCGACATGGGCTTCTCCGACGACGTGATGGCGATTGCCGACGCCCTGCCGAAAGAGCGCCAGACCGTGTGCTTCACCGCCACCCTGTCGCCCAACGTGCAGAGCCTGACCGGCCACCTGATGAAGTCGCCCCAGCTGATCTCGGTCAAGGCCGAAGTCTCCCGCCAGGACGCCATCGACCAGCACGTGGTGTTCGTGGACGACATGGGCCACAAGCGCCGTCTGCTCGACCACTGGCTGGGCCAGGAAGAAACCGGCCAGGCCATCATCTTCACCGCCACCAAGCGTGACGCCGAGCTGCTCGCCGAAGAACTGGGCGCCGCCGGCCACGCCACCGTGGCCCTGCACGGCGACCTGCAGCAGCGCCAGCGCACCCGCATGCTCAACCAGCTGCGCCAGGGCGCCGCCCGCGTGCTGGTGGCCACCGACGTGGCCGCCCGCGGCATCGACGTGCCGGCCATCACCCACGTCTTCAACTTCGACCTGCCCAAGTTCGCCGAGGACTACGTGCACCGCATTGGCCGCACCGGCCGCGCCGGCGCCACCGGCATGGCGATCTCCTTCGTCGGCAAGCAGGATCTGTTCACCCTGCGCCGCATCGAGCGCTTCATCGGCAACAAGGTCAAGATTTCCGAAGTGGAAGGCCTGGAAGCCCGCTTCAAGCCCGGTAACGAGCGCCGCGAAGGCGGTGCCGGCCCCCGTGGCGGCAAGCCCTACGGTGGCAAGGGCGGTTACGGCGGCAAGCCTGGCTTCCGCAAGGAAGGCGGCGGCTACGGTGACCGCAAGCCCTACGGCGACCGTAGCGATCGCGGCGAGCGCAGCTTTGCCGACCGCGGCGACCGTCCGGCCCGTCCCTTTGCCGATCGCCCCTACGGCGACCGCCCGCAAGGCGATCGCCCCCAGGGTGACCGCCCCTACGGCAAGCGCCCCCAGGGTGACCGCCCGTTCGGCGGCGACCGCCCCTACGGCGAGCGCAAGTTCAACGACCGTGGCGGCAACAGCTGGGGCAACGGCAATTCCTACGCCCGCACCGAGCGTCCCCGCGACTTCGACGAGCGCGAGATCCAGCGCCGCGAATTCCTGGCCCGCGAAGGCAAGGGTGCCCAGGGTGCTTCCGAGCACTACACCGGTTTCACCCACCACAGCTTTGGCGAAGGCAACCGGGGCGGCAAGCCGGCCTACGGCAATGACAAGCCCCGCAGCGGCGGCAAGCCCGGCGGTTTCGGTCCCAAGCAGGGCGGCTTCAAGCGCCCCGGCGAACGCGCCCCGCACCACGCCCATGACGGTCGTGGCAACGGTGGCAACCGGGCGTCCCGCTTCGGCCGCGACGACTAAGGCCTGACCCCGGCCCCGCCCCGCGCGGGAGTCCCTGAAAACGGCGAGGCGCCCTGCGGCCCTCGCCGTTTTTTATGGGAACTACATGAGTGAGTTGCCCTCCGTGAAAACACGCCGCTTGCAACGCCGAGACCGCAGAGGCGCAGCACGCGCGGAAACGCCCTGACGGCCGTGGCCGATGAACGACAGAGGAATTAGGGGAAAGGCCCCCTCCGTGTTCTCCACAACGCTGCGGCCTCTGGGTTGCCAGCAGTTGCCCTTTCACTAACCGCCCCACCTGCTTCAACTCGCCGATGACCGCTCCAGACCTCACCTTCGCCCAGGCCATCGCCCAGGCCGCCGCGCTGCTTGGCGAAGCCGACGGCCTGATCGTCACCGCCGGCGCAGGCATGGGGGTGGATTCCGGCCTGCCCGACTTTCGCGGCAACGCCGGCTTCTGGCGCGCCTACCCGGCCCTGGCCGAAGCCGGCATCGACTTCACTCGCATCGCCAACCCGGCCGCCTTCGTGCGCGCGCCTCGCCGGGCCTGGGGCTTCTACGGCCACCGCCTGGCCCTCTACCGGGACACCGCGCCCCACGCCGGCTTCGCCGTGCTGCGCGCCCTCGCCGCGACGATGCCGGCAGGAGCCTTCGTCGTCACCAGCAACGTGGACGGCCAGTTCCAGAAGGCCGGCTTCGCCCCGGAACGGGTGCTGGAAATCCACGGCTCGATCCACCGCCTGCAATGCCTGGAGCCGTGCCACGACGCCGTGTGGCCGGCCGATGCCGTGGTGCCAGAAATTGATGCCCAACGCTGCGAATGGACCGCCGCCGAACTGCCCGCCTGCCCCCAGTGCGGCGGCCTGGCCCGGCCCAACATCCTGATGTTCGACGACGGACAGTGGCTCAGTGCCCCGAGCGACGCCCAGCGGCGCCGCTTCCAGGTATGGCGGCAGAAGGTGGAAGCCCCGGTGGTGATCGAACTGGGCGCCGGCATCGACCTGCCCGCCATCCGCCACATCAGCACCGCCCTGGACGCGCCGGTGATCCGCATCAACACCCGCCACCCGGACCTGCCGGCCCACCGGGGGGTGGGTATCGCCGCCGGCGCCCAGCAAGCGCTGCTGGCCCTGGCGGCGGCCCTGGGGCTGGCGGTTTAGGAGAATTTAGGGCGGCTTAGGACGGTTTCGGGCCACAACCCCCGGCCCCCCCGGGACCGGTGCCGCAGCAACCGAACCGACCCCGCCGCGCCAAGGCCGCACCGTGGACACGCCCCGGACGCGGCCGCTCCGCACTGCAGGCCACTTGGCGGCAGCGGCCGCGAGCCCCCGCTGCCGCCTGGTATCACCGCCGATCGCCACGCCCCGTACCGCGCCACGCCCCCCAAACCGGCTCGCGCCGACCGGCCCCGCGGCGCTACCATCCTGCTTTGCCTTCCTGGGATCGACCGCCATGTACTACGGCATCACCGACCTGGCCACCTTCGTTCTCGGCACCATCTTCATCGTGCTGGTGCCCGGCCCCAACTCCCTGTACGTGATGACCGTGGCCTCGCGCCAGGGCGTCGCCGCCGGCTACCGGGGCGCCTGCGGCATCTTTCTCGGCGACCTGATCCTGATGGTGCTGGCGGCCACCGGGGTGGCCTCCCTGTTCAAGGCCAACCCGGCCCTGTTCGTGGTGCTCAAGTACGCCGGGGCCGCCTACCTGGTCTATCTCGGCCTGAACCTGGTGCGCGCCGGCATCCGGCGCTGGCGGGGCGCCGAGGCGGGCGCCCGAACTCCTGATGCGTCGGGCGTTGCAGACGTTGCGAGCACTGCGAATGCTGCGAACGCCATGAACACGGCCGAAGCCCCGCCGGAAGCCGCCCACCCCTTCCGCGTCGCCCTGGTGATCAGCCTGCTCAACCCCAAGGCGATCCTGTTCTACGTGTCCTTCTTCATCCAGTTCGTCTCCCCCGGCTACGCCCACCCGGCCCTGTCCTTCCTCATCCTGGGGACCATCGTGCAGATCTGCAGCGCCCTCTACCTGTCGGCGCTGATCTTCGGCGGCCGCTACCTGGCAGAAACCTTTCGCCGCCGTCGACGGCTGTCGGCGGGTGCCACCGGGGGCGTCGGCAGCCTGTTCATCGGTTTCGGCCTCAAGCTCGCCGACGCGGGCCTGGGCTGAGCGGGAGGCGTCCCTCCTCCGTCGCCGGCCGGCCAGCCGCGCGGCACCGGCCAATACTTCAATAAAACTGATGTTATTGGCCGGCCAAAAACCAAAAGTCCGCGCCAGTTCTTGAGGTTAGCGATTTGCCCGCCAATAAGCATTAGAAAAACTGATGGATCGGCGCACATTGCGGCATCCACGCCGCCCTGCTTGCCTTGGCTGCCCCAACGTCCCCGACCGCGCCACTCCTCAGCGCGCCCGCCATTCGGTGGGGGCGCAGCCCATCTCCTGGCGGAACATGTAGGTGAAGGCCGAGGTGGAGGCGTAGCCCAGGTCCAGGGCGATGTCGGTGACGCTGCGCCCGGCGCACAGCCATTCCAGGGCGCGGAACAGGCGCAGGCGGTGGCGCCAGTCGCGCAGGGTGATGCCCACCTCCCGCTCGAAGTGGCGAGCCAGGGTGCGGGCAGAGGCGCCCAGCTCCCGCCCCCAGTCGTCGGCGCTGCGGCCGTCCGCCGGGTTGGCGTAAAGCGCCTCGCAGATGCGGTGCAGCATGGGGCTCTGGGGCCAGGGCAGGCGGAAGTTCTGCACCGGCAGGCGGCGTAGTTGCTCGACGATCAGGGCATTGAGCTTGTCGATGTAGGCGTCGTTTTCCGCCGCCCCGCCGGCATCCTCGGACACGCCCACCGGTACGCCCACCGATACTCCTACCGACATCCCCGCCGGGCCGATGGCCGGGCTCACCGCCTCCAGCTCGACGATCAGGGCCCGAAACAGCGGCGTCACGGCAAACACCGTGCAGGCGTCCGGCATGGCCAGCCCGGGCTGGTCGGCCACGTAGAGGTTGCGGAACTGGGCGCCGTTGAGGGCCCCGGTGGTGTGGCGCACGCCGGTGGGCACCCAGATGGCCTGCTCCGGGGTGATGACGTGCCAGGCGTCGGCGATGGTCACCACCAGGGTGCCGGAGGTGGCGTAGACCAGCTGGTTCCAGCGGTGGCTGTGCAGGGGAAACACCTGCCGCGCCGTGAGGTTCTGGGAGCGGGGAAAGATCGGCTTGGGCAGTGTCTCGATCTCGGGCACGTCGATGGTGATCCAACCGTCGGTTTCCAGCATGGGCTCTCCCGCGATCCGGCCCGTTTCCGGGCACTATTCCTGGCTTGGTTCGGGCTATTTATGGGGCCGTAGCCCGGTACTTGCTCCGGCCTACTCCGCCCTACTCCATCCTCTCAGTCCCCCCTTACCGCAGCGCTTCCTGCTCCGCCCCGGTAGTTGGCGCACGAGCACACCAGAGGTGACGTGGTGGCATCGAAAGGCACGCCTCGCCGCATGATATATCAGCGTGTCGCCTCATCGACACAACTCGTCATTGTATCGAAAGAGTCCCAACCCCCGTCCCGGTAGCATGGGCCCCACAAACCCATAACAATCAGGACGAGACATGCCCCCCAACGCCGCCGCCCTTCCCCACAGCAGCACCGCCGAGCGCTACCGCGTCATCTTCGCCGGCATCTGCGCCCTCATCCTCACCGTGGGCCTGGCCCGCTTCGCCTACACCCCCTTGTTGCCGCTGATGCGCAATGAGGCGGGGCTGTCGTACCTGGCCGGGGGCTGGCTGGCCACCTTCAACTACGTCGGCTACATCGCCGGCGCCCTGTTCGCCGCCTCGATCAGCGACCTGCAGCTCAAGTACCGCCTCTACCGCGTCGGCCTGGTCCTCGCCCTCGCCACCACGGCGGCCATGGGCCTCACCGACAACCTCTACCTGTGGGTGCTGCTGCGCTTCGTCGCCGGGCTGTCCAGCACCGCCGGCATGCTGATCGCCTCGGGCCTGGTGCTCAACTGGCTGATCCGCCAGGGGCACAAGCCCGAGCTGGGCCTGCACTTTGCCGGCCTGGGCATGGGCATCGTCGTCTCGGGCCTGGCCGCCGCCGCCATGGCCGGGCGCCTCGCCTGGGACGAGCAGTGGCTGGCCCTGGGAGTCCTCGGCGTGGCCTTCTTCCTGCCCGCCTGGTGG
Organism: Oryzomicrobium terrae; assembly: GCF_008274805.1. NCBI lineage: Bacteria > Pseudomonadati > Pseudomonadota > Betaproteobacteria > Rhodocyclales > Rhodocyclaceae > Oryzomicrobium > Oryzomicrobium terrae. Next base: position 2,504,739 of record NZ_CP022579.1, read on the forward strand.
TGGCTGCCGGCCCCGGCCAGCCTGGCCGCCGGCGCCGCCAAGGCTGCCGCCACGCCCCCGTCGCGGCGCTGGATGGGGCTGCTGATCGCCGCCTACTTCTGCGCCGGCTTCGGCTTTGTGGTCAGCGCCACCTTCATCGTCGCCATCCTGGAAAAGCTGCCCCTGCTCACCGGCAAGGGCGCCCTGGTGTGGGTGATCGTCGGCGTGGCCGCCACCCCCTCCTGTTTCCTGTGGGACCGCATCGCCGCCTCCATGGGCCAGATTCCCGCCTTGCTACTCGGCTTCGGGTTGCAGATCGTCTCCATCGTCCTGCCCGTGCTCTCCCAGGACCCGGTGCTCAACCTGGTGGGCGCCGTGCTCTTCGGCGGCACCTTCGTCGGCATCGTCAGCCTCACCCTCTCCCTGATCGGCCGCTGTTTCCCTGAAAACCCGGCCAAGGCCATGGCCCGCCTGACCCTGAGCTACGGCGTGGCCCAGATCGCCGCCCCGGCCATGGCCGGCTACATCGCCGCCGCCAGCGGCAGCTACCTGGGCTCCCTGGTGGTCGCCGCCGTGGTGATGGTGGCCGGCATGGGCCTGCTGCTGATCCTCAACAAGCAGCAAGGGCTGGCCCCCAGCCTCACGGGCCGCTAACGCCGGCAGTTCTGGCCCCCACGATCCGATCCAAACGAAAACGGCGAGGCGCCTTGCGGGCCTCGCCGTTTTTGTTTTATCAGAATCAGCGCGCTACAAGGTTGGCGCCTGAACCAGCTTCCCAAGCTGAAACGCTGCCCGCTGAATGGCTTGCGTATCCAGCGCGGGGGCCCTGTCCGGTAGAAACAGACGCCTGACGTTCTTCGGATTGACGACGCGCACAGCGCCGCCCGATGGCCCGACACTATCGACGACAAACCACCCTGGCAGAGCGAGCACGGGAATGACCGGATAGGATTCGCCAGTGGAATTCTTGAGGTATGTGGATAGCCATTTGGCCTGCCTACTTGCCTGCTCAATAGGTTCCGTTTCCGTCCAGCTCGGAAAGCGTAATTGCTTACCGTCGTACTGCACCTTGGCTCCGGCAGCGCCATTACCCGCCGGAGGTTTCATCCGGGATTTAGTCTCGATGGCGAACACGCCTGCCGGTGTGATGACGACATGGTCGATGTTGAAGCCCTCAGCCTGAATGTCGTGAAAGATGTGATTGTCGCCTGCCAGCGACACCGCGATCTCCTGGGCCGTAGCCTGCTCGGCACGGATGGCTTGGCGCAGCCGGCGAGACTTGGGCATTTCTGCCATGATCAGCCGGCCATAGTAGATGCCGCTCCCCAGGACAACGCATAGCAAAATCGTGTCGAACCAACTCCAGGTCGAAAAATCAGGAGCGACCCGTCGTGAAAGGATGGTCTGTACGACGGCCATGCCAAGGATCAGAGCACTCAGCACTCGTTCCATCTGGCGATCCACCAACTCATCACGCGCTGCTTGCAGGCTTGCTCCAGGCAACCGGCGCAACTCCGTCGTGAGCGCTTCACGTCGCTCATCCGCTTCCAGCCGATATTTTTTCCAATAGACCAAACCAACCACTATCAGCACGGGGGCTAGTCCCAACACAACCATCAACACCTGCCAGAGCATTCGGTCTCTCCAGAGTTAAATATCGCCACATCCGTGTTGCCGCATGCCCAGGCATCACGAGAATGACAATATTCTAGCCGGCCGCATCCACCCCATGCAGAGAGCAGCGCTAGACCGATCCCGGTTAGCACTCAGACAAGAAGGTGCAAACAAAAACGGCGAGGTGCCTTGCGGGCCTCGCCGTTTTGCTTGGGGTTGCCGCCGGCTCAGCGCGGCCGCACCAGGATGTAGCCCCGGTTCTCCGCCCCGTCCCGGGTACGCATCCCCTGGATGAGGGTGGCGAGGGGCATCCAGAGCCAGGGGTAGTGGCTGGGATGCACGTCTAGGATCAGCACCGAATCCGTGGCCGCGTCGTAGGCGCCCACCGGCGAGATGTGGCCGCCCCCGGCCTGGCCCACCGCCGAACGCAGGTAATTGACGATCACGTAGTCGCCGCCGCGCTGCAGGTTGTCCACCAGGTCGCGGCGAATCTCAGCCTCGGGCGTGTGCGCATCGACGATCACCAGCTTGGTGGCGACCTTGTACGCCCGCAGCAACTCGTCGAGTTGGCGCAGCTGGTAGCCGCCGTCCCGCACCATCCGCCCCTCCACCGCCATCGGCTCCCCCAGCACCTGGGCCCGGGTCTTCTTGCCCGCGGCGATCACGCTTTCCTGCGTATAACGCCGATCCGTCAGCTCCAGCCCCCGGGGCAGGTAGCGGGTATCCGCCGGGGTCAGCCGGCTGCGGTCGTGGGACGCCTCCACGCCTTGCGGGTCAAGGGCATTAAGCACGATGGCCGCCGTGGCCGGCGCGCAAAAGGCAATCGTCGCCTGGGGCTCGAACTGGTTGGCCAGAGGGGCGAAGTCGGTTTTCGCCGTGGAACGGGAGAGGCGGTCCAGGCCTTCGGGGGAGGCGAAGGGGGTGAGGGTTTGGATTCGCGCACGTACCGGAAGACCTTCAGCGAGGGCTAAGCTATCCAGCGCCCCTGTTAACAACAGTATGAAAGCAATGCGAATAAGCAATGGCGTTTCTCTTTTTAAAACCAATAGCAGCAATCCGCCACCCTCAGCAGATCTTCCATCCGTTAACATAAAAATCGAAAATCAACACTTCTTTGCTCCTTTACTTAACACCCCACCCAAAAATATTGATCATACCCAAACCCCCTTGAACACTCCATCAAACCTCGCCATATACTCATTCGTCAAACCTCGACTCTGCACATGCGGCAACCCGATAACTTTGGCATTACCAAACGATTGAGTGAACACTTTAAACTTCCTGCCTTGCATGGCCGGAAAATCTACCCGATGAATGATTGCATTTCCTGACCGCTCACCCAAAATCAATTCAACACGCTCTCGGATCCTTATATCATTCAACACTTCAATCAAACACGACCCTACAAGAATAATCAGTTTTGGCTTACGATCTTGCATCAAATCCAGGATGCCACCAGCTTCCTTCACCAACAAGTCGTTCGAAATAACACCATCGCTTGAAACACTATTGGTCTGAGTATTCAGCCAATTGGTTTGAAAGAACGAGCGTTCAAGCCCGCCCTCGCTGCCAGAACTAGTCGCCAAGTCAACACCCCAACTCGACAGCCATGTCAGCAATCTGTCTCTAAAGCGAGTCTTATTAACCGCCATATCCGAAAAAAAGGAGAGAGGTTCAACCTTAAGAGACGAACCTGAATCATCACGGCTCTTATCCTCTTCTGAGTACCCAAAATTGATGCCACAAACCATCACCCCACCCTGTTTATTCTCGGGATAGTCTTTCGTAACAACTGGATGCAGTACATTTAACATTTCACTCATCTCCTCCATCATCATTTTCTCAAGAACAAGGGAATATCATCAAGCACTTCGTTGCAACCATAATCACGCAATTCAGATACCTGAACTGATCGAAGATCCGCATCTCCTACTAGGCAAATTCGAATCTTCGCCTCCGTACCATCAGGGTCAAAAAAACACCCAACGAAGTGTTCTGTCGCCTCGTGAAGCAACCCAGCCAAGCAACTCAAAACTTCACCAACCTGCTTAAATTTAAGCCCTGGGAATAAACGAAAAATTATAAGAGCGCCACTCGGTGGCCCAGCTGCTGGGTGTTTCGCTAGCAAATTCTTCAGCAATTTCTCAGCGTTCTCCTGAAAATCAACAGCAGATACCCCCCGTAATGCACCACTCACGAAGGGGCCTGGTCGGATAAGCACATAATTGAGGTCTGCAAGGTCTATGCAGATAAGAGCTTCCAATATGTAGTCGGCAGCGAGCTCATCAACCAATGCTTTATCGAGGCCTGGCAACATCTCTTCCATGATTCCATGTACCTCGTTCCGCTCTTCGATGGGAATAGCTGGCCTCACCTTAACTCCACAGTAATCTGACGATGGAATGATCCTACACTAGTCTTCCAGACATATTCGTTGCAGCTTCCCAAGCCGAGTTTTGCGCAGAGACCCAAGCTTTACTGACAAGGAATTCGCGTGAAGTCGCCAATATCACGCTACATCACAACCGCAGCAATACCGGTACCAAGACCTAGCCCGACAAAGCTTAAATCGGGTGAAATCGGCAACAACTGGCAGTGAGGCAGATAGCTAACATCGCTCTCAGCAGCCACGAAAATCGACTTTAGCCACCTTCTCCCCGAAACACCGCGCCCCTGCTCGCTCTCCAGCGGATATCCGCCGGAAGCCAACAGGGGCGCGGTGTTTCGAGGGGGCATCGTGGAGATGCCCGTCCTGCCTGGGGTTTAGAAGGGGGGATCGTCGTCCGCCGTGGTGGCCGGGGTCGGCACGGGGCTGGCCGGCTTTGCAGCGGTAGTAGCGCCGGAAGCAGCTTCGGCCGGCGCACCCTCGCCGTCGCGGATTTCGCCGCCCAGGGCTTCGAGCAGGTCGGGGAGGAAGCGTTGCAGTTCGCCGCTCATCAGGGCGAATTCGGCGTCGAACAGTTCGTCGCCGTTGGTGCCATTGGCTTCGTTGGCTTCTTCTTCCTTGGTGTCCAGGTGGGCGAGGCGCTTGATTTCAAGCTTTTCGGTGAGCACGAAGGAGAGCCGGTCGCCCCAGGTGAGGGCCAGGCGGGTGGGCAGCTTGCCGGCTTCCAGGTGGGTGCGCACCTGGGCCTGCACTTCGTCCGTGTCCAGGGCGTGGCGCACGTAGCGCACGGTGGATTTTTCGTCGGAGACGGCCTTCAGTTCGCAGTCCCGGTCCACGGTGAAGCCGGCGGGGGCTTCACCGGCGGCGAGCCAGTCGGCCATGGCCGAGGTGGGGGAACGCTCGGTCTTGATCGGCTTGACCGGGAAGTCGTCCAGGGACTTGGCCAGCAGTTCCAGGGCGTCGTCGGCCTTGCCGCGGCTGGCGGCGTCAACGGCCAGCCAGCCGTTGACCGGGTCGAGCCACAGCCAGGTGGTGGAGCGGCGGGTGAAGGCCCGGGGCAGCAGTTCTTCGGTGACCCGTTCCTTGAGTTCGCGCAGTTGCTTGCGGCCGGGGCGGAAGCCCTGCTGGGCTTCCAGTTCGTCGGCCCGGTCGGCGGCGACCTGGTTGACCACCGACGAGGGCAGCAGGCGGTGCTCGGTGGCCATGGCGATCAACCACTGGCCGCCGACGGAATGGACCAGGGGCAAGGCGGCGCTGGCGGCATCCTTGTCGGCTTTTTCGAGCTTGCCCCGGGGCGGGACCCAGCCCCGGGATTGCTTGTCCTGGCTGCCGCAGCGGGTGAACACCACCCGGCCGAGCTGCTCTTCGAGCTGGGTCAGAGAGAGGGGAAAGGGGCTGACGAGGCGGTACAACTGCAGGTTCTTGAACCACATGGCGGGTGTTTCCTTATCGTTCCTAATGGACGGGGCCGCAGGGGATGCCCTTACAGCCCGTCGTGTTCCAGGGTGTAGCCGGCGCCCTCGTCCTCGCCGAGCAGTTCGACCAGGGCGGGCATGGCCTCGGCCAGTTGCTCGGCCAGCACCCAGGGCGGGTTGAGGATGAACAGGCCGCTGCCGTGCATGCCGAAGCCGTCGGCGGTGGGCTTGCGCACGGTGAGGGCCACGTGCAGCCAGCTCTTGGCGCCCAGGGCCTTGAGCTGGTCGGGCAGGCGGCGGGTTTCCAGGCGGTGCAGCTGGGGGTACCAGAGCACGTAGGTGCCGGTGGCGAAGCGCTTGAGGGCGTCCTTGAGGGCGGCCACCACCCGGGCGTACTCGCTCTTGTCCTCGTAGGACGGGTCGATCAGCACCAGGGCGCGGCGCGGCGGCGGCGGCAGCAGGGCTTTCAGGCCCTCGTAGCCGTCGCCGGCGTAGATCAGGGCGCGCCTGCCGGCGTCCTTGAAGCAGCGGGCCAACAGGGGCGAATCGGAGGGGTGCATCTCGAAGAGGCGCAGCTTGGTCGATTCGCTCGCCACCACGTCGGCGATCACCGGGGAGCCGGGATAGACCTTGAGGGCCTTGGGCACCCCGTCCTTGCCGTTGCCCCGCTCCCGGGCGTTGATGGCGCGGATCACCTCGACGTAGCGGGCCAAGAGCGGCGGCAGGCCGGGCTCGTCCCACAGGCGAGCGATGCCGCTTTCGTACTCGGAGTTCTGGGTGGCGTAGCCGGTTTCCAGGGAATACATGCCGGCGCCGGCGTGGGTGTCCAGGTACCAGTAGGGCTTGTCCTTCTGGCCCAGGTAGTCGAGGCAGGCGATTTCGACGGCGTGCTTGAGCACGTCGGCGTGATTCCCCGCGTGAAAGGCGTGGCGATAACTTAACATGTCGGGTTTTTCATTTTCCGTTCAGGCCGGCATTGTACGGCCTGCCACCTTCCCCGACTTCCATGGCTCTCAAATCCACCGTATTCAAGGCCGACCTCGGCGTCGCCGACATGGACCGCGGCTACTACGGCGACCATTCCCTGACCCTGGCCCGGCATCCTTCCGAAACCGACGAGCGCCTGATGGTGCGGCTGCTCGCCTTCGCCCTGAACGCCCAGGAGTACCTGGAGTTCGGCCGGGGCATTTCCACCGACGACGAGGCCGACCTGTGGCGCCGCGACCTGACCGGCGCCATCGAGCAGTGGATCGACGTGGGCCTGCCCGACGAGCGCGACATCCGCAAGGCCAGCAACCGGGCCAACGAGGTGGTGCTGTACACCTACGGCGGCCGGGCCGCCGAGATCTGGTGGGAGCAGAACCAGAACAAGCTGGCGCGGCTGACCAATCTCACCGTGGTGAACCTGGCCGCCGCCGAGACCCAGGCCCTGGCGACCCTGGCCGAGCGCACCATGCGCTTGCAGGTGACGGTGCAGGACGGTCACCTCTACGTGGCCGGCGAGGGCGAGCCGGTGGAAGTCACCCCGGTGTTCTGGAAGCGCGCTGAGGGCTGAACTCTACCCTCCGGCCCAAAGGCGCAGCACATCAGGTGCGGAAGCATCAGGTGCGGAAGCAATAGGCAAAGGCGCTGGCGGCGACGAGCGACGGCCGCCGCCGGGTGCGCCGGCAGCGGGCCTGCTATTCGGTTTACCGCTCCGCTTACCACTCGACCAGGGAAATCCCCAGGCCGTAGTAAGTGGACTTGTAGTTGTAGTCGATCATGCTCTCGCCGTAGCCGGAGAACACCTGCAGGTGGCCGCGCAGGTTGCCGGAGATGGGGAAGCCCCAGTCGAACTCGGCGGAGCCGTGGCTGTGGCTCGGGCGCAGCGAATGGCGCAGCCCCAGCGAAAAGACGTGGCCGCCCCAGCGGCGCACCAGCAGCAGGTCGCCCCGGCCCATGTAGTCGGAAATATCCGGGTTGTCGTTGGTGCGGGCCTGTTCCGGCACCCGGTACCAGCCCCGCACCAGCAGGTTCCAGTCGCCCTTTTCGAAACCGACGCTGCCGATCACCCGGTTCCAGCTGCGCGACCAGGGGTCGGAGCGGCCGTTGGACTGGTGGTTGAACGAAACCGAGGCCAACCGCCCGTTCCAGCCGAGCAGGCGGTAGTTGGTGCGGAACACCAGCATCGCCTCGGGCTCGTAGTTGGTCTCGCGGAAGGGCCGCGAAATGTTGCCGTTGTACACCTGCCAGCGCGACGACTGGGTGTAGCCGATCCACAGATCGCCGTTATCGCCGAAGATGTTTTCCCAGGCCTTGGTCTTCAAGCTCAGCTGGAACTTGGCCTCCATGCGGTCGTAAGGCTCGGGGGAACCCACCTGGTTGGCCGGGTTGGGGCTGGTGGGCTGACGGTTGGGCGTCTTGGTGTAGAAGGCCGGCAGCAGGTACACCGGTTTGTAGGGGCGCAGCACCCAGGTGCCGCGCTTGGCCGCCGGCGTCAGCTCCCAGCGGTCGTCGAAGGGGGTCACCTCGGCGGACAGGATCGGATCGCTGATCAACCCGCCGGAAGGCCCATGCACACCGCGCAGCCCCCCGGCCGCGCCGGCTGCCGGCAGTTGCTCGGCCAGGGCCGCCGCGGGCGCGGCGTCCGCCGGGGCATTGGCCAGGGGGCGGACCGTCTCGGGCACGGCCAACGGGTTTTCGCCCGGCGCCGGATCGGTGGCGCTGCGCCGCCCCAGGGCCCGGTCGTAGCAAGCCAGGCGCTCCAAGGGGGTGGCGATGCCGACGCAGGCACCGGGACCGGACACGGGCGACCCCGGTGCGCCCGGCAGGGGCGTCTGGGCCTGGGCCCCGGGGGCCAGGGCGCCGAGCAACACGGCGATGGGCAAGCGGCGGAACAAGGCAGGACGCATAAAGACAGGCAAAGACGAGCAAGCAAGAGAAGAAAGGCTGCGGCTGGGTCAGGCGGGTCGTGGGGCAAAACCCTGGGCGGCCTTCCACGGCGAGCCAGACAGGGATCACGCCCGGGCCCGGCACCGGCGGGCTAGCAGGGCACATCGCACTAGCCCCACGCCCCCCCCTTCGGTACACAACCCCGCTGCGGGCCACCCGATCCTGCGGCGGGTTGCCATCTTGCATGAGCGTGACGGCGAGGAAAAGGGCCGGGGCAAGGCGGCGAGGGTCGCCCTGATCCAGCCTCGATTCCCGTCCCGGGCCGCCATGCGCGGCCGCCCCGCCTCGCCGGCACGGTGCCGCGCCATCGGCAAGACCTGCGCCGCTGCCGCTGCCGGGGCACGCGGGACCGTCCTTGGCAGTGGCGGATTACCTCCCGCCCACTGGCGGCACCTGCGCATTTCGGCACGCATCCGCATCTGCGCCTATTGGCGCCGCCCCGGCCCCGGGATACCCTAGGGTCATCGCCACCACCCGCCAGATCGTCCCGCCATGATCGAGACCACGCTGCCCGACCTGGATTCCTGGGTCACCTACTTTTCCGAGCATGAGATCCCGGTGCTGCGCCATACGGGGCGCCAACTGGAGAGCCTGGCCGAGAACGTGGACCGGGTGAACGGGCGCGACATCTCCGCCGTGGCCCTGCACGACCCGCTCATGACCGTACGCGTGCTGGCCTACATCCAGCCCTACCGGGGCAAGCGCCTGCAAGGCGAGATCACCACCGTCGAACAGGCGGTGATGATGCTGGGCATCGAACCCTTCTTCCGCCATTTCAGCAAGGTGCTGGTGGTGGAGGACACCCTCAAGACCCACCCCCAGGCCCTGCTCGGCCTGCTCCACGTGGCCCGCCGCGCCCAGCGCGCCTCGCGCTACGCCTACGACTGGGCCCTGTGGCGCCACGACCTAAACGCCGAGGAAGTGCGCATCGCCGCCCTGCTCCACGACCTGGCGGAAATCCTGCTGTGGTGTTTCGCCCCCCATCTGGCCCTGGAAATCCAGGCCCGCCAGCACGCCGACCGGAGCCTGCGCAGCGCCGTGGTGCAGGACCAGGTACTGGGCATCCAGCTCAGCGAGCTGCAACAGGCCCTCTGCCACGCCTGGGCCCTGCCCGACCTGCTGCCGCGCCTGATGGACGACCAGCACGCCAGCCACCCCCGGGTGCGCAACGTGATCCTGGCGGTGAACCTGGCCCGCCACTCGGCCAACGGCTGGGACGATGCGGCCCTGCCCGACGACTACACGGCCATCGGCGAGCTGCTCAACCTGACCCCGGAAGCGGTGCGTGCCCGGGTCGGCGCGCCGCCCCCGGAGGGCAGCGCCGATGCGGAGGCCGAGGTGACGGCCGCAGACGGCGAAACGCCCCCTCCCCCGCCGCCGGCCGAAGTACCGCCTCAGCCGCAGTAGCGCAGGTTGGCGAAGTCGAGCAGCAGGTCTGGCCGGTCATAGGCAAGAAAGGCCACGGCCAGCGCCAGCACCGCCAGCACCGCCAGGGCCACCAGCGCCCCGGCCCAGAACCAGCGCCACCGGCTGTCCGCCTTTCCCGCCGCTTTGGCCACATTGGCCACATTGGCCACATTGGCCGCCACTACCGTGTCGTCATAAATCGGATCGTTCATCCCCGGTATGATAGCTGCCGCGTGGGATTACCGGGATGACGCATCCCCGCGCATCCCGCGCATTCCTGCCGGCCGGACCGTCCGGCACAACCATCCGCCCCGCCCCTTCCGGAGCCCGCCATGAGCATCAGCAGCGCCGTCTTCCTCGGCCTCGTCGCCGTCGTGATCCTCTACGCCATCATGACCTACAACGGCCTGGTCACCCTCAAGCACGCCGTGGCCAAGGCCTGGGCCAACATCGACGTGCTGCTCAAGCAGCGTCACGACGAACTGCCCAAGCTGGTGGAGGTATGTAAGCAGTACAAGGAATTCGAGCAGACCACCCTGCAGCGGGTGATCGCCGCCCGCAACCAGGTGCAGGAGGCCCGGCAGAGCCACGACGTGGCCGCCCTGGGTGAAGCCGAGGGCACGCTGCGCCTGGGGCTCACCCGCCTCTTCGCGGTGGCCGAGGCCTACCCGGAACTGAAGGCCAACGAGCACTTCATGCAGTTGCAGACCCGTATCACCGGCCTGGAAAACGCCATCGCCGACCGGCGCGAGTTGTACAACGAGGCGGTCAACCTCAACAACGTGCGCATCGAGCAATTCCCCGATGCCCTGATCGCCCGCCTGGGCCACTTCGAACCCCAGGCCCTGCTCGAATTCTCCAGCGCCGAAAAAGCCGACGTGGACGTGAAGGCCCTGTTCGGCTGAGGCAATGCCGGCCGTGCCGTTCAAGTTCCCCCTGATCGCCAGCTGGAGCAGCGTCCACTGGGCCACCTCCGGGGTCCAGCTGGTGTTGCTGGCGATCGCCGCCCACACCCACTCCCGCCTCGGCTGGCTGGTGTGCACCGCCCTGCTGGCGGTAATCAGCCTGGCCGCCTGGGCCTCGGCCTTCCGCCGCCGCCGGGCGATCACCGACACCCCCACCGCCAAGGTCGCCTCCGCCGCCCAGGGCTACACCGAACTGACCGGTACCGGCCGCCCCCTCGACGGGCTGCCGATCCTCTCCCCGACCCGCCACCTGCCGTGCCTGTGGTACCGCTACACGGTCGAGGAGATGAACCACAAGCGGGAATGGCGGGAGGTCCACCGCAGCGAATCCGACGGTTCCTTCCTCCTCGACGACGGCACCGGCCAATGCCTGATCGACCCGGCCGGCGCCGAAATCGTCACCAAGCACAAGGAAACCTTCACCTCCGGCGACACCCGTACCACCGAGTGGAAGCTGCTGGAAAACGATCCGCTCTACGCCCTTGGCGAGTTCCGCACCGTCTCCGGCCTGGCCGGGGAGCTGGACGCCAATGCCGACCTGCGCGATCTGCTGGCCGAGTGGAAGAAGGACCCGGCCGCCCTGGCCAAGCGCTTCGATCTGAACGGCGACGGCACCCTGGACGAGCAGGAATGGCAACTGGTGCGCCAGGCGGCCAAGCGCGAGGTGGCGCGCAACCACGACGCCCTGCGCGCCGCCCCGGACATCCACACCCTCACCCGCCCCGCCGACGGACGCATGTTCCTGGTGAGCAATCTGTCCGAGGCCAAACTGGCCCGGCGCTACGGCCTGTGGTGCCTGTTCCACCTGGCCCTGTTCTTCGCCGCCGTAGCGGCCCTGCCCTGGCTGGCGCAGCAGGGCGGCCCCCAGTAGCGCGGCCGCACCACCCCCCCATGCCCAGTAGCCCCAGTAGCGCCGGCACGCCGTACTATGCGTCTTTTGCGCAGCGCCTTGGCCAGCGTCGATCTGACCAATCGCTGGCGCCGAACGCCGCGCCTTCCCTCTGCAAGGACCCCTCATGCCCCACCTGACCCTGGAATACTCGGCCAACCTGAGCGATACCCTGGACCCGCCCGCCCTGCTCGCCGGGATCAACGCCGAACTGGCCGCCTCGGGCCATTTCGCCGAGCCGGACATCAAGAGCCGGGCGACCCGCCTCGACGACTACCTGATCGGCCTGCACAACAACGGCCGCGGCTTCGTCCATGTCCGCCTGGCGATCCTCTCGGGCCGCACGCCGGAGGTGAAGAAGGAGCTTTCCGCCGCCGTGCTGGCCGCCCTGCAGGCCGGGGTGCCGGCGGTGGATGGCATGGCGATCCAGCTCTCCGCCGAGATCGTCGACCTGGACCGGCCGAGCTACGCCAAGGTGGTGAAGTAAGGCGCTACAGGGGCGTGACAATGCGCCCCGCCCCGCAGATTGATACCATTGGCATCATCCTCGCCAAGAACACTGGCAGGAAATAGCAACCGATCATCTGCGAGTATTCTTCCCATGAGCCTGTCCGCCCTGCTCAAAGGGTGGCAAGGAGAGTTGATGGGCACCCTGGCGCATCGGCTCTTTCTTGACACCAAGGTTTATCACTCTCTCAACAACATCACACTGCCTACCAGCAATGGCACGACCCAGATCGATCATGTCATTGTGTCCCGCTATGGCCTGTTCGTCGTTGAGACGAAGAACATGGCGGGCTGGATTTTCGGCGACGCGAAAACGCCCCAGTGGACACAGGTGCTAGGGGGAAAGAAATTCCGCTTTCAGAACCCGCTTCACCAGAACTACCGCCATACCAAGGCGTTGGAAGAATTTCTCGGCGTCAGGCCGGAGCAGATGATCCCGCTGGTCATGTTCTGGGGGGAATGTGAATTTAAAACCGCGATGCCAAACAATGTCCTGCAGCGCGGGTATACCGGCTTCATCAAGAGCCACACGGTGGTGCACTTCAGCGAAACCGAAGTAGGCGAAATCCTCGTAGCCCTGAAGAGCGGCATGCTGCCCAAAGGCTTGATCCAATCGTTCAAGACTCGGCGCCAGCATCTGGACTCGCTCGACCACCGCCATAGCAGCACGACGACCTGCCCTAAATGCGGCAAAGCTCTGGTGCAACGCCACGCCAGAGGCGGGAGTACGGCATTCCTCGGGTGCAGCGGCTTTCCCAACTGCCGCTTTACCCGCTCCTGCTAGCCCCCCTTCTGCTTGTTTTCCAGTTCCTCCCAGCGGCCGAGCAGCTCCAGCAACTCGTCGTCGATGGCCGACAGGCGCGCGGCGAAGGCGTTGGCCTCCTGGGGGGCGTTGGCGTAGAGGTTGGGGTCTTCCAGGCGCTGGGTCAGGGTGGCCTGTTCGGCCTCCAAGGCGGCGATGCGGTCGGGCAGGGCATCGAGTTCGCGCTGCTCCTTGTAGGAGAGCTTGACCGGCTTGGATTTGGCCGGCGTTGCAGAGGCACTGCCCGGAACGCTAGGCGGGGCGGCCTTCTCCACGGGGGTATCGCTGGACGCCTTACGGGACGCGGCGTTCGAGGCAGGGGCGTCGGAGAAGCCCGAGGGGCGCGCCCCTTGGGCCACCCGCCAGCGGGCCCAATCGTCGTAGCCGCCAACGTGCTCGCGCCACACGCCGTTGCCCTCGGCAGCGATCACCTGGGTCACCACGTTGTCGAGGAAGGCCCGGTCGTGGCTGACCAGGAAGACGGTGCCCGGGTAGTCCTGCAACAGGTTCTCCAGCAGTTCCAGGGTGTCGATATCCAGATCGTTGGTCGGTTCGTCGAGCACCAGCACGTTGGCCGGGCGGGCGAACAGGCGGGCCAGCAGCAGCCGGTTGCGCTCGCCGCCGGACAGGCTCTTGACCGGGGAGCGGGCCCGCTCCGGGGCGAACAGGAAGTCGCCCAGGTAGCCGATGACGTGCTTCTTCTCGCCGTTGATCTCCACCGTGTCGGACCCCGGGGAGATCACGTCGGTGAGGGCCGCCTCCGGGTCCAGGGCCTCGCGGAACTGGTCGAAGTAGGCCACCTGCATCTTGGTGCCCAGGCGCACGGTGCCGGAATCGGGCTCCAGCTGGCCAAGGATGAGCTTCAACAGGGTGGTCTTGCCGGCGCCGTTGGGGCCGATCAGGCCGATCTTGTCGCCGCGCAGGATGCGGCAGGAGAAGTCGCGGATCACTGTCTTGCGCGCGTCACCCTCGCCAAACGCCTTGCTCACACCGACCAGCTCGGCCACCACCTTGCCGCTCTTCTCGCCGGCGTCTAGGTTGAAGTCCACCCGGCCCTGCTGTTCGCGCCGCGCCGCCCGCTCGGCGCGCAGCTGGTCGAGGCGCTGGACGCGGAACACCGCCCGGGTGCGCCGGGCTTCGACGCCCTTGCGGATCCACACTTCCTCTTCCTTGAGCAGCTTGTCGAAGCGGGCGTTGGCCAGGGCCTCGTCCTTGAGTTCCTGCTCCTTGCGCTCCTGGTAGGCGGTGAACGACCCCGGGTAGCTGGCCAGCTTGCCCCGGTCGAGCTCGACGATGCGGGTGGCGAGCCGGTCGAGGAAGCGCCGGTCGTGGGTGATGAACAGCAGCGTCACCCCGGCGGACACCAGCTGCTCTTCGAGCCAGGCGATGGCGTCCAGGTCCAGGTGGTTGGTCGGTTCGTCGAGCAGTAGAACTTCCGGGCCGATGGCCAGGGCCTGGGCCAGGGCCAGGCGCTTCTTCTGCCCGCCGGAGAGGCTGGCCACCTTGGCGTCCGGGTCCAGGCCGAAGCGCTCGATCACCCGGTCGGCCTGGGAGGCGTAAGACCAGGCGCCGCGGGCGTCCAGTTCGGTCTGCAGTTCCTGCATGCGGGCCAGCAGGGTTTCGTGGTCGGCGTCCGCCTCGGCCATGGCGTGGGAGACGGCGTGATACTCGGCGAGCAGGGCCGAGGTGTCGCCCATGCCGTCCACCACCGCCTCGAACACGGTGGATTCGGGATTGAGGGGCGGCTCCTGGGGCACGTAGGCGAGCTTTAAGGCCGGCTGGCGCCAGATATCGCCGTCGTCCAGGTGGCCAACCCCGGCCAGAGCCTTGAGCAGGGATGACTTGCCGCTGCCGTTGCGGCCGATCAGGGCCACCCGCTCCCCCTTGTCGAGCTGGAAGTCGGCGTGGTCGAGGAGCGGCACGTGGCCGTAGGCAAGGCAGGCGCCGGAGGCGGTAAGGAGCGGCATGGACGTCGGGGCGAGAAACGGAAACGGGGCGCCATTGTAGCGCCCCGCCTGGCAATCCCTGCGGCCGATGGCGCCGGGGAACCGCGCCGCCACCACCGTTGCCTGGCGGCATGGCCGCGCACCGCCACGCCCCTGGCCGTATCATGGCGCTTTCGGCCGCTGGCCGGCACCGCCGCCGCGACCTGTCCACACGCTATGCGTCCCCTTTTTCGAGAGTGCCCATGCTGCCCGCCACCATGCGCTACGTCGCTTACACCCCCTCCCCCGACCCCGCCACCCTGCATGTCGCCGAAGGCCCGGTGCCCCGGCCCGGCCCCGGCGAGATCCTGATCAAGGTGCGTTACGCCGGCATCAACCGGCCCGACGTATTCCAGCGCAAGGGCCTCTACCCGGCGCCCCCGGGGGCTTCGCCGATCCTCGGGTTGGAAGTGGCCGGCGAGGTGGCGGCCCTGGGCGAACACGCCGATATCTGGCAGGTGGGGGACCCGGTCACCGCCCTGGCTCCGGGCGGCGGCTACGCCGAATACTGCGTGGTGCCGGCTCGCCATGCCCTGCCGGTGCCGGCCAACGTGCCCCTGGAACAGGCCGCCGGCCTGCCCGAGAACTGGTTCACCGTGTGGTCCAACCTGCGCGACATCGCCCGCCTCAAGGCCGGCGAGCGACTGCTGGTGCACGGCGGCTCCAGCGGCATCGGCCTGGCCGCCATCCAACTCGGCAAGCTCACCGGCGCCCAGGTGTTCACCACCGTGGGCACCGCCGAAAAGGCCGCCGCCTGCCGCGCGTTCGGCGCCGACGGGGTGGTGGAATACCGCCGTCAGGATTTCGTCGAGGAGATCCGCGCCGCTACCAACGGCGAAGGGGTGGACGTAATCCTCGACATGGTGGGGGGCGACTATGTGCAGAAGAACGTCTCCCTGCTGCGCCGCGACGGCCGGCTGGTGTATATCGCCTTCCTCAACGGCAGCAAGACCAGCTTCGACTTCCTGCCGGTGATGACCAAGCGCCTGACCATCACCGGTTCGACCCTGCGCCCGCGTAGCCGCGAGGAGAAGGAAGCGATCCGCGAGGCCCTGCTCGAACACGTCTGGCCGGCACTCACCGAGGGCCGGGTGAAATCCCGCATCCACGCCACCTTCCCCCTGGATCAGGCGGCGGAGGCCCACCGGCTGATGGAATCGAGCGCCCACATCGGCAAGATTCTCCTCGCCGTGGCGCCCTGAGCGCGGCGTACCGAACGCCCCTGCCCGTCCACCGAGGCACGCCCACAGCGCCATTTACCCGGGCCCCTCAGCCCCTGAACTGCAGCGTCCTGCGGCCGCGGGCCAACACCCCGCGCCGCGTCTCTCCAGGAGAAGACCGCCATGCTCGACGTCGTCACCAGCATCCGCGACTACAACACCGGACGGGACCCGGAACGGTTGGTCCTCAAGTACCGCAACCTGCGCAGCAATCCCTTCGTCTTTCTGCGCGGCACCTGCCACCTGTTCTACGACCGGCTGCCCAACGAGCGGCTGCTGCGCCAGGCGCCGGCGGCCTGGGTGTGCGGCGACCTGCACCTGGAGAATTTCGGCAGCTACAAGGGCGACAACCGGCTCGTCTATTTCGACCTCAACGATTACGACGAGGCGGCCCTGGCGCCGTGCACCTGGGACCTGGTACGCCTGCTCGCCAGCGTGCTGGTGGCCGCCGACAGCCTCAAGGTGAGCCGAAGCGACGCCCAGGCTCTGTGCCAGGCGTGCATCGCCGGCTACGCCGGGGCCCTCGGCCAGGGCAAGGCCCGCTGGATCGAGCGGGACACGGCCGACGGGCTGGTGCGCGATCTGCTCGACAGTCTGCGCAACCGCCCCCGTGCCGCCTTTCTCGACAGCCGCAGCGAGCTCAAGGGGCGCAAGCGGGTGCTGCGTACCGACGGGCGCAAGGCCTTGCCGGTGAGCGCCAAGCAGCGCCAGAAGGTGGTCGATTTCATGGCCGGCTTCGCCAAGACCCAGCCCGATCCGGCCTTCTACAAGGTGCTCGACGTGGCCCGGCGTGTCGCCGGCACCGGCAGCCTGGGCGTGGACCGCTACGCCATCCTGGTGGCCGGCAAGGGGTCGCCGGACGGCAACTACATCCTCGACCTGAAGCAGGCCCTGCCCTCGTCCCTGGCGCCCCACCTGGCGATCAAGCAGCCCCGCTGGAAGAACGAGGCGGAGCGGGTGGTGGCGGTGCAGCGGCGCATGCAGGCGGTCTCGATGGCCTTTCTCCAGCCGGTCGTCATGGGCAAGAAGGCCTACATCCTGCGCGGCCTGCAGCCCAGCGAGGACCGGGTGGCCCTCGACGGCGGCAGCGGACGCAAGCTGCGCCGCCTGGCCGCCGTGCTGCGCACCATGGGCGAGCTGGCCGCGTGGGATCAGTTGCGCAGCAGCGGCCGGGACGGCTCGGCCAATGCCGACGCCCTAATCGATTTTGGCCAGGACCCGCGCTGGCACCCCACCCTGCTCGCCCTGGCCGAGCATTGCGCCGACCAGGTGCGGCAGGACTGGCAGACCTACGCGGCGGCCTACGATGCTGGGGCCTACGCCCTCTGAACGGGAATGGCCCGCCTGTCGGGAGTGTTGGGAGTGTTGGGAGTGTTGGAAGTGCCGGCCTCGGCCGCCGTCCCTTCAGGCAACCACGGCGCCGGGCGGGACAAGGCCAAGCCCGAACGGCGGTGCGCAAGAAAAAACCCGCGGACGACGCGGGTTTTTTCCTGGATGCGGAGGCGAAGCACGCCCCCGGGGCGCTCACACGAATTCGGCGCGGAGCTCCGTGGTGCGCTGCTCGATCTCCTCGCGCAGGGACAAGTAGCTCTCGTTCAGGGTGCGCTCCCATTCGGCCACGGTCTCCTTGTCCTGGCCGAGCCACTCGAACAGTCCGCCGGCCAGGATGTTGGCCATGAAGATGACGTCGGCGAGGTTCTTCGGCGTGGCCGGAATGGGACGGGGCTGGTCGTGGTCGCGCAGGGCCGTGATCATGGCCTCGTCCACCCCGAGGGCGTGGAACAGGGTATCGCCGATGCTTTCGTGCCACTGGATGATCAGGTAGCGCACCGTGTCGGGGCGGGCGCGCAACTCATCGTATTGGGCGGCCCGGTAGAGCATGTAGAAGGCGCCGAGGTCGTGGATCAACCCGGCCAGCATGGCCTCCCCGGGATTGATACGGGTGAGCCGGGCGGCAATCACATAGGCGGCGCTGGCCGCCTGCAGGGAATGTTCCCAGAGGCTGGTCATCAGTTCGCTGAAGCAGACCATCTCCTTGGCCAGCAGCAATTGCTTCATGGCCGTGGAGATCGCCACGGTGCGCACCGTTTTCAAACCGAGCCGCTCGACGGCGCCGCGCAGGTCGCGGATCTTGCCGCCCCCTGGGTTGAGGGCGGCGGAATTGGCCAACTTCAGCAGCTTGCTGCTGATCAGGGGCTCGGCGCTCAGCAGGGTGACGACTTGCGGGAGGGTCACGTCCGGATCGTTGAGCACCTTGCGCAGGCGCACCACCACGTCGAAACAGGTGGGAAACGTCACATCGCCCTGCAGCTCCCTGGCGATGTCCTCAAGCATCTGAAAGCGCTGAGCGTTCAGCGCAGCCCCTGTTTTGTGGTCTAGCTCACGGGGTTCCATGGTCCTACCTCTTGATACGGCATGGCTAAATTGATCACGGGCCTATGTTATACCCACTGCCTGACGAGAAAACGCACAAATGCTGTCAGGATAATTCCCATACCTTACCGGTGGGACGGGCAACAGAAAATAGCGACGGCACGTTCCCTGCCGTTTTCTCCCCACCGCGCTGCAACCTAGCCCTGTGGCCACGATTGCGGCGGAAGCGCCCCTTTGACGCTGCACAGCAGCAAAGCGTTCCCGAACCGGCCGGGCCCGGCCTGCTGTTCCGGCGGTCCGGCCGCCGGCTTGGCCAGCCATGGCCGAGGCCCCCTGCCTTTCTTCCCGGATGCGGCCCTGACGCACATGAAAACGCCCGATCCAGGATCGGGCGTTTTTTTACCGCACCTCGAAGCCCAAGGCGGGACGGGCATCTTCAGGCACACCCTCTGGAAATGCCCGACTGGCGCGGCATTCCAAGGTGATGCCCTGAAGATCCGCGCTAGGCCTTGTTCTCCTCGACGGCCCGTACCAGCACCGGCTTGCCGGCGGCGTCCGGGGTCTTCTTGCCCTTGCGCGCCCGCTGGCTGAGGTATTCGGCGATGGCGCCACCGGCAATCGTCGCCACCTTCTTGGCGCCGGCGCGGCCGGTGCCTTCCACCACCACCGCCGGGTCGGTGACCACCGCCACCGAGATCAGGCGGGCGTTGTCGGCCAGGCCCATCAGGATCACGCCCTTGCCGCCGCCGGACAGTTCCTTGACGTCGAGCAGGGGGAAGATCAGCAGCTTCTCGTCCGAGGACAGGGCCGCGACCATGGGCACCTCGCCGGTTTTCAGCGGCGTCGGCGGCAGGATGGCGGCGCCGTCGTCCACCGTGACGAACTGCTTGCCGGCCTTGGTGCGGCCGATCATGTCGCCGAGGCGGCAGGTGAAGCCGTAGCCGGCGCTGGTGGCGATCAGCAGGCCCAGGTCGGCGGGGCCGGCGACGAAGGCGGCGAGCTTGGCCCCGGCGGTGTCGATCATGGAGGTGATCGGCGCGCCGTCGCCCCGGCCGCCCGGAATGCTGGCCACCGGAATCGAGCAGGCCCGGCCGTTGTCGAGCAGCAGGATGGCCTGGTCCACGGTGCGGCAGGCGCTGGTGGCAAACAGGCCGTCCCCTTCCTTGAAGGTGATGGTGCCCAGGTCCACGCCGTGGCCCTGGCGGGTGCGGATGAAGCCCTTCTTCGACAGGATCACGGTCACCGGTTCGTCCACCACGGCCTGGGTGACCTGGGCGCGGGAGGCTTCCTCGATGACGGTGCGGCGCTCGTCGCCGTACTTGGCGGCGTCGTCCTTGATCTCCTTGATGATCTGGGCGGTCATGGCGGCGGGATCGTCGAGCAGGCGGTTGAGCTCGGCCCGCTCGATTTCCAGCTCCGACAGTTCCTGCTCGATCTTGATCGCTTCCAGCCGGGCCAACTGGCGCAGGCGGATTTCCAGGATGTCCTCGGCCTGGCGCTCGGTGAGGTGGAAGCGCACGATCAGGTCGGCCTTGGGCTCGTCCGACTCGCGGATCAGGGCGATCACCTCGTCGATGTTGAGCAGCACCAGGCGCCGCCCTTCGAGGATGTGGATACGGTCTTCCACCTGGTTGAGGCGGTGCTCGCAGCGCCGCTGCACGGTGGTGCGGCGGAAGGTGGTCCATTCTTCGAGCAGGCCGCGCAGGGTGCGCTGGCCGGGCCGGCCGTCCAGGCCCAGGGCCACCAGGTTGATGGAGGCGGAACTCTCCAGGCTGGTGTGGGCGAGCAGCAGGGTGGCGAATTCCTGGGCGTCGAGCTTGGAGGAGCGGGGCTCGAACACCAGGCGCACGGCGTGGTCCTTGTCCGATTCGTCCCGCACCCGGTCGAGCTGGGCCAGGATCAGCTGCTTGGTCTGGCTCTGCTCCTGGGTGAGGGTTTTCTTGCCCTTCTTGACCTTGGGGTTGGTCAGTTCCTCGATCTCTTCGAGCACCTTCTGGGACGAGGTGCCCGGCGGCAGCTCGGTCACCACCAGCTGCCACTGGCCCCGGGCCAGTTCCTCGACCGTGTAGCGGGCGCGCACCTTGAGGGAGCCGCGGCCGCTCTCGTAGGCGTCACGGATCTCGGCGGCGGTGGAGATGATCTGGCCGCCCCCCGGGTAGTCCGGGCCCTGGACGTGTTCGAGCAGCTCGGCGGTGGTCAGCTCGGGCTTTTTGAGCAGGGCCACGGCGGCCTTGGCCACTTCGCGCAGGTTGTGGGAGGGAATCTCGGTGGCCATGCCCACGGCGATGCCCGAGGCGCCGTTCAACAGCAGCATCGGCAGCCGCGCCGGCAGGTACTGGGGCTCCTTGAAGGCGCCGTCGTAGTTGGGCTGGAAGTCCACGGTGCCCTTGTCGATCTCGGCCAGCAGCAGTTGGGCGATGGGGGTGAGGCGGCATTCGGTGTAGCGCATCGCCGCTGCCCCGTCGCCGTCCCGGGAACCGAAGTTGCCGTGGCCGTCCACCAGGGGGTAGCGCAGGGAGAAATCCTGGGCCACCCGCACCATGGCGTCGTACACCGCGGTGTCGCCGTGGGGGTGGTACTTACCGATCACGTCCCCCACCACCCGGGCCGACTTGACCGGCTTGGTGGTGGCGTTGAGCCCCAGCTCGTGCATGGCGAAGATGATGCGCCGCTGCACCGGCTTCATGCCGTCGGCGGTATCGGGAATGGCCCGGGAACGCACCACGCTCATGGCGTAGCGCAGGTAGGCGTCCTCGGCGTAGCGGTGCAGGGGGAACGGGGATTCGCCGTCCCAGACGAAGGGGGTGGGGGCCTGGGGCGGCGCCGGCGGGGCGGCGGGGTCCGGGGCCGGAGCGTCTGCTGCATCGGCCAGATCGGCCGGGGCAGCGTCGCCGGCGGCGGACAGGGCCAGGTCGGCCTCGTCCTGCACAGCCGTGTCGGTTTCCGTCTCCGTCGCCGTGGCGGCGCCCGGGGCGAACAGGTCCGGCGTCAGGTCGTCGGTGGGGTGGGTCATGGTCTGCCTACTCTAATCTGCGTCAAACGTCGGCTTCGACTTCGTTGCCGCGCCGTTCCATCCATTCCCGGCGGGAGCCGGATTCGCCCTTGCCCATGAGCATGCGCATCATGGCCACCATCTCGTCCCAGCCGGCCCGGTCGATGCTGATCTGCACCAGGCGGCGGGTGTCCGGGTTGAGGGTGGTCTCCCAGAGCTGTTCGGCGCTCATCTCGCCCAGGCCCTTGAAACGGCTGATGGACACCCGGTCGGGCTTGATGCCGTCGCGTTCGAGCTTGTCGAGCAGGGCCTCCCGCTCTTCCTCGTCCAGGGCGTAGAGCTTCTTCGGCGGCCGGTTCTTGCCCTGGCCCGGCACGTCGAGGCGGAACAGGGGCGGCTGGGCCACATAGACGTGGCCCCGGGCCACCAGCATCGGGAAGTGGCGGCAGAACAGGGTGAGCAGCAGGGTCTGGATGTGGGAGCCGTCCACGTCCGCGTCCGACAGCACGATCAGCTTGTGGTAGCGCAGGCCGGACAGGTCTGCATTGTCGTTGAAGTCGTGGGGCTCGATGCCCAGGGCCACGGCGATGTCGTGGACCTCGGCGTTGCCGTAGAGGCTGTCGCGCTCCACTTCCCAGGTGTTGAGCACCTTGCCGCGTAGGGGCAACACGGCCTGGAATTCCTTGCTTCGCCCTTGCTTGGCCGAGCCGCCGGCGGAATCGCCTTCCACCAGGAACAGTTCGGCCCGGGCGGCCTCGTCGGTCTCGCAGTCGGTAAGCTTGCCGGGCAGCACGGCCACGCCGCTGCTCTTTTTCTTTTCCACCTTCTGGGCGGCACGCAGGCGGCTCTGGGCCTGCTTGATGGCCAGCTCGGCGAGTTTCTTGGCGTCGTCCACGTGCTCGTTGAGCCACAGCTCGAAGGGGTCGCGGATCATGCTGCCGACCAGGCGCACCGCATCGCGGCTGTTGAGCCGGTCCTTGGTCTGGCCCTGGAAGGAAGGATCGAGGACCCGGGCCGAGAGGATGAAGCTGGCCCGGCCGAACAGGTCGTCGGGCAGCAGCTTGACCCCCTTGGGCACCAGGCTGTGGTGCTCCATGAAGGTTTTCAGGGCGCCGAACACCCCTTCGCGCAGGCCGGCCTCGTGGGTGCCGCCGCCGGGGGTGGGAATCAGGTTCACGTAGGATTCGCGCACCGCGCCGCCGCCCTCTTCGCTCCAGGCCACGGCCCAGGCGGCGCCCTCGCCCTCGGCGAAGGTGTCGTCGTCCCGGCCGGCGATGTACTTCTCGCCGACGATCATCGGCACCAACAGGTCGTTGCCGGAAAGCTGCTCGGCCAGGTAGTCGCGCATGCCGGACTCGTACAGCCAGACCTTTTCCTCGCCGGTCTTCTCCACCGAGAAGTTGACCTGGAAGCGGGGCAGCAGCACCGCCTTGGAACGCAGGATGCGCTCCAGCTCGGCGCGGGGAATGGCCGGGGAATCGAAGTACTTGGCGTCGGGCCAGACCCGCACCCGGGTGCCGCTGGCGCGCTTGGGGGCATCGCTGACCCGGACCAGGGGCTCGATCACGTCGCCGCCGGAAAACACCAGGCGGTGCATGGCACCGTCGCGCACCACCTCGACTTCGAGGCGGGTGGACAGGGCGTTGGTCACCGACACGCCGACGCCGTGCAGGCCACCGGAGAAGGTGTAGGCGCCGCCGGCGCCCTTGTTGAACTTGCCGCCGGCGTGGAGGCGGGTATAGACCACTTCCACCGTCGGCACCCCTTCCACCGGGTGGATTTCCACCGGGATGCCGCGGCCGTCGTCGGCCACCGAGACGGAGCCGTCGTCGTGGAGGATCACCGAAAGGCGCTTGGCGTGGCCGGCGATGGCCTCGTCGGCGGCGTTGTCGATCACCTCCTGGATGATGTGCAGGGGGTTCTCGGTGCGGGTGTACATCCCGGGCCGCAGCTTGACGGGCTCCAGGCCCTTCAATACGGCGATGTCGCTGGCGTTGTAGCTCATGAACGGGGATCAGTCCTGAATGGTGCGAAGCAATGACGGACGGAATGATACGGCCAGACCCCCGCCGGGCCGAAATTTACCGGTGAGGCCCGCCACCGGCAAAGCCCCGCCGACCGGCTCAGGGTCGGGCCGCCGTATGGCGGCGCACCATTTCCCGCACCATGGCGGTGAACTGCTCGGCCACCTCGTGGCGTACCGCCGCCGGGCCGATCAGGGGCGGCAGGCCCATCTCCGGCACGATCCAGGCGTGGTAGTGGAAGCGGGTTTCGGGCGGGTCGCCATCAGGACGGTCGCCCCGTTCGCTGCGTTCCGCTTCGAAACGCAGTTCCGATTCCATGTGCCGGGCGGTGCCGGAAATGCTCCGGGCGAGAATACGGTCGGGCTGCAGCTCCACGTCCCGGATCGACTCGAAGCCCACCGAGAACAGGCCGTAACGCATCCGTCCCCGCTGCAGCACGCGCAGCCGGCTGCCCTCCCGGGCCAACACCTCGCTCCTTTCCACATTGGGCACAAAGGCCGCCATGTGGGAAAAGTCGCTCAGCACCGCGTAGGCCACCCGGCGAGGCACCGGAGCGCGCACATCGACATCGACGGTGAAGCCGCCCCCCGGCTCGTTTTCGCCGGGCACGGCCTCGTCCCCCGGCGCCCGGGAGGTGCCCGATATCCGCTTGACCACCACCTGGGCCGGGGCCACGCCGATCTGGGTGCTGAGGACACCGGCACTGTCATCCCCGGCCTGTGCGCCCCCCGCCACGCCGAGCAGCAACGCCAGGGCGGCAGCGCGAAGACCCAGCATTGACGTGGTCTTCCGGCTGGGGGAAGGCCGAGGGGAAAAAACAAGCGGAGGAAAATTCATGCTCCGGTTATATCCGGAGCCTCTGACCGGGTTCTGACCCGCCGCCGCCCCCCAAGGGCGGACCTGCGGATCAGGCGTATCCGGCGGACTGTGGGGACGAACTCACGCTGCTGCAGGGAGCGGCGGCAAACCGGGCAGGAAGACTTCGGAAACCAGTACCTGCTTGCCCGGACCGGCGAACAGGGAGCGGCGCGCCCACAGGGGGGCACGGAGCGGGCGCCCCCCTGCCGGAAGCTCCGTCGCCAGAGCCGCCTGGGCCCGCGCCCCGAGGGGATGACGGCGGTCCACCCGGCAGAAGCGCAGCGGGCCGCGCCGGATGCGCGGATCGGCGAACAAGGTATGACCCAGGGGGCGTCCGCCCAGGCCACGGAAGACCCGGTCGAAGCGATGGCGCGGCGCCAGGGGTACCACAGTGTGGCCGTATACCGCCGGCCGGCCGTCGCACACCAGGCAGACCTGGCGCACCCGGGCCAGTTGGCCCGGACGCAGGCCGAGCAGGCGCGCTTCGTCCCGGTGCGGCACGGCCAGCCCCTCGTAGAGGGGAGCGACGGAAAAGGAGGAGCAAGCCGCCACCAGCCGCGCCGTCAGGGAGCGGCGGCCGACCAGCCAGTTGCGCAAGGGGCGCAGGTCGGCCGGCACCAAGGCGTGCCCGCGCCAGGGCGAGCGGGGAGAAACGCAGGTCACAGCGGAAAAACGTGGCGACGGGAGAGCAAGGACCGGCAAGGCGGCGGAAGCAGCGCGCCGGTTCAGCGCGGCGCCGGTGCCCGCTCGATGCCCTGGATGCTCATGCCCGATTTAAGACCGCGGCTGGAAAACCAGCCGCTGTTCATTTCCAGGGCGAAGCGGGCCGGTTCGGCCGAACAGTGGTTGTTCTCGGTGCGCGGCTGCATTTCGGCCACGTTGATGATGCGGCCCTGGCCGTCGATGAAGGCCACCGACAGGGGCAGCAGGGTGTTGCGCATCCACATGCAGTGGCGTGCCGCCTGGGGGAAAACGAACAGCATGCCCTGGTTGGGCGCCAGGGCGGTGCGGTACATCAGCCCCTTCTCGCGGGTTTCCTGGGTGGCCGCCACCTCGGCCTCGATGCGGTGGATGCCAGCGGCCAGTTCCATGCGCGGGAACTCCTCGGCGGCCGGACCGGTGACGACGATGGCGGCAGGCAGCGCTGCCAGCCAGGTGCGGGACAAACGCGGGAGCGCCTGGCGCCAGCGGGACAGGAAGGAAAGGGAAGGTACGGTGTTGAGCATGGCCGCGAATTTACCGGCTGCGCCGGGCCGAGGCAATGGCCGGAGCGCCGAGGACACACGCGGCCCATGACGACCCGCCGTTCCCGGGCCCGGACAAGCGATGCGGGGCCGACAGGGGGTAGTGAGGCAGACCGGGGCCGTGGCGATTTCCCGACGGGGCCCCGATAACGCCCAGTCCACCGTTCCCGATTGCGGCGTCAGGGCGCCAGCAGGCTGCGCCCGTCACCCTCGCGCAACGTCCATTCCCCCGGGGCCAGGCCGGTAACGGCGAACGGGCCGATGGCGGCGCGGATCAGGCGCAGGGTGGGAAAGCCCACCGCGGCAGTCATGCGCCGCACCTGGCGGTTCTTGCCTTCCGTAATGGTCAGTTCGACCCAGGCGGTGGGAATCGCTGCTCGGTAACGGATCGGCGGGTTGCGCGGCCACAACCCCGGGGGCTCGTTGATCAGGCGCGCCCGGGCCGGCCGGGTGCGTCCGTCCTTGAGGTCCACACCGCGGCGCAGGGCCTCCAGGGCGGCCTCGTCGGGCACGCCTTCGATCTGGGCCCAGTAGGTCTTGGCCAGCTTGAAGCGGGGATCGGCGATGCGGGCCTGGAGGGCTCCGTCGTCGGTGAGCAGCAGCAGCCCCTCGCTGTCGGCGTCGAGCCGACCGGCAGGGTAGACGCCAGGTACGGGAATGAACTCGGCCAGGGAGCGCCAGCGCCCTTCCGGGGTGAATTGGGACAGCACCCCGTAGGGCTTGTTGAGCAGCAGCAGGCGGGACATCGGGGGAGGATTGCGGGGAAGCGGGGGAGTGTAAAGAGGAACGCGAGGCGAATTTGGCTGCACCGGGCCGCGTCAGACGCTCGCGGGGGCACCGGGAAAACGGTGCGAGAAGCGCAGCTCCTCAGGATAGGGGAAGAAGTCCTCGATGCGGCCGTCGCGGATCTTCTGTTGGGTGGCCTGCCAGAAGGCCGGGCTGAGCAGGTCCCGATGGTACTTGAGGAAGGCGGCCTTGATGACCGGGGACGAGCCGAGCAGGAAGGTGGCGAATTCTTCTGGAAATACATCGTTGCGCGCCACCGAGTACCAGGCCTCGCCGGACATTTCCAGTTCCGGATAGGGCGCCTCGGGAATGGCGCGGAAGTTCACGTCGGTCATGTGCTCGATCTCATCGTAGTCGTAGAACACGACGCGGCTGTAGCGGGTGACGCCGAAGTTCTTCCACAGCATGTCACCGGGGAAGATGTTGGCGGCGGCCAGTTCGCGGATGGCGTTGCCGTACTCGCGCACGGCGTGGTCTACCCGTTCCGGATCGGCCTTGTCCAGGTACATGTTGAGGGGAACCATGCGCCGCTCGATGTAGAGGTGCTTGATCACCAGCTGCTCGCCGTCGTCCGCCTCGATCTGGGAGGGGGCCAGGCGCTTCAGCTCGTCGATCAGCTCCGCGGAGAAGCGTTCCCGTGGCAGGGCGGCGTGGGAGAACTCCAGGGTATCGGCCATGCGCCCGACCCGGTCCACCTGTTTGACCAGCTGGTACTTGTATTTGACCGTGGCCTGGTCCACCTCTTTCGAGGCGCCGAACACGTCCTTGATGATCTTGAACACGTAGGGGTAGGACGGCAGGGTGAACACCAGCATCACCAGGCCGCGGATGCCCGGCGCGACGATGAACTTGTCCTGGGAATGGCGCAGGTGGTGGATCAGGTCGCGGAAGAACATGGTCTTGCCCTGCTTGCCCAGGCCGAGCATGGTGTACAGCTCGGAGCGGGGCTT
The DNA here is from genome assembly GCF_008274805.1 of Oryzomicrobium terrae. Taxonomy (NCBI): domain Bacteria; kingdom Pseudomonadati; phylum Pseudomonadota; class Betaproteobacteria; order Rhodocyclales; family Rhodocyclaceae; genus Oryzomicrobium; species Oryzomicrobium terrae. The sequence continues at coordinate 2,532,066 of NZ_CP022579.1, forward strand.
GTTGGGCATGATCGAGCGCAGGAACTGGACGTAGCCCGAGGGCACTTCCATATCCACCATGAAGTAGGCCCGGGACAGGGAAAAGAGAATGGAGATGCGCCAGGCGTCGAGCAGCACCGTGTCCAGGTAGAGCTTGCCTTCCGGGCTATGCAGCACGGGGATGGCGAAGGGGTATTCCAGGTTGCCGTTGATGGCCTTGCCGATGATGTAGGCGCCCTTGTTGCGGTAGAAGGGCGAGGTCAGCACCTGGATCTGGCAGTTGGCTTCCCGGGCCGGCAGTTCGCCCCCCAGGTGGGCCTGGACGGAGCGGTAGAGGTAATCCACGTCCCGCGCCAGATCCTCGAACGCCCGCTGCCAGCCGAAGTCCTGGACGATCCGCGTGAAGGTGGCGCGCAGCCCGCCCTCCCCCGGGTAATAGCTGGAATAGGTGGGCGGGTTGGAGTCGATGTACTCGGTGGAGATGGCCGGCCGGACGAAGATGAAGTCGTTGTGGAAATAGGTCCGGTGCAGGATCTTGCAGCACACCGAATTGAAGAAGGTCTCCGCCAGTTCCGGCTGCTTGTGGTTGAGCAGCAGGCCGATGTAGAGCAACTTGACCTGCTGCCAGGTAGCGTCGTCCAGGGTCTCGGCCTTGAACTCGTCGCGCAGGCGCTCGACGCATTCCTCCACCCGGTCGTCGTAGAAGCGGATGCGATCCTTGACCGCCGCATGCACGGCAGGCCAGTCGCCAGCCTCGAACCGTGACTTGGCCTCCCGGCTGGTCTGGCGGAACAGCCGGTAGTGCTTGTCGAACCCGTCGATCAGGGCCTGGGCGATGCGCGGGGCGGCCGCCGCCGTGGCGCTGGCGAAGGGATTCTGTGCGGTGGAGAAGTCCATCGACGAAAGACCGGAACGTGGCGTAAAGCGGAAATCTTAGCACCGGCGGGGGGATGGATCGCCCCGGGCGGGGCCGGGAGACGGCACCGCCAAACGCCCGTGGGGAGGGGAATCCGCAGGCTTCCATTGCACACAGCGGGATATTATTTCGAGGGGTGAGATATAATTCATAAGAGTTTTGTTAGCACACGATCCACCTGTTCGAGGAATTAGCATGGCTGCTGGGAAATCGAAGATCATCTACACACTAACGGACGAGGCGCCCCTGCTGGCGACCTGTGCTTTTCTGCCGATCATCCGCACCTTCACCGGGCCGGCCGGTATCGAGGTCGCCGAGAGCGATATCTCCGTCGCTGCCCGCGTCCTGGCCGAGTTTTCCGATTACCTCACCGAAGCGCAGCGCGTCCCCGACAATCTGGGCGAGCTGGGCAAGCTGACCCTGCAGCCCGACACCAACATCATCAAGCTGCCCAACATCAGCGCCTCCGTGGCTCAGCTGGTGGCCTGCATCAAGGAACTGCAAGGCAAGGGCTACGCCATTCCCGACTACCCGGAAAACCCCACGTCGGACGAAGAGAAGACGATCAAGACCCGCTACGGCAAGTGCCTGGGCTCCGCCGTCAACCCGGTGCTGCGCGAGGGCAACTCCGACCGCCGCGCTCCTGCCGCCGTCAAGAACTACGCCAAGAAGCACCCCCATTCCATGGGTGAATGGAAGCCCTGGTCCCAGACCCACGTGGCCCACATGGACCACGGCGACTTCTACCACGGTGAAAAGTCCATGACCCTGGACAAGGCCCGTGACGTGAAGATGGAGCTGATCACCAAGAGCGGCAAGACCATCGTGCTCAAGCCGAAGGTCGCCCTCCAGGCCGGCGAGATCATCGATTCGATGTTCATGAGCAAGAAGGCCCTGTGCGAGTTCTACGAGAAGGAACTGGAAGACTGCCGCCAGGCCGGCATCCTCTTCTCGCTGCACGTCAAGGCCACCATGATGAAGGTCTCGCACCCCATCGTCTTCGGCCACTGCGTCAAGATCTACTACAAGGAAGCCTTCGAGAAGCACGGCAAGCTGTTCGACGAACTGGGCATCAACGTCAACAACGGCATGGCCACCCTGTACGAGAAGATCGACACCCTGCCCGAATCCAAGCGCGACGAGATCATCCGCGACCTGCACGCCTGCCAGGAGCACCGTCCCCGTCTGGCCATGGTGGACTCCGCCAAGGGCATCACCAACTTCCACTCCCCCAACGACATCATCGTCGACGCCTCCATGCCGGCCATGATCCGCGGCGGCGGCAAGATGTGGGGCGCCGACGGCAAGCCGTACGATGCCAAGGCCGTGATGCCGGAATCCACCTTCGCCCGCATTTACCAGGAGATGATCAACTTCTGTAAGTGGCACGGTAACTTCGACCCGCGCACCATGGGCACCGTGCCCAACGTCGGCCTGATGGCCCAGAAGGCCGAGGAATACGGTTCCCACGACAAGACCTTCGAGATCCCCGAAGACGGCGTCGCCAACATTGTCGATCTGGCCACCGGCGAAGTGCTGCTCACCCAGAACGTGGAAGAAGGCGACATCTGGCGCATGTGCCAGGTCAAGGACGCGCCGATCCGTGACTGGGTCAAGCTGGCCGTCACCCGCGCCCGCAACTCCGGCATGCCCGCCGTCTTCTGGCTGGACCCCTACCGTCCCCACGAAGCCGAACTGATCAAGAAGGTGGAAACCTACCTGAAGGATCACGACACCAGCGGCCTGGAAATCCACATCATGTCCCAGGTACGCGCCATGCGCTTCACCCTGGAACGCGTCGCCCGCGGCCTGGACACCATCTCTGTCACCGGCAACATCCTGCGCGACTACCTGACCGACCTGTTCCCCATCATGGAACTGGGCACCTCCGCCAAGATGCTCTCCATCGTCCCGCTGATGGCGGGCGGCGGCATGTACGAAACCGGTGCCGGCGGCTCCGCCCCCAAGCACGTGCAGCAACTGGTGGAAGAAAACCACCTGCGCTGGGATTCCCTGGGCGAGTTCCTGGCCCTGGCCGTGTCCCTGGAAGACTTGGGGCTGAAGACCGGTAACGCCCGCGCCAAGCTGCTGGCCAAGACCCTGGACCAGGCCACCGGCAAGCTGCTGGACGAGAACAAGTCCCCGTCCCGCCGCACCGGCGAGCTGGACAACCGGGGCAGCCAGTTCTACCTGGCCCTGTACTGGGCCCAGACCCTGGCCGCCCAGACCGAGGACCAGGAACTGGCCGCCAAGTTCGCCCCCCTGGCCAAGACCCTGGCCGAGAACGAGGAAAAGATCGTCGGCGAGTTCAAGGCCGTCCAGGGCAAGCCGGTGGACATCGGTGGCTACTACCTGGCCGACCCGGTCAAGCGCGATGCGGTGATGCGCCCCAGCGCCACCTTCAACGCCGCGCTGCAGGCCGTCCAGGCTTAAGCGTCACCCAAGCACCACGCAGCGCAGCATCCGGCCCTGGCAGGCTCCGCCCGCCAGGGCCTTTTTCTTTGGCCGCCGCCCGCCGCAGCGCAGCATGGCGGTGCCGCCACCCCCCGGATTTTTCATCCATAATGCCCCGCAGTCGGTGCGGGGCACGCCCCCGCCCGCAGGCTCATACGGGGTTGCACGCGACACGCAAGCACGGGGAGGCAACGGCCTTGCCACGTTGCGCGTGACGCCGTATCGGCCAGGATCTCAGCGCAATATCCTGGTGTTCGATAACAACGACCTCATACGGACGTGCATTCAGCCGGCAGGCAAGGCGGGAAGCCACTGAGGGCGCTCCAGCACGGAGCACGACGAGGCGACTCACCATGCCAGACGAGTGAAGGCGACGCCGTATCAACTCGCGAGGAGATGGAAATGAGTTCACACATCAAGGTTCCCCAAGGCGGTCAGAAAATCATCCCGGGCCAGGCGATTCCCGACAATCCCATCATTCCCTTCATCGAAGGCGACGGCATCGGCGTGGACATCACCCCGGTGATGAAGAAGGTGGTGGATGCGGCGGTGGCCAAGGCTTACGGCGGCAAGCGGCAGATCCACTGGATGGAGGTCTATGCCGGTGAGAAATCCACCCAGCTGTACGGCTCCGACGAATGGCTGCCCAAGGAAACCTTCGACGCCCTCAAGGAATATTCCGTCTCCATCAAGGGCCCCATGACCACCCCGGTAGGTGGCGGCATCCGTTCCCTCAACGTAGCCCTGCGCCAGGAACTGGACCTCTACCAGTGCGTGCGTCCGGTGCAGTACTTCAAGGGCGTGCCTTCCCCCCTCAAGCAGCCCGAGCTGTGCAACATGGTGATCTTCCGCGAGAACACCGAGGACATCTACGCCGGCATCGAATGGGCCAACGGCACCGACGCCTGCAAGAAGGTGATCAAGTTTCTCCAGGACGAAATGGGGGTGAAGAAGATCCGCTTCCCCGAAACCTCCGGCATCGGCATCAAGCCGATTTCCGTCGAGGGCACCGAGCGCCTGGTGCGGGCCGCCATCAAGTACGCCATCGACAACAAGCGCAAGTCGGTGACCATCGTGCACAAGGGCAACATCATGAAGTTCACGGAAGGCAACTTCCGCGATGCGGCCTATGCCCTGGCCAAGCGCGAGTTCGGCGGCGTCGAGATCGACGGCGGCCCCTGGCTCAAATTGCCGGCCGACAAGGGGGGCATCGTCATCAAGGACGCCATCGCCGACGCCTTCCTGCAGCAGATTCTGCTGCGCCCGGCCGAATACGACGTGATCGCCACCACTAACCTCAACGGCGACTACATCTCCGACGCCCTGGCGGCCCAGGTGGGGGGCATCGGCATCGCCCCGGGGGCCAACATCTCCGACAAGTACGCCTGCTTCGAGGCGACCCACGGCACGGCGCCCAAGTACGCCGGGTTGGACAAGGTGAACCCGGGTTCCCTGATCCTGTCCGCCGAGATGATGCTGCGCCACCTGGGCTGGACCGAGGCGGCGGACCTGATCATCAAATCCATGGAAGCGGCCATCGGCGACAAGGTGGTGACCTACGACTTCGCCCGCTTGATGGACGGCGCCACCGAGGTGTCCTGCTCCGAATTCGGTGAGGCCATGATCGCCCGGATGTGAGCGGCGGGATGTAAGCAACACGCCCCCCAAGCAAAACGCCCCACGGTCTCCCGTGGGGCGTTTTGCTTGGCAACGCAGTCATGCCGACAGCGGGCGCCGGACACGCCCAAAGCGCTACCGCTGCGTCGCAAGACCTGCGCCGGTGGCTACAGATCCCCTTCCACCGTGGTCAGGCCCAGCCCCTCCCAGTCGAACATGCCACCCCGGTAGTAGTAGATGCGCCCGGCCGGAAAACCCTCGCGCACCATGGCGGTGATGGCCGTCGGGCTCTGGGGGCACATCGGGCCGTTGCAGAAGGCCACCACCTTGCGCGCCTTGGCGCAATCCCAACCCTTGCCGGTCTTGGCGCATCCCAGTTCGCCGAGGCGGCTGGCCACCTCGGTGTAGGGAATGTTCACCGCCCCGGGGATGGTGGCCTTCACGAACCACTCGGGCTCGCGCATATCCACCAGCATCGCCTCCGGGTCCTTGTAGAAGCCGAGCAGCTCGACCTCGGTGATCGGCACCACACCCGGCACCGGCACCAGGGGCTGCAGCCAGCCCTTGACCTTGGCGCAGGGCGTCAGCACCCGGGTGATGACGACCTTGCCCTGGGCCGTCTCGGCCACGAATTCGGTCTCCTGGCCCACCAGGCGCAGCCGCTCCGGTGCGGCCTGCTGGGCCAGGCCCAGGGCGGCGTAGGCGAGACCGGCGAGCAGGGCACCGGTCCGGGCGATGTTCGTGGCGAAGGTCATGGCGTCTCCTTTGTCGTTGTCGTGGGCGGCCCGATGCGCCGGGCCGTGGCGGCGATTATTTCATAGGAATCGCCTATTCACGCCCGCTGACGAACCTAGCCGGAGCAAGGCAAGGCGCTCCGGCCGATGCCAGCCAATCACGGTGGACTGCGGCAAATTGCGGCGGATTTCCCGGGCGCGAGGACAAGTCCAGCGATGGCCGCAACCGGCAGAGCCAGTGGCCGCCATGCCCCCTATCCCACCGACCGCTCGGCCCATCATTCCCGTCCCAGCCATCGTCAACGGCGATGCCTGTTTTCGCCCCCTCTGGAACTCCGCGACTGACGCGGGGTTTCGCGGCGCACCAAAAATGCCATCGCCGTTGACGATGGCATTACCCCGTACCCCTCCCGGAGAAAGACCTGCCCCGATGTTCCCGCCATTGCCGCCCTTCGGTGCGATGCCACGCCCAGGCGTGGAGACACGTTCGAACCGGGCCAGATGGCCGGCAAGCCCCCCTCACGGCGCCCTGCCGCCGGGCCGCGCCAAGCAAAACGCCGCCCGGAAAATCCGGGCGGCGTTCGGCCGCAACTGGAGAATCGAGGGGGCGGAAACCGCCCCCGTGGCAAAGCGCTTACTGGATGATGCCACCGCCCAGGCAGACCCGGCTCTCGTACACCACCACCGACTGGCCCGGGGTCACCGCCCACTGGGGTTCGGCGAACTTGATGGTGGCGGTACCGGCGGCCGCGTCGAAACTGTCGATCTCGCAGGGCGCGTCCGGGGTGCGGTAGCGCGGCTTGGCGGTGTACACCCAGTGGGTCTTGGGCGCCTCGCCGGCCACCCAGGACAGGTCGCCGGCCACCAGGGTGTCGGTCTGGAGCGCCGGATGGTCGTGGCCCTGGACCACGTAGAGGATGTTGCGCGCCATGTCCTTCTTGGCCACGAACCAGGCGTCGTGGTCGCCGCCGCCACCCTTCTGGCCGCCGATCTTGAGGCCCTTGCGCTGGCCCAGGGTGTGGTACATCAGCCCCTCGTGCTCGCCGATCACCCGGTCGTCGTCCAGCACCCGGATTTCCCCCGGCTGGCGCGGCAGGTAGCGGCTCAGGAATTCGTTGAAGGGCCGCTCACCGATGAAGCAGATACCAGTGGAATCCTTCTTGGTGGCCACGTGCAGCCCCGCCTCTTCGGCGATCTTGCGCACGTCGCGCTTGTAGTAGTCGGCCAGGGGGAACAGGGTCTTGGCCAGCTGGGCCTGGTTGAGGCGGTGCAGGAAGTAGCTCTGGTCCTTGGTGCCGTCCTCGGCCTTGAGCAGCTGGAACTTGCCCTGGAACTCGCGCACCCCGGCGTAGTGGCCGGTGGCGATCTTGCTCGCCCCCAGGGTCATGGCATGGTCGAGGAAGGCCTTGAACTTGATCTCGGCGTTGCACAGCACGTCCGGGTTAGGGGTGCGGCCGGCCTGGTACTCGCGCAGGAACTCGGCAAACACCCGGTCCTTGTACTCGGCGGCGAAGTTGACCACCTCGACGTCGATGCCGATCACGTCGGCCACGCTCATCACGTCGATCAGGTCCTGGCGCGACGAACAGTATTCCTCGGTGTCGTCGTCCTCCCAGTTCTTCATGAACAGGCCGACCACCTTGTAGCCCTGGCGCTTGAGCAACAGGGCCGCCACCGACGAGTCCACCCCGCCGGACAGGCCCACCACCACAGTTTCAGTCGACATCGGGTCCTTCTCCCTTCAACCAATTCGCAAGAGGCAGCACCACCGGTGCGGCCCCGGGTAAAACAAACCAGCTATCCACCACGTAGCGGGCGCCGGGATGACGCTCCACCGGCCGGGGTGGCGCCGGCGGCGCCGGCAGGTCGGCCAGCACGGCCTGGCAGTCGCACTGGGCCAGCAGCACCGGGATGTAATCGGGCACGGCGGGGGCCGGCACGGGGGCGGCCAGCGCCCGTTCGGCAGCCAAGGCGTCGTCCGAGGGCCCGGCCTGCTCTTCGAGCACCGCGGCAAAGTGCTGGTTCACGATGTAGGGCGCCCGCAGCGCCGGCTCCAGCACCCGGTGCCAGCGCAGCCAGCCGCGGGCTTCGAGCAGGCGCAAGAGCCGGGTGGTGGTGGTGGCGTGATCGATGCAATCCATCCGCCCCGGGCTCTCGGCGTCGGCAGTGTTGCCCGGCCGGTCGTCGCTGATCGGACTCTGCCGTGCCGCCTCGCCGTACAGTTGCCCCACCGCCTGGGCGATGCGCTCCCGCTCCTCGGCGGCGCTGCCGGTGCCCTTGAGCAACCCGGCCACCCCCGCCAGCAGGGGGTCGGGAAACGACACCCAGGCCTCGGCGCTACAGCTCCAGTTGTAGCAGACGCTCACTGTTTCGCCGCACCAGGCCACGATCGGCAGGAGGCATAGCGCAAACACCGCGCCAATGCTCGCGCTCCGGACACCTCGGCCTGGGCGCGAGCATTGGCGCGGCTTTCCAGGCATCACGGTGGCGAAGCTCCGGGCCGGCATGGCTCAGTCGTAGTGCCGGATCAGGTCCAGGGGGAAGCGCCGGCCGGCCAGATAATCCTCGATACATTGCAGGATCAGGGGGCTGCGGTGCCGTTCCCGGGTGGCGCGTACGTCGTCGATGGTCAGCCAGCGGGCGGCGACGATGCCGGTATCCAGAGCCCGGTCCACCTCTTCGCCAGTGACTTCGCAAGCGAAGGCGAAGCGCAGATAGGTGATGTCCCGGGCCGGCCGCGGCCACTGGTACACCCCGACCAGGGCGGTGGGGCGCACATGGTGGGCGGTCTCTTCCAGGGCCTCGCGAATGCAGGCGTTGACCAGGGATTCGCCCTCGTCCAGGTGCCCGGCGGGCTGGTTGAAGCGCAGCCCCTGGTCGGTTTCTTCCTCGACCAGCAGAAAACGGCCGTCCCGTTCCACCACGGCGGCCACCGTCACATTGGGCTTCCAGATCCTCGCGTTCATCGTCGTCGCTCGACCAAAAGCGGCGATTTTACCGTTTACAGGCCCTCCCCGTCCGCCCTTCGCGGCAGTGCAGCATGGCCGGGAGGGGCGGTTTTCCGTTACAATTTTCGCTTTCGTATTTTTCAAGCGGTAACGGAGAACACACCATGTCGATGGCGGATCGCGACGGATTCATCTGGTATGACGGCAAACTCGTGCCCTGGCGCGATGCCACCACCCACGTACTGACCCACACCCTGCACTACGGCATGGGCTGTTTCGAAGGGGTGCGCGCCTACGCCACCGACAAGGGCGCGGCGATCTTCCGCCTCAAGGAGCATACCGACCGCCTGTTCGGTTCCGCCCACATCTTCCAGATGAAGATGCCCTACGACAAGGCGACCATCATGGACGCCCAGCGTGAGGTGGTGCGGGCCAACAAGCTCGATTCCTGCTACATCCGCCCGATCGTCTTCTACGGTTCCGAAGCCATGGGCATCGCCGCCAAGACCCTGTCGGTGCACGTCGCCATCGCCGCCTGGCCGTGGGGCGCCTACCTGGGCGCCGACGGCATGGAGCTAGGCATCCGCGTCAAGACCTCGTCCTTCACCCGCCACCACGTCAACATCAACATGTGCCGGGCCAAGTCGGTGTCCACCTACGCCAACTCCATCCTCTCCCACCAGGAAGCCGCCAACGACGGCTACGACGAGGCCCTGCTGCTCGACGTGGACGGCTACGTGGCTGAAGGCTCCGGCGAGAACATCTTCATCGTCAAGAACGGCAAGCTGTACACCCCGGACCTGACCTCCTGCCTGGAAGGCATCACCCGCGCCACGGTGATCCAGCTGGCCGAGGAAAACGGCCTGCAGGTGATCGAGAAGCGCATCACCCGCGACGAGGTGTACTGCGCAGACGAGGCCTTCTTCACCGGCACCGCCGCCGAAGTGACCCCGATCCGCGAACTCGACGGCCGCCAGATCGGCGAAGGCAAGCGCGGCCCGATCACCGCCAAGCTGCAAGCCCAGTTCTTCGACGTGGTGCAGGGCCGCTCGGCCAAGCACGCCGAATGGCTGACGGTGTGCTGAGCTGACCCGGCACCTTCCCACCTCACCCTTTCATTTCACGAGGCACGCCATGAGCGAGGCGAAAGACGTCAAAGCCCCCGAGAGCCGTACCATCGAAATCACCGCTGCGGATCTGCCGCTGCACTGCCCGCAACCCGGAGCGCCGCTCTGGGCGCGGCATCCCAAGGTGTTCCTGGATGCGACCAAGACCGGCGAAGTGACCTGCCCCTACTGCAGCGCCCACTACGTGCTCACCGGTGAGCTGCCCAAGGGTCACCATTGACCCCGCGTAGCCACTGACTGATCGATGACGGGAAGCCCGGGGATACCTCTGCGCTTCCCGTTGTTCCATCTGCCCGGCCCCTCCCCTGCTTTTGCCTGATGCCTGCCCGATGCCTCTTTCCCGCTTCACCCCCCGGCATGGCCTGATCGTCGCCCCCAGCTGGGTCGGCGATGCGGTCATGGCCCAGCCCCTGTTCATGCGCCTGCATGAGCGCCACCCGGGGCTGGTGCTGGACGCCCTAGCGCCCCCCTGGGTCGCCCCGGTGCTGGCGCGCATGCCGGAAATCCGCACGGTGCACCGCAACCCCTTCGCCCACGGCGAGTTCAACCTCAAGGGACGCCTCACCCAGGCCCGGGAACTGCGTGCCGCCGGCTACGATGCGGTGTGGATCCTGCCCAATTCGCTCAAGTCGTCCCTGGTGCCGTTCTTCGCCCGCATCCCGAAGCGGATCGGCTTCACCGGCGAGTCCCGCTATGGGCTGGTCAACGTCCGCCACCATCTCGACAAGCAGAAGACGCCCCTGATGGTGGCCCGTTTCGCCCAACTGGCGGAGCGTCCCGGCCAGCTGCCGGCGGAACCCCTGCCCCGTCCCCGGCTGACCTCCTCCCCCGAGAACCAGGCCCGCACCCTGGCCCAACTGGGCCTCAAGCGCCCGGAAAAGCTGGTGGCCTTCTGCCCCGGTGCCGAATACGGCCCGGCCAAGCGCTGGCCGGCGGTGCACTTCGCCGAACTGGCCCGCCGGCTGCACCACGCCGGCGTGGCGGTATGGATCCTCGGCTCGCCCAAGGATCACGCCATCGGCGAGGAGATCGTCGCCCTGGCCGGCCTGGCCACCGAGGCCTGCCACAACCTGTGCGGTGCGACCGCCCTGGACGCGGCCATCGACCTGCTGGCCCTGGCCGACGCGGTGGTGTGCAACGATTCGGGCCTGATGCACGTGGCCGCAGCCCTGGACCGTCCCTTGGTGGCGGTGTACGGCTCGTCCTCCCCGGGATTCACCCCGCCGCTGTCGGACCGGGCCACGGTGGTCTCCCTCAAGCTGTCGTGCAGCCCCTGCTACAAACGGGAATGCCCCCTGGGCCACCTGGACTGCCTCAACAAGCTCCTGCCCGGCCAGGTATGGCAGGCCCTGCCCGCCGGGCTGACCGACCCCCACCCCGGCGCCCACACCATCTCCATCGTCCCCATGACCGGAGGCACCCCATGAGCGAGTCCCCCCGCCATCACCCCCGCGCCCACTTCCCCACCCCGGAAGACGCCGAGGCCGCCTTCTACGACGCCATCGAGCGCGCCGACCTGGAGGCCCTGATGGCGGTGTGGTGCGAGGACGAGGAAATCGTCTGCATCCACCCCGGCGGGCCGCGCCTGATCGGGCTGGCGGCGGTGCGCAGCGCCTGGCAGGCGATCTTCGACGGTCCCCGCTTCCGCCTGCGCGTCGCCCAGCGGGCCCGCTGGCAGAGTGGCCTGATGGCGGTGCACAACGTGGTTGAAGTGCCTTCCCTGGCCGATGACCCGGAAACCCAGGATCCGGTCTTCGCCACCAACGTCTACGTGCGCGGCGCCGACGGCTGGCGCCTGGTGGCCCACCACGCGGGACTGGGACCGGAAGCTGACGAGTCGCCCAACGCCGGCGACGCCCCCCGGGTGCTCCATTGAGTCATCACGGCAGCCCGCTCGCCGCCTCCTTCGCCCCCTACCGGGCACCGCGCTGGCTGCCCGGCGGGCACGCCCAGACCCTCTGGCCGCTGCTCATCAAACCGGTGCCACCGGCCTACCGGCGCGAGCGCTGGGACACCCCGGACGACGATTTCATCGACGTCGACTTCCTCGATATCGACGCCACCCCGGCCAGCAGCACGACGCCCCTGGCAGTGCTCTTCCACGGTCTGGAAGGCAGTTCCCGCAGCCATTACGCCGTATCCCTGGCCCAGGCCTGCCAGGCCTGTGGCTGGGGCTTCGTGGTACCCCACTTCCGCGGCTGTTCGGGGGAGCTGAACCGTCTGCCCCGGGCCTATCATTCCGGCGACTCCGCCGAAATCGGCTGGGTGCTGGCCCGGCTGGCCGAGCGTTTTCCCGGCCGCCCCCTGCACGTCACCGGCGTTTCCCTGGGGGGCAACGCCCTGCTCAAATGGCTGGGCGAACAGGAAGAAAGCGCCGCCCGGCTGGTGCGTTCCGCCGCCGCCGTCTGTCCGCCCCTGGACCTGGCCGCCGCCGGCTTCAACCTGGGACGGGGCTTCAACCTGGTCTACACCCGCCACTTCCTCGTCACCCTCAAGGCCAGCGCCCTGGCCAAGCTGAAGCGCCATCCCGGCCTGTTCGACCCGGCCCGGGTGCGCCAGGCGCGCAACCTGTACGATTTCGACGAAGTGGTCACCGCCCCCCTGCACGGTTTCAAGGGCGCCCTGGACTACTGGACCCGGGCCTCGGCCAAACCCCTGCTTGACCGCCTCCGGGTACCGACCCTGCTCATCAATCCGGTCAACGACCCCTTTCTGCCCGCATCGGCCCTGCCCGGCCACCATCAGGTGTCCAACGCCGTGCGTCTCGAACAACCCGCCGAAGGCGGCCACGTCGGCTTCGTCGCCGGCTCGCTGCCCGGCCACCTGCACTGGCTGCCGCGGCGGCTTCTCCATTTTTTCAACGAACACCAACAATGACCGCCATGACCACTCCTGCCCTGCCCGCCGAAATCTTCAAGGCCTACGACATCCGCGGCATCGTCGGCAAGACCCTCACCCCGGCCATCGTCCGCGCCATCGGCCAGGGCTTGGGTACGTTGGCTCTGGAGAAATCCGGCCCCGGCGCCACCATCGCCATCGGCCGCGACGGCCGCCTGTCCGGCCCGGAGTTCGCCGCCGCCCTGGCCGACGGCATTCGCAGCACCGGTGCCGGCGTGGTGGACGTGGGCTGCGTGCCCACCCCGGTCACCTACTTCGCCGCCCAGCACCTGGGCTGCGGCTCCTGCGTGTCGATCACCGGCTCCCACAACCCGCCCGAGTACAACGGCCTGAAGATGGTGATCGCCGGCCAGACCCTGGCCACCGACGCCATCCAGGCCCTGCGCCAGCAACTACTCGACGGCCGTGTGACTAGCGCTGCCGCCCCCGGCCCCTTCCGCACGGAAAACGTGCTGCCCGCCTACCTGGAGCGCATCCTCGGCGACGTGAAGCTGACCCGGCCGATGAAGGTGGTGGTCGATTGCGGCAACGGCGTGGCCGGGGCCGTGGCGCCCGAGCTGTTCACCGGCCTGGGCTGCCAGATCGTGCCGCTCTTCTGCGAGGTGGACGGCACCTTCCCCAACCATCACCCGGACCCCTCCAAGCCGGAGAACCTGGAAGACGTGATGCGGGCGCTACGCGATACCGACGCCGAGATCGGCTTGGCCTTCGACGGGGACGGCGACCGCCTCGGCGTGGTGACCAAGGACGGCGAGGTGATCTTCGCCGACCGGCAGATGATGCTGTTCGCCGAGGATGTACTGACCCGGGTGCCGGGCGGCGAGATCATCTACGACGTGAAGTGCTCGCGCCTGCTCGCCGACCACATCCGCGCCAAGGGCGGCCGCCCCCTGATGTGGAAGACCGGCCACGCCCTGGTCAAGGCCAAGCTCAAGGAAACCGGCGCCCCCCTGGCCGGCGAGATGAGCGGTCACATCTTCTTCAAGGAGCGCTGGTACGGTTTCGACGACGGCCTCTACGCCGGCGCCCGACTGCTGGAAATTCTCTCCCGCAGCCCGGATGCCAATGCCGTGCTGAAAGCCCTGCCCAACAGCACCGCCACCCCGGAACTGAACATCAAGATGGCCGAGGGAGAGCCCTTCGCCTTGGTGGCCAAACTTCAGGCCGAGGCACGCTTTCCGGCCGCCCGTGAGGTGATCGGCATCGACGGGGTGCGGGTCGAATACGCTGACGGTTTCGGCCTGGCCCGGGCCTCCAACACCACCCCGGTGGTGGTGCTGCGTTTCGAGGCCGACACCCCGGCCGCCCTGGCCCGCATCCAGGACGAATTCCGCGCCGCCCTGGTCGCCGTCTGGCCGGGCCTGGCCCTGCCCTTCTGAGCCCACTCCCTTCCGCCGCCACGCCGTACCGATTGTTTCGCCCATGAGTACCCACCCGTTCTACCTGGCCCGCCAGCCGATCCTAGACCGGGACCAGCAGGTCCAGGCCTACGAGCTGCTGTTCCGCACCAGCGAGACCAACAGCGCCACCATCGACGACGACGGCCAGGCCACCGCCACGGTGCTGGCCAACGCCTTCGGCGAGCTGAGCCTGAGCGACGTGGTGGGTCCGTACAAGGCCTACATCAACGTGCCGGCGGATTTCCTGATGCAGGACTCCCTGGAATTCCTGCCCGGTCCCAAGGTGGTCCTGGAACTGCCCGCCGACGCCCTGCCCGACGCCGACCTGATCGCCCGTTGCCGGGCCCTCAAGGCCAAGGGCTTCACCCTGGCCGCCGGCAATGTGGCCAGCCTGGACCCGGCGCGGCTGCCGCTGCTGCAGGAAGTGGACATCCTCAAGGTGGATCACCAACTGCTCAACAATCAGGAGCTGTTCGTCCTGTTCTGCCACCTCAAGCCCCTGGGCCGGGAGCTGCTGGCGGAAAAGATCGAGGACATGGAGCAGCTGGAGCACTGCCAGGACCTGGGTTTCACCCTGTTCCAGGGCTACTACTTCGCCCGCCCGACCTTGATCGCCGGCAAGAAGCTGGAGCGCTCCAGCCTGGCCCTGGTCAAGCTGATCGGTCTGCTCATGGAAGACGCCGAAACCTCGGTGCTGGAAACCACCTTCAAGCAGGAACCCGGCCTCACCCTCAACCTGCTGCGCCTGGTGAACTCGGTGGCCAGCGGCCTGGCGGTGCGGGTCGGCTCGGTACGCCACGCCATCACCCTGATGGGCCGGCAAAAGCTGCTGCGCTGGCTGCAACTGCTGCTCTACTGCCAGAACGGCAGCCCGGACGCCCCGCCTTCGCCCCTGCTGCTCACCGCCGCCACCCGGGGACGCCTGCTCGAACTGATCCAGCTGCGCCTCACGCCGCGCCATCGTGATGCCGCCGACCGGGCCTTCATGACCGGCATCCTGTCCCTGTTGCCGGCGGCCCTGGGCGTGCCCATGGACGAATTGCTGGCGCCCCTTCCCCTGGCGGCCGAAGTGCGCCAGGCCCTGCTCGAAGGCAAGGGGGAACTGGGCCGCCTGCTCGGCCTGGCCGAAGAAATGGAGCGCAGCGTTGCCCGCGACGGCCACGGCGGCAGTGCCGAACCGGAAGCCCTGGCCCAGCTGGCCGGACTGCCCCTGCAAGCGCTCAACGCCTGCCTGGCCGAAGCCCTGGGCTGGGCCAATAGCCTGGCCCAGGAAGTGGCCGCCTGACCCCCAGGCCGCCGCCCTTGCATGGCCCCGGCACCGGTCATCGGCGCCGACGCTCCGCTCCTCCTCCACCCTTGCCCCGCTGCCGGGGCCACGGTATAAATTGCCCATGAGCCGGCACAGACCGGCCGCCGCCTCCGGCCCCTTTGGTCCGGAGATCGGGGAGGTAAGAACGAGGAGACCATCATGTGGGAGCTTCGCCCTGCCCGGGAGGAAGAGGTTGCGTCCGTCGCCGCCCTCTTCGATCTCTGCTGCAACCTGCCGGCCCGTGCTGTCCCCCAGGACGGTGACGTCATACTGGTGGCTGCGCGCAACGCCCATCTCGCCGCCGCCATCTGCTTTCGCCCCCTCGATGCCCACCACGGCTGGATCTACGGCTTGGCCGTGCGGCCCGGCTTTCGCAAGCGGCGCCTCGCCCGCAAGCTCTACCAGCACGTTCTCGATGCCGCCGGGCAACGGGGGCTGACCCATCTCTACGCCACCGCCAGCGTCGGCAGCTCCTACTTCCAGACCCTCGGCTTCGCCATCGGTGAGCCGACGGCGTTGCCGGCCAGCCTGAACCAGGCCCTCGACGAATCCGGCTTCCATCAGAGCGAGGCCATCGTCCTGCACCAGCCCCTGCTGCAACCCGAAGGCATTTCACCCGCGGGCGAGGCCACCGCCCTGTTCGATGCGGGCTACTTCTGCGCCGAGAGCGTGCTGCTCGCCACCGCTCGCGCCACAGGCCTGGACGAACCGGGCCTGGCCCGGCTGGCCACCGGCTTCTGTACCGGCATGGCCCACACCTGGAATACCTGTGGCGCCCTGTCCGGGGGCGTCCTGGCCATCAACCTGGCCTGCGGCCGCGACCAGCCGGGCGAATCCGTCAGCACCAACTTCCAGGCGGTACAACGCTTGCACCAGGAATTCACCAGCGCCTGCGGCGGTTGCCGCTGCAGCGAGCTCAACGGCTTCGACCTTTCCACCTCCGCCGGACGCCATGCCTGGGCCCAGGACGGGGGCCACGCCCAATGCCGGGAATACGTGGCAATCGCCGCCCGGCTGGCCACTGCGGTAATCCGTGAGGCCCGCCAGGAGGATGAAGCCCGGGGCGGACTGATGAACCTGTTTCCGCCAGGGGACGAAAGCGAAGCGGCAGCGGCTTACGTCCCCCATCCGGCGTAAGCACTGCAAGTAAGCACCGCAAGCGCGCGATCCCGCAGCAACACCAGCAACGCAGTCGTGCCCCTGGAGCGGGCTCACGCAGCCGGACGCCTGGGTCAACCGGCCTGTGCGCCCAATCCGGCGCGGCGCAACCAGTCGGCCACCGCCAGTCCGGTGCCATAGTCCCAGGCCTGCAGGCGGGCCGGCGGCACCAGGCGGATTTCAGCCAGTTCCTCGTTGAGCACGATCTCGCCCTCGGCGCGCACGTGGTAGACGATCAGCAGTTCGTTCTTGCGCGGGAAAGGGTAGAGGCCGATCAGGTCGGCGCTGGTGGCCACCAGGGAAAGCTCCTCGCCAACCTCGCGGCGCACCGCCTCATCGGGAGCCTCGTCCCGTTCGAGAAAGCCGGTGATCAGGCCGAACTTGCCTTCGGCCCAGGCCTGGTTGCGCGCCAGGATCATCTGCCCCTGCCATTCCACCAGGGCCGCCACCACCGGCACCGGATTGCCCCAGAACACGTAGTCGCAGGCCGTGCACAGGGCCCGCTCGTGGCCGCCGATTTCGTCGGTGGTCAGGGGTGCCCGGCAGCGCGGGCAATAGCGGTGGAGGGGATCGAGGGCGGCCAGCGACGGGGACGTATGGGGCGTGAATTCGGACATGGCGGATGGGACAAAGCACGGGAATGGAAGGCCCACAGCATAGGGCCTCCGGCGCCGGCTTGCCACCACTGGCCATGATGGCGAGCGATGCCCCAATCCCAGGCCCTTCGCGGTGCGCGGCTTCCCCCCGCGAATGCCAGCGCCCCCCCGTTCCGTCGGCGGAGCCGGCCGCGACTCCCCACGTATTCCCTTGGCGCAACTCTCCTCGGACCAATCCCCCCCCGCCGGGCCGAGCGGACAAACAAAAACCGGCCCCGTGGGGCCGGCTTTTGTTGGGATGAGGTTGCCGCAGCACGCCCAAAGGCGGGCTACTTGTGCCCCAGACTGCCCCGGTTGTAGTCTCGGTCGCCGGGCATGACGGTGCGGCCGACGCCGAACACGCCCCCCTGGGCCGCCACCGGCCGGGTGTGGTTTTCCGGGAACTGATCGGCCAGTGCCTTGGCGGCCTTGGCCTTGTCCGCGTCCACGTATTCCCAGCGGCCGTTGGGCAGCAGGCGCACCGGGTCGCCGGTGGCGGTGGTGGCCTCGATGGGGGTGCGGTCCAGGGCCTTGGCCGGAACACCAGCACTGGCGCCATTCTCCGCGGCATGGGCCGGGAACGCCGCGACCAGCGCGGCGCCCAGGGCCAGGGCCTTGGGAAGGCGCATCACAGCTTGCCTTCGACCCAGGCAGCCACGGAGGCCAGGGCCGCCGGCAGGTTTTCCGGCTGGGTGCCGCCGGCCTGAGCCATGTCCGGCCGGCCGCCGCCCTTGCCGCCCACCTGCTGGGCCACCTGGTTGACCAGCTCGCCGGCCTTGACCTTGCCGGTCAGGTCCGAAGTGACGCCGGCGATCAGGGTGACCTTGCCGTCGGCTACCGAGGCCAGGACGATGGCGGCGGACTTGAGCTTGTCCTTGAGCTTGTCCATGGTCTCGCGCAGGGCGGTGACGTCGGCCCCGTCCAGGGTGGCGGCCAGCACCTTGGCGCCCTTGATGTCGGCCGCCTGGTCGGCCAGGTCGTCGCCCTGGCTGGAGGCCAGTTTGGACTTGAGCTTGGCCAGTTCCTTTTCCAGGGCCTTCACGTTGTCGAGCACCTGGGCGATCTTGGCCGGCAGCTCAGAAGCGGGGGCCTTGAAGGCGCCGGCGGCTTCGCTGATGAGGGCTTGCTGCTGCTGCACCAGGGTCAGGGCGTTGTCGCCGGTGACGGCTTCGACGCGGCGCACCCCGGCAGCCACGCCGGATTCGGAGACGATCTTGAACAGGCCGATGTCGCCGGTGCGGGTGACGTGGGTGCCGCCGCACAGTTCCTTGGAGGAACCGATGGTCAGCACCCGCACTTCGTCGCCGTACTTCTCGCCGAAGAGCATCACGGCGCCGGTCTTCTGGGCATCCTCGATGGCCATTACCGAGGCATCGGTGGCGGCGTTGGCGAGGATCTCGGCGTTGACGATGGCCTCCACCCGGCGGATTTCCTCGGCGGTCATCGGCGCGTTGTGCACGAAGTCGAAGCGGGTCTTGTCCGGATCGACCTGGGAGCCCTTCTGCTGCACGTGCTCGCCCAGCACTTCGCGCAGGGCCTTGTGCATCAGGTGGGTGGCGGAGTGGTTGCGCACGGTGCGGGCCCGGGCCACGGTATCGACCCGGGCGGTGACGGCGTCGCCCACTTTGAGGGTGCCGGTGGTCACCACGCCGTGGTGGCCAAACACGGTGGCCTGGATCTTCTGCGTGTCTTCCACGGCGAACAGGCCGGCGCCCTTGATCTCGCCCCGGTCGCCCACCTGGCCGCCGGACTCGGCGTAGAACGGGGTGTGGTCGAGCACCACCACGCCCAGGTCGCCCTCGTGCAGTTCGTTGACCGAGGCACCGTCCTTGTACAGGGCCAGCACGGCGCCCTTGGCTTCCAGGCTGTCGTAGCCGTGGAAGGTGGTGGGGGCGCCTTCGTATTCCAGGTTGGCGGCCATCTTGAACTTGCCGGCGGCGCGGGCCTGTTCCTTCTGCCGGGTCATGGCGGCGTCGAAGGCGGCCTCGTCCACGGTCACGCCGCGCTCGCGGCAGACGTCGGCGGTCAGGTCCAGGGGGAAGCCGTAGGTGTCGTGCAGCTTGAAGGCGGTCTCGCCGTCGAACACCTTGGTGCCGGCGGCGTCCATGGCGGCCAGGTCGGCCTCCAGGATGGCCATGCCGTGCTCGATGGTGGTGAAGAAGCGCTCTTCTTCCTGCTTGAGCACGTCCATGACCCGGGCCTGGTTGGCCTTCAGGTCCGGGTAGGCCTCGCCCATCTCGGCCACCAGGTCCGGCACCATCTTGTGGAAGAAGGCGGCCCGGGCGCCCAGCTTGTAGCCGTGGCGGATGGCGCGGCGGATGATGCGGCGCAGGACGTAGCCGCGGCCCTCGTTACCCGGGATGACGCCGTCGGACACCAGGAAGGAACAGGCGCGGATGTGGTCGGCCAGCACCTTGAGGCTGGGGCTGTCCAGATCGGCATCCGAGGTTTCCCGGGCGGCGGCGGCGATCAGCTTCTGGAACAGGTCGATCTCGTAGTTGCTATGCACGCCCTGCAGCACGGCGGAGATGCGCTCCAGACCCATGCCGGTATCCACCGAGGGCTTGGGCAGCTTGTGCATGACGCCGGCTTCGTCCCGGTTGTACTGCATGAAGACGTTGTTCCAGATCTCGATGTAGCGATCGCCGTCTTCCTCCGGGCTCCCCGGGGGGCCGCCCCAGATGTGCTCGCCGTGGTCGTAGAAGATCTCGGTGCAGGGGCCGCAGGGGCCGGTGTCGCCCATCATCCAGAAGTTGTCGGAGGCGTAGCGGGCGCCCTTGTTGTCGCCGATGCGGATCACCCGCTCGGCCGGCACGCCCACTTCCTTGGTCCAGATGTCGTAGGCCTCGTCGTCCTCGGCGTACACCGTCACCCACAGCTTCTCGGTGGGCAGCTTGAAGACCTGGGTGAGCAGTTCCCAGGCGTAGGAAATGGCGTCGCGCTTGAAGTAGTCGCCGAAGGAAAAGTTGCCCAGCATCTCGAAGAAGGTGTGGTGCCGGGCGGTGTAGCCGACGTTTTCCAGGTCGTTGTGCTTGCCGCCGGCGCGCACGCACTTCTGCGCCGTGGTGGCCCGGGTATAGGGGCGCTTGTCGAAGCCGAGGAAGACGTCCTTGAACTGGTTCATCCCCGCGTTGGTAAACAGCAGGGTCGGGTCCTCGTGGGGAACCAGGGAGGACGAAGCCACGATCTGGTGGCCCTTGCTCGCGAAGAATTCCAGGTACTGGCGGCGGATTTCGGCGGTATTCATGGTGGTCGGACGCTTCCGTTGCCACGCCCGGCGCGGGCCGGACGGGCCAAATATGGGCAAATTGGCGAAAGGCGGAATATTACCAAACGGGGGTATCATGGCGGCCCTTTTGTCGCTTTTTCCCGGGTTTTTCTCCGGGTTTTTCTCCAGGTTTCCCACCGGTTTTCCCCGACCGGAGCGATCCCCGCCGTTTTCGCACCGCCACCGCCCATGGTTTCCCCCTCCATCCCCCGCCCCGCTGCTGCCCTCCCCTCCCTCGTTCCGCCGGAAGTGGCCGAGGTGGCCCGGCGCTGCCCGATCGGCGTGTTCGATTCCGGCATCGGCGGCCTGACCGTGGTGCGGGCGCTGATGGAACGGCTGCCCCTGGAGAACATCGTCTATTTCGGCGACACCGCCCGGGTGCCCTACGGGGTCAAGTCGGTCGCCACCATCGAGCAATTCACCGGCCAGATCGTCGATTTTCTCCTCAAACACGAGGTGAAGATGCTGATCATCGCCTGCAACACCATGGCGGCAGTGGCCTCCCACGTGGTGCGGGCCCGGGCCGAGGCCGCCGGCCATCTGCCGGTGCTCGACGTGATCGAGGCCGGCGCCCGGGCAGCGGCCGCCGTCACGCGCAACAACGCAGTGGGCGTGATCGGCACCCCGACCACGGTCAACAGCAACGCCTACGCCCGCCACCTGCACGCCCTCAACCCGGGGCTGCGCGTCTATTCCCAGGCCTGCCCGCTGTTCGTCCCCCTGGTGGAGGAAGGCTGGCTCGACCACCCGGTCACCCGCCTCACCGCCCAGGAATACCTGAAGCCGGTGCTGGCCGAGGGGGTGGATACCCTGGTGCTGGGTTGCACCCACTACCCGCTGCTCAAACCCCTCCTCGCCGACGTGGCCGGCCCGGACGTGACCCTGGTGGATTCGGCGGTAACCACCGCCGAGCAGGCCGCCCAGCGGCTTCAGGAAATGGGCCTGGCCAACCCGGGCGACCCGGCCAACCCGGCCTCCTACCGCTACTTCGTCACCGACGTGCCGCTGCGCTTCACCACCATCGGCGAACGCTTCCTCGGCCGCAGCCTGGGCCGGGTCGAAACCGTCGCCTGGTAGGCGACCGGCACTCACCGGATCGGCGCCCGACTCCTGGCCAGACGGCCGGGGCTGCGCCAGCAACCCCAGCGCTGGCGCGGTAAAGCGGGGGGCTTCCCCGCCCCCCCGCCGGGAGCGTTAGAATCGCCGCTCTCCCTCAGTCGTGAGTCCGTCATGCCGCACTTCCGCCGTACCCTGGTCGCCGCCACCCTGCTGGGCAGCGTTGCCGCCCCGGCCTTCGCCGTCACCGAAATCCCCCTTTCCCACCAGCTCGACGAGGCCCGCATCGCCCGCCTCCAGGAAGTGGTGGACCGCTTCAACAACAGCCAGAAGGACTACCACGTGGTCCCGGTGCGGCGCAGCGAGCAGGACGCTCCGGCGGTGCTCAACCTGGCCGTGTCCGAGGACATTTCCCTGTTCTCCGCCAACCGCGGCGGTTTCCGCCCCATCGCCGACGTGATGAAGGAAGCCAAGGAGCGCATGGATACCAGCAGCTTCCTGGCCGATTACCGGGGCCCCCTCACCGAGGGCAACAAGCTGATGGCCCTGCCCGTGGCCTTTGCCACCCCGGTGCTGTACTACAACAAGGCCGCCTTCAAGAAGGCCGGCCTCAACCCGGACCAGCCGCCCAAGACCTGGTGGGAAGTGCAGAACGCCGCCGGCAAACTGGTCGATGCCGGCTCCAGCTGTGCCTACACCACCTCCTGGCCCGCCTGGGTGCTGATCGAGAACGCCAGCGCCCGCAACGGCGCCCCGGCCGCCACCGCCTCGGGCACCTTCGCTTTCAACGGCCTGGCCCAGGTCAAGCAGATCGCCCTGCTCACCACCTGGTACAAGAGCAAGTACTTCACCTACTTCGGCCGGCGCAACGAAGCCGACGCCAAGTTCGCCGCCGGCGAATGCGGCATGCTCACTTCCGGCTCCGACATCTACGCCACCCTCAAGTCCGACAGCAAGGTGGACCTGGGCGTGGCCCCCATGCCCTACTTCGACGACGCCTACGGCGCGCCCCAGCGCACCCTGGCCGGCGGCGGCTCCCTGTGGATCGGCGCCGGCAAGAAGGCGGCCGAATACAAGGGGGCGGCCAAGTTCGTCAGCTTCATCACCGCCCCGGACATGCAGATCGAACTGGCCAAGGCCGGCGGCTTCCTGCCCCTGTCCGACACGGCCTGGAAGGCGGCGCGCAGCAAGCTGCTCAAGGACGATCTGGTCAACCAGGAAGTGGCCCACGCCACCCTGGCCGGCCGCGCCGACAAGGATGCCATTCCGGCCCGCATCTCCTTCCACCCCCAGGTGCGCCTGATCGTGGAAGAAGAGCTGGAAGCGGTGTGGAAAGAGCTGAAGACTCCCAAGGAAGCCCTGGACACCGCCGTGGCCCGGGCCAACGCGGTGGTTCGCGGCCTGCCCAAGGGCAAGCTGGCGCTGCTGCTCAAGTAAGCGCGGCATGACGGGGGACGCGGCCGGCAACGGCGCCACCCCGGCGCCGGCAGCGGGTGAAACGCCCGGCGCTGGCGTTCCGCCCCCCGTCCCTTCCCCCCCTGAACGCTCTCCTACCCTCGCCTATCCCCGCCTGATCGCCCACCGGGGCGGCGGCGCCGGGTTTGTCGGGCTGGCACCGGAAAACACCCTGGCCGGACTAGCCGCCGCCCACGCCGCCGGTTATCGGGGTGTCGAATTCGACGTCATGCTGTCCGCCGACGGCATCCCCTTCCTGCACCACGACGACACCCTGGAGCGCACCACCAGCGGCAAGGGCCCCATAGCCGCCGCTTCCGCCGCCGTGCTCGACCGCCTCGACGCCGGCCGCTGGCGCGACCCGGCCTACGCCGGCGAAGCCCTGCCCCGCCTCGCGGCCGCCCTGGAGTTGTGCCTGGACGCCGGTCTGTGGATCAACCTGGAGATCAAGCCCACCACGGGGCGCGACCGCGCCACCGCCCAGGCCGTCGCCGCCACCTTGCTGGCCCGCTGGCCAACCCTGGCGGGCCCGCCCTCCGCCCCAAACAACGGCGGAACGCCCGGTAACCGGTCGCCAGCCGCGGATCCCGTTTCCACCTTCGCCCCGCCGCCCCTGGTGGTTTCCTCGTTTTCGCCCGCCGCCCTGGCGGAAATAGCCCGCCTGGTTCCGGCCCTGCCCCGCGCCCTGCTGGTGGGCGCCCTGCCCCGGGACGGGCTGGCGCAATGCCGCGCCCTGGGATGCTGCGGCCTGCATCTCGACGCCACCTATCTCGACCGGCGGACCCTTGCCGCCCTGCGCACCGCCGCCCCCGACCTGCGCCTGGCGGCCTACACGGTGAACGACCCGGCACGCATGGCCGAACTGTTCGCCGCCGGCATCGACGCCCTGTTTACCGACCGGATCGACCTGGACCCATTGGGCCTTGTGCCAGCGACGCCTGTCGGCGCGCTGCCGGCCGGGCCGGGGAATGTGGTTTAATTTCGCCACCCCTGCGCCCCACCACCTTTTTTCCTTCACGCCATGGCCTCTCGCCCCTCTTCCCCCGTCCTCCGCTCCGGGCTGGCCCGCGCGGCCCTTCTCGCGGTCGCCCTCCTCGCCCTGAACGGCTGCGACGAGGTGCAGAGCAAACTGGGCATCGAAGATGCCGCCAGCAAGGCAACACGCATGGAAAACGAGGGCAAGGCCATTGGCGGCGCCTGCCGCCAGTCCGGCCGGGCTATCGAGGATTGCTACTCGCTTTACCAGTGGGTGCCCAAGTCGGCGGTCTATACCGGCTGGCGGGAAATGGATGCCTACATGCGCGAGAATCAGCTGGAAACGGTGACCCCGGAACTGCCCCCGGCGCCACCCCCGGAAGACCCGCGCAAGAAGAAAAAGAAGAAGGTCGCCCCGCCGGCCGACGGTGCTGGCAATGGAACGGGCGAAGCCTCCGCCGAAGCCCCGGCGGCCAAGTAAGGGCCGCCCGGCCCACGCCCGGGCAAACGGCGCTACCCAGACAAAGCAACGGCCCGGCCGGACATGATGTCCGCCGGGCCGTTGGCCGTTTGCGGGGGGAAAACCCGGGGGCACCAGGAGCCGCCCCCTGGTCGGGGAGCGGCGAGCCCCGGGCTCAGGGGGCCGGATTGGGGTGGCGCAGGTGGATGGCATCGAGCTTGTCCAGCACCTCGGGCGCCAGGTCGATGTTCCAGGCCGACAGGTTCTCGTCGAGCTGGGCCAGGCTGGTGGCGCCGATGATGGTGCTGGCCACCGACCAGCGCCGGTAGCACCAGGCCAGCGCCAGTTGTGCCGGGCTGATACCGATCACCCGGGCCAGGGCCACGTACGCGGCCACGGCCTCCTGGAGGCCGGGCTTGCTGTAGCGCTGGCCGAAATCGGCAAAACGATTGATGCGCCCGTCGGCCTTGGGATCGGCCAGGTATTTGCCGGTGAGGTGGCCGAAGGCCAGGGGCGAGTAGGCCAGCAGCCCGACGTTTTCCCGGTGGCAGACCTCGGCCAGGGTCAGGTCGTAGGTGCGGTTGACCAGGCTGTAGGCGTTCTGGATCGAGACGATGCGCGGCAGCCCCCGCGCCTTGGCCAGCCGGGTGAATTCCATGACGCCCCAGGGGTGCTCGTTGGAGACCCCGACGTGGCGGATCTTGCCCGCCGCCACCAGTTCGGCCAGGGCTTCCAGGGTTTCCTCGATGGGGGTGATGACCCCGTCGCCCTCCCGGGCCGGGCTGTACTGCCAGCCGCCGAACATGGGCTGGCGCCGGGCCGGCCAGTGCAGTTGGTAGAGGTCGATGTAGTCGGTCTGCAGGCGCTTCAGCGACGCATCCACGGCGGCGCTCAGATCGGCCTTGCCGAAGCCTTTCGGGCCGCCCCGGATCCATTCCAGGGTGCGTCCCGGACCGGCGGCCTTGGTGGCCAGCACGATCTTGCTGCGGTCCTGGCGCTTCAGCCAGGTGCCGACGATGGTCTCGGTGGCGCCATAGGTCTCGGCCCGGGCCGGCACCGAGTACATCTCGGCGGTATCGATGAAGTTGATGCCGGCGTCCCGGGCCCGGTCGAGCTGGGCGTGGCCCTCGGCCTCGCTGTTCTGCTGGCCGAAGGTCATGGTGCCGAGGCACACCGCGGACACGTTCAGATCGCTGCCGCCGAGGTGGCGGTACGCCATGGGGGATGGGGTCATGGGGATGTTCTCCTGTTGTTCTGGGATCAGGCACAGCCGGCATGGCCACGCGCCGCCGCCAGCGGGCTACGGGGGAAGCCAGGAGGTGGCGCCGGCGGCGACGGTCACCGCCTGGCCTGCCTTGTGCCTTGTCATGGCGCGGCGATCAAGGGCCGTCACCATGCCGCCCGAAACAATACGCTATCCTTGGCGGATGACCGAATCCACCGACTCCGCCGACTTCAGCGACTACACCCCCACCCACGTCTTCCGCCGCGCCGGACCGGCCGAGGGGGCCTTTACCCCCCAGTTTGCCCAGCTCCTGCTCTACTGCCGCCCCGGCTTCGAGAAGGAATGCGCCGCCGAAATCAGCGACGTGACGGCGGGCCTGGGGGTGGCGGGCTACTGTCGCGCCAAGCCCGATTCCGGCTACGTGCTGTTCGTGCCCGCCGACACCGCCGACCTGCGCACCCTGCGCCGCGACCTGCGCTTTGCCGACCTGACCTTTCCCCGCCAGCTGCTCTTTGCCGGCGAGATCATCACCGACCTGCCGGTGACCGACCGGGCCGGCCCGCTCACCGCCGCCGCCAGCGTGCTGGCACCCCGCTTTTCCGACGTGCTGCTGGAAACCGCCGACACCAACGAAGCCAAGGAACTGTCGTCCTTCCTGCGCAAGTTCGACACCCCCTTCGCCAAGGCCCTGGCCGCCGCCGGCCTGGTCGGCGACAAACCGGCCAAGGGCAAACTCCGCGCCAGTACTGGATCTTCAGAGGGTGCCCCTGGGACTCCGCGCCAGGAGCCAATCTCCGAAGGCCTGCCGCTGAAATTCAATGCCGACGCGCCTCCCCCGCTACCCCGCCCCGAAGGCGCCGGGCTGCGGGGGGCCCGACTGCACGTCTTCTTCCTCTCGTCGTCGGCCGCCATCTGCGCCGTCTCCGACGCCGGCAACCGCTCCGACTGGCCCCTCGGCATCCCGCGCCTGCGCATGCCCCGGGAGGCGCCGTCCCGCTCCACCCTCAAGCTGGCCGAGGCCTTCCTCGCCTTCGACCTGGAAGCGCAACTGCGCACCGGCCAGACGGCGGTGGACCTGGGCGCCGCCCCCGGCGGCTGGACCTACCAGCTGGTGCGTCGCGGCATCCACGTCACGGCGGTGGACAACGGCCCCATGGACAAGTCCCTGCTCGGTTTTGAAATGGTCGAACACCTGCGCGAGGACGGTCTCAAGTACCGGCCCAGGCGTCCGGTGGACTGGCTGGTATGCGACATGGTGGAAAGCCCGGCGCGCATCGCCCGGGTGATGGCCGACTGGCTGGCCGAGGGCAAGGCCGCCGCCGCCATCTTCAACCTCAAGCTGCCGATGAAGCGCCGCTACGATGAGCTGGAAACCTGCCGCGCCCTGATCGAGACCCGCCTTGAAGAGGCCGGCCTGGAGTATTCCCTGGCCTTCAAGCAGCTCTACCACGACCGGGAGGAGGTCACCGCCTACCTGCGCGCCCAGGCGCCGGCCGGCGGTATCCGCCCCGCGCCGCGCCGGCCCCAGCCGGGGACCGCGGCTCGGCCAACCCGTGGCGAGCGCGAAACCAAGGACATACGGGAAAGCGACGACTTCGGCGCCTTCTCGGTTGCCGCACCGGCGGCCAAACCAGGTAAATCTGGCAAGTCCGCCAAGCCGGGCAAAACCGGTGCCGCCCCCCGCCCGGGCAAGCCCGGCGGTGCCCGCAGCTATTTCAGCGACGCGGACAGCAACGCCTTCGGCGAACTGGGCGAATTCTCCTCCTTCACCCCTGGCCAGGAACGGGGGCCACGCCGCGAGCGGCCGGCCGCCAAGCCGGCGGGCAACCCCGCTGGCAAGAGCAACGCCAAGGCCGCGCCGCGCGGCGCATTCGCCCCGGCGCCGGGCAAACCGGCCCGGCCCGGCAAGGGTCCGGGCAAATCCGCCACGGCGCCCCGCGGCAACGGCGGCAAGGGTGGCAAGAGTGCTACCAGCACCGCAGGCAAGCCCAGCCGCCCGGGCAAGGCGGCGTCTGCTCCCCGTGGCGGCGGCAAAGCCCGCCCCGCACCTTCCCGCGCGGCACCGCGCCGCAAGGGGTAAGCACCGGCTCCCGGCCCTTCGACCATGACCGACCATCTGCTCGTCATCCTCGGCCTGATCGCCGCCAGCGCCTTTTTCTCCATGGCGGAAATCGCCCTGGCGGCCTCGCGCCGGCTCAAGCTGCAACAGCTCGCCGACACGCCCGGCCCCCAGGGGGAGCGGGCGGTACGGGTGCTGCAGTTGCAGGCCGAGCCGGGCTACTTCTTCACCGTGGTGCAGATCGGCGTGAACGCGGTGGCCATCCTCGGCGGCATCGTCGGCGAGGGGGCCTTCTCCCCGGTCTTCGCCCAGGCCCTGGCCTGGGTGCTGCCGGCGGAGCAGGCGGCCACCGGCGGCTTCGTGCTCTCCTTCGCCCTGGTCACCTCCCTGTTCATCCTATTCGCCGACCTGGTGCCCAAGCGCCTGGCGATGATCGCCCCGGAGGCGGTGGCCCTGCGCATCGTCGCGCCGATGGGCTTCTTCCTCACCCTGTTCCGCCCCCTGGTCTGGCTGTTCAGCGGCCTGGCCAACCTGTTCTTCCGCGTCTTCGACCTGCCCACCGCCCGGCACAACGACATCACCCAGGCCGACATCGTCGCCCTGGCCTCCGCCGGCGCCCAGGCCGGGGTGCTGGACAAGGAGGAGCACGCCCTGATCGAGAACGTCTTCGAGCTCGAATCGCGCACCGTGCCCTCGTCCATGACGCCCCGGGAGAGCGTGGTGTTCTTCACCCTGCAGGATTCGGAAGCCAGCCTGCGCGAGAAGATCGCCGCCCACCCCCACGGCAAGTACCCGGTGTGCGACGGCGGCATCGACCGGGTGATCGGCTACGTGGACGGCAAGGATCTGCTGCTGCGCGCCCTCAACGGCCAGCCCCTGGCCTTGAAGAGCGAGCCGGTACTGAAGAACGTGCTGATCATTCCCGACACCTTGACCTTGTCCGAGGTGTTGAAGCGCTTCAAGGCGGCCAGCGAAGACTTCGCCCTGATCATGAACGAGTACGCCCTGGTGGTCGGCCTGATCACCCTGGAGGACGTGATCAGTACGGTGATGGGCGACCTGGTCAGCCCCCTGGCCGAGGAGCAGATCGTGCGCCGCGACGCCGATTCGTGGTTGATCGACGGCATCACGCCGGTGGAAGACGTGATGCGCGCCCTGTCCATCGACGATTTCCCCGAGACAGAAAATTACGAAACCATCGCCGGCTTCATGATGTACACCCTGCGCAAGATTCCCCGGCGCACCGACGCGGTCACCCACGCCGGTTTCAAGTTCGAGGTGGTGGATATCGACAACTACCGCATCGACCAGCTGCTGGTCACCCGCCTCGTGCCGGGCGAGGCCGGCGGGGCGGACGAAGGCCACCCCCGCGGCGGGCATTGACAAACCTGAAAACATCCGCGTGTCACATAGGGCCATGTATAATCATGGCCCTATGTTTCTGATCCCATTCGATTTACGGAGTCCCGCCCATGCGATTTGACGAGCTGGGCCTGGCCCCCGAACTGCTGAAAGCCGTTGCCGAGCAAGGCTACGAGAACCCCACCCCGATTCAGGCCGAGGCCATTCCCCTGGTGATCCAGGGCAAGGATCTCAAGGCCTGCGCCCAGACCGGCACCGGCAAGACCGCCGCCTTCACCCTGCCGCTGCTGCAGCGCCTGCTGCACCACTCCAGCCCGAGCGCCTCCCCGGCGCGGCACCCGGTGCGCGCCCTGATCCTGGCCCCGACCCGGGAACTGGCCATCCAGGTCCATGAGAACCTGACTGGTTACGCCAAGCACACTCACTTCCGCACCCTGTGCGTGTACGGCGGCACCGACATCAAGCCCCAGATCGCCGCCCTGCGCACCGGCATCGAGTTCCTCGTCGCCACCCCGGGCCGCTTCCTCGATCTGGTCGAGCAGAAGGCCGTCAGCCTGCACGCCGTCGAAGCCCTGGTCCTGGACGAAGCCGACCGCATGCTCGACATGGGCTTCATCCCGGACGTGCAGCGCATCATCAACCTGCTGCCCAAGACCCGCCAGGGCCTGCTCTTCTCGGCCACCTTCAGCACCGAGATCCAGAAGCTGGCCGATACCATGCTGCGCAACCCGGTGATGGTCGAAGTGGCCAAGCGCAATGCGGTGTCCGACACCATCACCCACCGGGTCTATCCGGTCGGCGAATACCGCAAGCTGGCTCTGCTCACCCGCCTGCTCAAGAACGGCGAAGTCACCCAGGCGATCGTCTTCACCCGCACCAAGCTGATGTGCTCCCGGCTGGCCCGGGAACTGGTGCGGGCGGGCCTCAAGGCCGAATCGATCCACGGCGACAAGAGCCAGTCCGAGCGCATCAAGGCCCTGGACGCCTTCAAGGCCGGCGAGATCCAGGCCCTGGTGGCCACCGACGTGGCCGCCCGGGGCATCGACATCGAAGACCTGCCCTTCGTGGTCAACTACGAGTTGCCCCACGTCCCCGAGGACTACGTGCACCGCATCGGCCGCACCGGCCGGGCCGGCAAGCAGGGCAACGCCATCTCCCTGGTCAGCACCGACGAAGCCGGCTACCTGGTGGAAATCGAAAAGCTGATCAAGCGCCCGGTCGAGCAGATCATCGTCCCCGGCTTCGAGCCCGACGCCGACTGGGAATACCCGCCCAGCGGCAAGAAGCGCCGCTCCGAGAGCCGCAACGACCCGCGCCCGGAAGGCCGCCGCGACGCCCATGCCCGCCCGGAAGGCCGGGAGCGGAGCGACCGCAGCGAGCGCACCGATCGGGGCGACCGTCCCGAACGCGGCGAACGGCGCGACCGCCCGGCCGGCGAGCGCAGCAACTACGAGCGCCGCCCCGGTGGCTCTGGTCGCGGCCGCTCCACTGTGGCCGCCGACGGTTTCGATTTCAGCAAGCCCTACGAAGCCAAGGCCGCCATTCCCCACCTGGCCAACGAAGGTCACATCACCGACGACCACGGCGCCCCGTCCCCCCAAGGCCAACCGGACCTGCGCAAACCGCGTCGCCCGGTGGCAGCCCTGCTCGGCGGGCTGGGCCGCAAGGTCTAGGCATCGGCGCACACGCCGCCCCTCACGGAGCGGCATCGGTAAAAAACCCTGTTCTCGAACAGGGTTTTTTGTTTTTGGGATAACAAAACATCCAATGATGTCTTTCACATGGGGATGGGGAACAGATCACCGAGAATGGCGACAAACCCTATACGCCAACGCCATACACTCTTCATTCGTCATGCCCCCCCTTCTTCGCAACACCCATGGCATGCCGCCCTCCTCCGATCATGCCAACGGAAACTCATAGCACAACGGCACGGGCCGGCATCGACAGGACGCGCCCGTTGAACGCACATTCCGGCTTTGAAACCAAGGTTCTGACCGGTTTCATCGCTGCGGTGCTGGTCGTCGTCGCCCTTGCCGCCGCCACCTGGAAATTAGCCCAGGACGCGACGGAAGAAACGCACAAGGTCGGCCACACCCACGAGGTGCTCAACAATCTGGCCCAGGCCAAGGCTCAGACGCTGCAGGTCGAACTGAGTACGCAGAATTTCCGCATTTCGGGAAACGCACACCACCTGCCCGAACGGGATGCGGCCATGGCGGCACGGGAAACCATCCTGAGCCGCATCAAGGCTCTCACCGCCGACAATCCCTACCAGCAGGAGCATTGGGAACAGCTGCGCGCAGTAATCGATCAGCGTATTGCGATTTCCCGGGAGGTCCAGCGCTTGCGCGCCACCCTCGGTGCCGAGGCCGCCAACGCCTACGTTGCGAGCGCGCCGCTACAGGAAACCCGGGAGCGCACCCACCGGCTGATGCGCGAAATGGAAGACGAAGAGAACCGGCTTCTGGCAAGTCGCAGTGCCGAACAGCAACGCAGCCGCCAGTTTCTGGCCATCGCCAGCCCCATTGCCGCCCTGTCCCTCGCCCTGCTGCTGGTCGCGACCTATTTCCTGATCCGCCGCCAGCTGCGGGAAACCGAGGTGAGTCAGAATGCCCTGGCCGGCAGCGAAGAACGCCTTGCCATCACCCTGCATTCGATCGGCGACGGCGTGCTGGCGACGGACGCCGAAGGGCGCATCACCCAGCTCAACCCGGTTGCCGAACGGCTGACCGGGTGGACCTCGGCCGAAGCCCAGGGACAGCCGGTGGATGCGGTGTTCCGCATCATTCACGAAACAACCCGGGCGCCGGCCTTGGTCCCGGTAACCAAGGTCC
The DNA here is from genome assembly GCF_008274805.1 of Oryzomicrobium terrae. NCBI lineage: Bacteria > Pseudomonadati > Pseudomonadota > Betaproteobacteria > Rhodocyclales > Rhodocyclaceae > Oryzomicrobium > Oryzomicrobium terrae. The sequence goes on from NZ_CP022579.1 coordinate 2,563,938, forward strand.
TGGAGACAGGCCAGATCCAGGAGCTGGCCAACCACACCGCCCTGATCGCCCGGGACGGCCGCGAGCATCCGATTGCCGACAGCGCAGCACCGATACGGGATGCGGCCGGTCAGATACGTGGCGTTGTGCTGGTATTCCGCGACGTAAGCACTGAACGCCAGGCCCAGCGGCTGATCGTGGAGCAGAACGAAGCCTTGGAGCAGCGGGTGCGCGAACGAACGGAACAGCTGCGGGAAAGCGAAGAGCACCTGCGCAGCGTGATCGGCAGCGTTCCAGCCCTGATCGCCTTCGTGGATGCGCAACAGCGCTATGTCTATGTGAACGACCAGTACCGCACGCGCTTTGCCCCGGAACGACACGACATCACGGGCTGCACGGTGCGCGACATCCTCGGGGAAGAACGCTATGCGATTGCCGCCCCTCTCATCGCCGGGGTGTTGGCGGGGCACGCACAAAGCTACGACTGGCAACCCTTCCCCGACGTCTGGCAGGTGGTCAGTTACATGCCCAGACGGGATGCTCAAGGGATGGTGAGCGGCTACTACGTGCTGGGGGTCGACATCACCGAGCGCAAAGCAGCCGAAGCAAAGATCCAGACGCTCAACGCCAGCCTTGCCCAGCACCTCCAGGATCTGGAGCATGCCAGTCGGGCGTTGCGCACCCTCAGCGCCGGCAACCGGACCATGCTGCGGGCCACCGACGAGCAGGAACTGCTCGACAGCATGTGCCAAGCCATCGTCACGACCGGCGGCTACGACACGGCGATTGTCTGGTACCGGTGCGACGACGCGACCCACTCGCTGCAGCCGATGGCCGAGCACGGCTACCCGGGAGGTCTCACCGCCCTGCGCCGCCTGCCGACCACCTGGGCCGAAAACCAGCGCGGCCGGGGGGCCGTCGCCACGGCGATCCGTACCGGTCAGACCAGTGTCGCGGCGGACATACATCACAACCCGGACTACCAGCCGTGGACCACCAGCCTAAGCGACTACGCCTCAGTGATCGCCTGCCCGCTCGAGGTCGGTGGCAAGACCATTGGCGCCCTGGCCATTTACGACGGGGAGCCGAACACCTTCGGCCCGGACGAAAGCGCCCTGCTGACCGAATCCGGGGATGACCTGGCCTTCGGCATCGCCACCCTGCGGGCGCGCGCCGAGCAACAAAAGAACCGGGAGGCCATGTTCCGGCTTACCCACTTCGACCCCCTTACCGGCTTGCCCAATGCCACCCGGTTCACGGAGGCGATCACCGCCGCCCTGGATGCCAGCCACGCCCCCCCCGAGCCGTTCGCCGTGCTCCAGACCAATGTCGAGCGGCTGAGCCAAATCAACGATGCCCTGGGCTTCAGCCACGGCGACCAGTTGTTGCGCGAATTCGGCATGCGGCTGCACAGCGCCATGCCGGCCTCCGCCACGGTGGCACGACTGCGTGGCGACGAATTCGCCATCCTGCTGCCCGCCAGTGACGAAGCCGTCGGAATGGAGGCCGTGCGCCGCCTCGAGATGACCATTGCCCGTCCGTTCCGGATCGCCGACATCGCCCTCGACGTGACGGCGAAGATCGGGATCGCCCTGTTCCCTCAGCACGGAACAACCCCTCACGACCTGTACCGGCACATGGATATCGCCGTGCACCAGGCCAAGGAAAAAGGGCTACGGCACGTCATGTTCAACCCAGCCCAGACCCCTGACCAGGCGCGCCGGCTGACCATCGCCAGTGAACTGCGACGAGCCATCGACGGTGGCGACCTGCGGCTTTACCTACAACCCAAGGTGGACATGGTGACCGGCCGGGTCTGCGGTTCGGAAGGGCTGGTACGCTGGCAGCACGCCACCCGGGGTCTGATCTATCCGGGAGAATTCATCGACCTGGCCGAGAGCACCGGGCTCATCAAGCCGCTCACCGAGTGGGTTATCGAGGCGGCCCTGAGCCTGAACCGGGGCTGGGCACGAGAAGGCCGGGCACTGCCGATTGCCGTGAACCTGTCGGCCCGCAACCTGCATGACGATGAACTGCTGACCAAGATCCGCCAGTTGCACAAGGCCCTGGACGTGGCCCCTGGACTGCTCGAAGTGGAACTCACCGAAAGCACGGTGATGGAAGACGCCGGATTCGCCCTGCAGGTCTTGCACGATCTGCGCGATGATGGAATCCCCCTCTACATCGACGATTTCGGCACGGGCTACTCCTCCCTCCGCTACCTGCAAAAATTGCCGGTCGATTACATCAAGATCGACCAATCGTTCGTGCGCCACATGTCCACCCACAAGGACGCCGCCCTGATCGTGCGCTCGACCATCGACCTGATCCACGACCTGGGCCGCAAGGCCGTTGCCGAAGGCATCGAGACCCAACAGGACTGGGATCAGCTGGCCCTCCTGGGCTGCGACATGGCCCAGGGTTACTTGATCGCCAAGCCAATGCCGGCGGAGGAATTCCCGGCCTGGGTGGAGCGTTTTCGCCCCCCGGAAACGAGCGGCGGCCCGCCGTCCTGATCCCCTGACGCCCTGCCCCCTTGCGTCCTGATCCGCCTGCACCGTAGCAGCGTCGCCCGCGGGTTCTGGCGAACACTGCCGGCCGCTGCCCACGGCCCCGCTAACGAACCGCTGGCGCCACGCAGCAGCATGCCGCCTCAGCAGTCATAAAAAAGCCGGGCGCACCGCCCGGCGTTTCCCTTGCCTTCCACCAGCACCTACCCCGAGGTGACCGGTGTGCTGCCCACCGGGCGGCGCACCGATGCCAGACCGGGCTTGGCCACCGGTATCTCGTTCAGTCGTACCAGAGCGAGGGACAGGTTGTCGCCCTCGCCGCGGCCCCGGCTGCGGGCGCGCCGCATCATTTCCTCGGCCGCCTCCCGGGCGGACTGGGTGGCGACCAAGCCTCCCAGTTCGGCATCGGCGAAGTACCCCCACAAGCCGTCGGAGCAGACGAGGAAGGCATCCCCCGCGGCCAGGGCGTCGTTATGGCCGATATCGACCAAGGGGGTCTCCCGGCCGCCCAGGGCGGTGAGCAGGACGTTACGGTTGGGATGGAAGGAGGCTTCCTCCTCGCTGATCTTGCCGTCGCGCACCAGTTGGCCCACGTAGGAATGGTCGTCGGTACGCTGCTGCAGCTGGCCGTTGCGGAACCAGTAGAGGCGCGAATCGCCGCAATGGGCCCAGGTGGCCCGGGTGGGTTCAAGAAGCAGGACCACGCCGGTGCTGTGGGGGTCCTTCTCGTTGATGAAGCGCCCGGCCCGGATCAGGGTGTGGGCTTCATCGAAGATCATGCGCAGCAGTTCCTCGGGCGTGTCCTCACTGGGGCTGTAGCCTTCCAGGCACTGGCGCGCGGTATGGATCACCTGCTCGGCGGCCAGGGCCCCGCCTTCGTGCCCGCCCATGCCGTCGGCAACCACGGCCAGGACGACGCCACGCAGGCGCGGATGGGGCAGCAGGGCGACCCGGTCCTGCTGCTCGTGGCGGTCGCCGATGTGCTGGGAAACGCAAACATCAAGCTGCAAGGGCATGATCGGCGATTTCGGGAAGGGGGACGAGGAAGCGGCGCAAAGTATTTATGACCTTTTGCTGACAAGCATAGCATGCGGCCCCGCTCGCTTCCCGGCCAGCCGACACATGGTCGAACGCTGCACCAGTCGTGCCTTTCCCCTGCATCCGGCAGCACCGCCAAGACGGTTGCGGCTCAGCCGGCCGCCTCGTCCAGTGCCTCGTCGAGCAACTCGATCCAGTGCTTGACCGGCGTCGCCGTACCCGCCGCCAGATGGGTCAGACAGCCGATGTTGGCGGTGACGATCACGCCCGGGTTACCCGCCTCCAGAGCCGCCAGCTTGTTGCTGCGCAACTGCTTGGACAGCTCGGGCTGGGTCAGGGAATAGGTACCGGCCGAACCGCAGCACAGGTGGCCGTCGGCCACCGGGCTCAAGGTATAGCCGGCGGCGGCGAGCAGGCGCTCCACCACGCCGCGGATCTGCTGGCCGTGCTGCAGAGTGCACGGAGAATGGAAGGCCACCTTGGCCGGCACCGGCGCAGCCGCCTTGGCCTTGGCCAAGGCCCGGCCGATGGCCAGTTCCTCGCCGGCCACCACTTCGGCCACGTCCCGGGCCAGGGCGCTGATGCGCGCGGCACGGGGTCCGTAGGCCGGGTCGTGGCGCAGCAGGTGGCCGTATTCCTTGACTTGGGCGCTGCACGCCGAGGCCGTCACCAGGATCGCCTCGGCGCCGGCCTCCACCGCCGGCCACCAGGCGTCGATGTTGGCACGCATGTCGTCCAGGCCGCCGTCCTGGTCGTTCAGGTGGTAGCGCAGGGCGCCGCAGCAGCCGGCCTTCTTCTCGCCCTGGCGGACGATGCTGATGCCCACCCGATCGAGTACTCGGGCGGCGGCGGCGTTGATATTGGGGGCCAGGCCAGGCTGGACGCAGCCTTCGAGCAGAACCACCTGGCGGGTGTGGCGCGCCGCCGGACGGGGCCGGGCCGGCGCCACGTCGTGGACCTTTTCCGCCAGGGCCTCGGGCAGCAGGGGCTTGGCCAGGCGAGCGACTTTCAGCGCCGTCTCGAACAAGCCCCGGTTGGGCAGCACGGTGCGCAACGCCCGGTAGAGCAACTGCTGTCTGGCCGGGCGCGGCACCTGGGCCTCGACGATGCCCCGGCCGATGTCGAGCAGCCGGTGGTACTGGACCCCGGAGGGGCAGGTGGTCTCGCAGGAGCGGCAGGTCAGGCAGCGGTCCAGGTGCAGGCGGGTCTTTTCCGTCACTGCCTGGCCTTCGAGCAGTTGCTTGATCAGGTAGATGCGCCCGCGCGGCCCGTCCAGCTCATCGCCAAGCAATTGGTAGGTGGGACAGGTGGCGGTGCAAAAACCGCAGTGCACGCACTTGCGCAAGATGGTGTCGGCTTCCCGGCCTTCCGGGGTGTCGCGGACGAAATCGGCGAGTTGGGTTTGCATGGCGAAAGTCTCGTCAGGGCGTTCTTATCGGGTGGGCACGTTGCGCTGTGGCCTGGGAGCCGAGCAGTCAGCAGGGCGCCGCTGAAGGCAGTTCCGGGTCAAAAGTCGGGGTAGAGGCGCCCCGGGCCGAAGACGCCCTTGGGGTCGAACTCGCGCTTGAGGTTGCGGTTGAGCGCCGCCATGCCCGCCGACAAGGGCTGAAAGGCGCCGCCGGCGCGCAACTTGGCCTCGTCGCTGGCCCGGTACAGGGTGGCGTGACCGCCGGCGGCAAGGGCTGCAGCGCGTACCTTGTCGCTGGAAGCATCGCTGTTCAGCCAGCGCAGCGCCCCCCCCCACTCGACCAGCACCGGGCCGGGCAGATCGAGGGGCTGGGCCACCGACGGCAGTGACAGGCGCCACAGGTTCTTGCCCGACTGCAGCGCAGTGGTGAAGAAGGGATGGGACTGGTCCCGCAATCCTTGCCAGAAGCCGCGCCCCACCTCGCTCTCCAGCCCCTCGCCGCCGAGCGTGGCCTGGGCGGCGGAAACCGCCGCCTCGGCCCCGGACAGGCGCACCAGCAGGGCACCGTCGTGCCAGGCAGTGGCGGAGATGGGCAGGGGCTGGCCGCCCCAGCGATTGACCCGGAGGATGCCCTCGGCCTGGTCGCAAGCAAAGCGCAGGGTGGCCTCGGCCACCGGCACTGGCAGCACTTTCAGCGACACCTCGGCGATCAGCCCCAGGGTGCCCAGGCTGCCGGCCATCACCCGGGAAACGTCGTAGCCGGCCACGTTCTTCATCACCTGGCCGCCGAAGGTGAGCACCCGGCCCTGACCGTCGATGACCTGGGTGCCGAGCACGAAGTCGCGCACCGCCCCAGCCTGGAGGCGGCGCGGCCCGGACAGGCCGGCGGCGACCACGCCGCCGATGGTGGAGGCGGGGGAAAAGCGCGGCGGCTCGAAGGCCAGCATCTGCTGCCGTTCCGCCAGCACCGCCTCGATCTCGGCCAGGGGGGTGCCGGCCCTGGCGGTGATCACCAGCTCGGTGGGCTCGTAGGCGATCACGCCGCAATAGGCGGCGGTGGACAGGACCTCGCCGTGCAGCGGGCCACCGTAGAAGTTCTTGCTGCCACCGCCCTCGATGCGCAGCGCAGTGTTGGTCTCGGCAGCGTGGCGGATGCGGGCGGCAAAGTCGGCCAGCAGGGTGTCAGAGGAATCCATGGTCATGGTCGCAGTGAAAGTCAGGGGGCAGGGATCAGAAACGCGGCAGTTCGGGGAAGGGCATCTGGCCGAAGGAGACGCGCATGCGGCCGTACTCGGCGCAGCGGTGTAGGGTCGGGATGGCCTTGCCCGGGTTAAGCAGGCCGCGCTTGTCGAAGGCCCGTTTCACGGCGAAGAAGAAGTCCCGCTCGTCACGGCTGAACTGGACGCACATCTGGTTGATCTTCTCGGCCCCCACCCCGTGCTCGCCGGTGATCGAGCCGCCGAATTCCACCGACTTCTCTAGGATCTCGGCACCGAAGGCCTCGGCCCGCTCAAGCTCCCCTGGCTCGTTGGCGTCGAACATGATCAGGGGGTGCAGGTTGCCGTCGCCGGCGTGGAAGACGTTGGCGCAGCGCAGGCCGTACTTCTGCGACAGGGCGGCAATTGCCGTGAGCATCTCGGCCAGGCGCTTCCTCGGGATGGTGCCGTCCATGCAGTAGTAGTCGGGAGAGATGCGCCCCACCGCCGGGAAAGCGGCCTTGCGCCCGGCCCAGAACTTGAGCCGTTCCTCCTCGCTGCGCGACACGGCCATGGCCCGGGCGCCGCAGCGGTCGAGCACCGCCTTGACCCGGGCGATCTCCTCGGCCACCTCTTCCGGCGTGCCGTCGGACTCGCACAACAGGATGGCCTCGGCCTCCAGGTCGTAGCCCGCTTGGACGAAGGGCTCCACCGCCAGGGTGGCGGGCTTGTCCATCATCTCCAGGCCGGCCGGGATGATGCCGGCGGCGATGATCGCCGCCACCGCGTCGCCGGCCTTGTTCACGTCGTCGAAGGAGGCCATCACCACCTGAGCCAGCTGGGGCTTGGGGGTGAGGCGCACGGTCACCTCGGTGGCCACCGCCAGCATGCCCTCGGAACCGATCATCAGGGCCAGCAGGTCGTAGCCCGGGGCATCCAGGGCCGTGGAACCGAACTCGACGATCTCGCCGCTAATGGTCACGCCGCGCACCTTGAGCACGTTGTGCACCGTCAGGCCGTACTTGAGGCAGTGCACCCCGCCGGAGTTCTCCGCCACGTTGCCGCCGATGGTGCAGGCGATCTGGGACGAGGGGTCCGGGGCGTAGTAGAGGCCCAGGCTGGCGGCAGCCTCCGAGATGGCCAGGTTGCGCACCCCGGGCTGGACCACGGCGGTGCGGGATGCGGCGTCCATGGACAGGATCTGCTTCATGCGCGCCAGGGACAGCACCACGCCGTGGGCGTGGGGCAAGGCGCCACCGGACAGGCCGGTGCCGGCGCCCCGGGCCACCACCGGCACTTCCAGTTCGTGGCAGATCGCCAGCACCGCTGCCACCTGGGCCTCGTCGGCGGGCAAGGCCACCGCCATGGGCACCTGGCGGTAGGCCGACAGGCCATCGCACTCGTAGGGGCGCAGGTCTTCGGCCGCCACTAGCAGGCTGGACTCGGGCAGTACGGCGCGCAGGCGCTGGAACAGGGTGGTGCGGGCCGCCGCGTTCCGGGCGAAATCCCGGTCAGCCCCGGCATAGTCCGGGGCCGGGCGCAGGGTAGCCGCACCGTCGGAGGTGGGAGTTGCAGAATCGTGGCTCATGGGGTGTCTCCTCCAGGATTTGTTCTGTATAGGGGGCCGGCCGGCCACTTTCAACGGGTCGGGGATTTGCCCGGGGTCCCGGCGGCGGCAAAGGTGGGAGCCAGGTCGCAGGCGATATCCACCCCGAGGGGGATGTCGAGCCGGGCGGCGGTAGCCGACAGGTGCTGGAAACTGGCGGCCCGGGCGCCGGCCGGATCGCCGGCGGCAATGGCGTCGTAAAGGGCCTGATGCTCGTCCTGGAGCAGCTGGGTACGCCCCCGGGCGTGCTGCTCGGGGCTCCAGGAAAGACGCCGGGATTCGGAAAACTGCTTGGACAGGAAGCCCACCAGGTCGCGCATCATCGGGTTGCCGGTGGCCGCCGCCACTGCGCCGTGAAAGGCGTCGTCGTCGCGGCCGCCATCGCCGTGGGCCTCGACCGCCGCCGCCATGCGCGCCAGGGCAGCGGACATCGCCTTCAGGTCCTTGGGACGGCGGCGCCGGGCGGCCAACTCGGCCACACCGATTTCCACCAGGGTGCGCAATTCGAAGATATGGGCCAGAGATTGCCGGGCCCGGACCACGTCCTGGTCCGTCGGCATGTCGAAGGCCAGCCGGCTCGGCGTGGCGGCGACGAAGACCCCGGCGCCCTGGCGCGAGATCACCAGCCCGTCGGCCTTGAGCCGGGCCAGGGCCTCGCGCACCATGGGCCGGGAGACGCCGAATTCGGCCCCCAGATCCTTCTCGGTCGGCAGACGGGCACCGGGGGCCAGGGCGCCGCTGCGGATGCGCTCGGCCAGGGCCAGGTGCACCGCCTCGGAGCGGCGGGCCGCAGGGGTTGCGGCGGAGGGAGAAGCGGACGGAGAAAGGGGCGCGTCAGGTGCAGGGGAAGCCATGGGCGAACAACTTGTCAGACAAGTTCCTCATTGCAGCATGAACTCACCTTTTCGTAAATAGGCGCGCATCGTTGCCGCAACCGTAGCCGCCGCTACCCGCTCCTGGGCCCTGTGCGCTGCCTCAGCCGGCCACCAGCACCAACCGGTGTTGGGGCTGATCGAGCCAGCGGTCGGTGAGGGTCGCCCCCAGCCACATGGAAACCAGGGTCAACCAGGAGGTCACGGCGAAGATCGCCGCGCCGGAGATCCCCGCGCCGACCGCGCAGCCGCCGGCGAGCATGCCACCGAAGCCCATGCAGATCGCCCCAGCGATGTAGCGACGCATCATCTCGCCGCCCTGGAAGCCTTCGAGCTTGAGATCGCCGCCGCGCCAGGCGGCGAGGAAGGCGCCGAGCACGACGCCGGGCACCAGCCCGGTATCGAAGCCGAGGGGTTTGGTCAGGGGGGCCAGCACCTGCATCAGCATGTCCGCCGAAGGGCCGGTGAACGACAGGCTCTGCACCGGCAGGGGTTCGAAGGACTGGCCGGCAAGGGTCGCGGTGAACCACCAGGCGGCGGCCACGCAGCCCCCTACCCCGGCAGCCGCCAGGGCGGGGCGCAGCGGCAGTTGGGCGCGGCGTACGGCCAGCGCGGCGGCCGCCAGCCACATCAAGCCGACAACCAGGCCGCCGCCATGGCCCAAGGAGGCCAGGGCGAGCAGGTCGCGGGCACCGCCGTCCACGGTCCACCAACCGGCCACGGCGGTGCGCAGCGGGGCCAGCAGGCCGGACAGGGACGCCTGGGCGGTGACGGCGAAGACCAGACCGGTGAGCAGGGCACGCAGGTTGCCGGTAGCGGCCACCACCAACTGGCGGCTGGCGCAGCCCCGGGCCAGGATCATGCCGATGCCGAACAGGAGACCGCCCAGCACGGCGCCGGACAGGCTGCCCCGGGTGGCCAGCTGGCGCGCCCCGGACACATCCAGCCAGCCGGCCAGGATCAGGGCTTGGGCCACGACCACGGCGGTGGCGAAGGTGAGCAGCCACACCGCCAGCTTGTGGCCGTTTTCCGGGCTGCGAGTCCGGGCATCGGCCAGCCATTCACCCCGGGCCACCTCGACCACGGCGGCCCGCAGGCAAAAGCGCGAGCGCTGGGCCAAGGCGCCGAAGGCGACACCGATCAGGGCGCCACCGGCCACCGCCACCGGGCGTTCACCCAGGGTTTCGAGAAGTCCCGACCACTCCATGCCTCACCTCATCCCGCTGCCTCCGGCGCGGCCGGGGCGAATCATCACATTAGAAAATAATGATAGATCAGCCGCGCCACAGCGGCTTGAGATGGCTCAAATCCGCCGTATACGACCGAGCGGGCGGTGCAGCCTGCCGGCACGGCGCCGTACCGGCAGGCCGGTTCAGACGACCAGGATGGCGCGGAAGTCGTTGACGTTGGTGCGGGTCGGCCCGGTCACCAGCAGGTCGCCGACTTCGTGGAAGAAGCCCCAGGCGTCGTTTTCCGCCTGCTTGACCAGGGCATCGATGCCCCGGTCACGGGCCCGCACCAGGGTGTCCGGGGTGACGATGGCGCCGGCGTTGTCCTCGGAGCCGTCGATGCCGTCCGTGTCGCCGGCCAGGGCCCAGATGCCCGCGGCGCCTTGCAGGGCGACGGCCAGGCCGAGCAGGAACTCGGTGTTGCGGCCGCCCCGGCCGTTGGGGTTCTTGAGGGTGACGGTGGTCTCGCCGCCGGACAGCAGCACGCAGGGAGGCTGGGCCGGCAGGCCGTGCAGGCGGCTGGAGAGAGCCAAGCCGGCGAAGGCCCGGGCCACCTCCCGGGACTCGCCGGTGATGGCGTCGCCCAGAATCAGCGGCGTGACGCCTGCGGCCCGGGCCACGTTGGCAGCGGCGTGCAGGCTCAGCATCGGCGCCGCCACCAGGTGGTAGTCGTGGTGCGCCAGGCGGGGATCGCCGGGCTTGACTGACTCCGACTCGCCCTCGCCGGATTCGAGCAGGGTCCGCACCGCCTCGGGCACGGCGATCTCGTAGCGGCACAGGATGGCCAGGGCATCGGCGCAGGTGGAAGGATCGGGCACCGTGGGACCGGAGGCGATCACCGAGGGGTCGTCGCCGACCACGTCGGAAATGGCCAGGGTCAGCCCCGGCGCCAGCGATGCGGCGGCTAGCCGGCCGCCCTTGACCGCCGAGAGGTGCTTGCGCACACAGTTGATCTCGTCGATGGCGGCGCCGCAGGCGAGCAGTTCCTTGGTAAGGGCCCGCTTGGTGGCCAGGTCGATGCCCGGCAGGGGCGCCGCCAGCAGGGCCGAGCCGCCGCCGGAGAGCAGCACCAGCAGCCGGTCGTCCGGAGTGAGGGTCCGCACCAGGGCCAGCATCTCGGCGGCGGCCGCCTCGCCGGCGGCGTCCGGCACCGGGTGGGCGGCTTCCACCACGCGGATGCGGCGGGTCGGCGTGCCGTGGCCGTAGCGGGTCACCACCAGGCCGGAGAGGCCGGACAGATCGCCGTGCCAGTGCTTTTCCGCCCAGGCTTCGACGGCAGCGGCCATGGCGGCGGCGGCCTTGCCGGCGCCCACTACCACCAGCCGGCCGGAGGCGTGGCCCAGGGCCGCCGGATTGGGCAGAAAACGGTCGAGGAAGGGCGGCAGCACCACCGCCGGATCGGCGGCGGCCACGGCGGCGTCGAACAGGGCGCGCAGCAGGTCGCGGGGGGAAGTCATGGCGTGTCTCCAGGGGATTGGGCGTGCTTTGGCGTGCGTTCAGGCTTATACGGTTGGAGGGCCGGGCGCCCGGGGAATTCACCCCGCGCGGCGGCGGTAGGGGGCGAACCAGCCCAGGCCGGCCTCGGTGCCCGCGGCCAGGTTGGCGGGCTTGTATTCGCAGCCGATCCAGCCGTCGTAGCCGAGGCGTTCCAGGATGGCGAAGAGGAAGGGGTAGGCGATCTCGCCGCTGCCCGGCTCGCCCCGGCCCGGGTTGTCGGCCACTTGCAGGTGGCCGATGCGCGGTACGGGTCCGGCCAGGCCATATTCCAAAGTGCGGGCCAGGTCGCCCTCCATGATCTGGGCGTGGTACAGGTCGTACTGGACGCGGACGTTGGCCTCGCCGATCGCATCGAGCAGGGCGAAGGCGGCCCGGGGCGAGTCGAGCCAGTAGCCGGGCATGTCGATGCGGCTGTTGATCGGCTCAATCATCAAGGTGATGCCGTCCGCCGCCAGAGTGCGGGCGGCATGGCGGATGTTGGCCAGGTAGGTGGCGCGCACCAGCTCAGGATCGGCGCCAATCGGGGGAATGCCGGCCATGGCGTGGAGCCGGGTGCAACCGAGGGTTTCGGCATAGCGGCGAGCCTGATCGAGGCCGGCGCGAAAGTCCGCCTCCCGCCCGGGCAGGGCCGCCAGGCCCCGCTCCCCCGCCGCCCAGTCGCCGGCGGGCAGGTTGAAGAGGGCCTGGGTGAGATCGTGGGCCGTCAGCCGGGCCCGGATGTCCGCGGCGGGAAAATCGTAGGGAAACAGGTACTCGACCCCGGCGAAGCCCGCCTCTGCGGCGGCGGCGAAGCGGTCGAGAAAGGGCCGGTCGGCGAACAGGAAGGTCAGGTTGGCGGCGAACTTGAGCATGGCGGCGTAAAAGTGCGGAGTAAGCGGCGGGGCGACTCGTTATAATCCCGAGTGTTTTCGTCAACCATCACCGAAGGTCAGGATTAGATCATGGGCAATCGTCTTTCGAAAATCGTCACCCGCACCGGCGATGCCGGCACCACCGGCCTGGGCGACGGCTCCCGGGTGGGCAAGGATAGCCCGCGCATCGACGCCCTGGGCGAAGTAGACGAGCTCAACTCCCTGATCGGCGTGCTGCGCGCCACCGCCCTGCCCGAGTCCATCGCGGCCCGGGTCCAGGAGGTGCTCTCGGTGGTCCAGCACGACCTGTTCGATCTGGGTGGCGAGCTGTGCATCCCCGGCGCCACCACCATGAAGGCCGAGCAGGTGGCCCAACTGGAAGAATGGGCCGAGGAGTTCAACGCCGCCCTCACCCCGCTCAAGGAATTCATCCTGCCCGGCGGCACTTCAGCTGCCGCCCACGCCCACCTGGCCCGCACCGTGTGCCGCCGCGCCGAGCGCAGCGTGGTGCACCTGGCCCACCACGAAAAAGTCTCGGAATTTGCGCGCCGCTACCTGAACCGCCTCTCCGACCTGCTCTTCATCCTCGGCCGCAGCTTGAACAAGGAAGCCGGCGGCAGCGACGTGCTATGGCGGCACAACCGGGGCCAGCAGGGCTAAGACAAAGACAGCGGCGTAGGCGCTATCGCTCGCGACGGCGCCGCCACCGGGGTTCCCCGGCCCTTATTCCCCTTCCCCTAGCACCCCTCTCCCGCGCCCTTCCCCCTGGGCCCGGCCTGACCGGGCCTGCCAAAAGGGCCACGACGGGCTGCGGCGCCGGGCCTCCGCTGCAAGCGGCGTGGGGTCGGGGCCCGGCCTCTGCCGAGGTAAGGGGTGCGGCAGGTACCACCCTGAAACTCCCCGCCAGTCCTTGTTCTCCGTCACGATGCCCTGGAGATTGGCTCAGGACGCCACTTTCCAGAGGTCATGCCTGGAGAACCAATAGGGACGCGGGGTTTCACGCCTCACCATCCGAAATTCCGTCCGCACAGCCCGTACAATAACGCGCGCCCGGCGGGGGTACGGAAGTCGGCCCGGCATCCCCGCTGACCCCAATGCCCCCGATGCCCCCGTGGCCCCCGCTGCCGCCTCCAGCTATCCACCCGCATCCTTAACGCCCCTCCCCTGCCCGCGCCTCCGGCCGGCCAGGACGGCGCGGGGCAGACACACACCACCCGCCTCGAAAGCCGCCCGTGTTCGAAATCCTCAACCTCCTCTACCTCGGCGCCACCGTCGCCGCGCAAAGCCTGACCATCGTCGCCAACGCCACCAGCGACATTCCCATCCAGGAGGGCGTGCGGGTCTACGCGGTACGGATGAAGCAACAGGCGCCGCTGTGGGCCGATCACTGCCTCTACGACGGCGTGATGGTCGAGTTCGCCCGGGATTGGGAAACGGTGCAGCCCTTCACCGACAACGTCCTGCCCCCGGAGCCGGACAAGCCCGTGGGCTATGCCCTGATCCTCACCCGCGAGAATTGCCCGAACAAGCCGGAACGCCCGATCTTCAACACCGGCGACAGCTTCTTCTCGCCGCTCTTTGGCAGACGCTACGTGATCCGCGACGGCAACCGGATGGATACCCAGGACTACGCCGGGGCCAAGGAAGAGTCCCGTCCGAAATGGATGCCCCAAGTGCTCAAAACCATCGCGGCGGAAGCCGGGAGCAATCCGGTGGCCCGGGACTTCCTGGCCGAGCTGGAGCGGCGCGAGCAGGCCGCCGCGGCGGTACCGCCTGCGGGCGCCAGCCCCCGGGAGGGCGCGGCGGAGCGGGGGCAATCCGGCGGGGACAAGATGGATCAGGTGGAGCAGCTGGAGCAACAAGACGGCGCCGCCACGGTGGCGGAAACAGCGATGCGCCGGTAAGTCGGGGCCTGGGCGGTTTGCCAGGCCCGGGCCGGCTCAGCCGGCGGCTCTGGCCAGGACGCCGGGCAGGCTTTCCAGGTAGGCCGGCAGGTCAGAGGCGGCCAGGGGTTTGCTGAAGAAGTGGCCCTGGATTTCCTGGCATGCCCGGTCGCGGAAGAAGCCCGCCTGGTCGGCGGTTTCCACCCCTTCGGCCACCACCTTGAGGTCCATGCGCTGGGCCATGGAGATGATGGCGTCTACGATCACCGCGTCGTCCTGGTTCTCGGTCACTTCCGAGACCAGGGAGCGGTCGATCTTGAGGGTATCGACGGGCAGGCGGCGCAACACGTTGAGGTTGGAATAGCCGACGCCGAAGTCGTCCAGGGTGATGCCGACGCCGAGCTTCTTCAGGTCGGACAGCACCAGCAGGTTGCGCTCGCCGTCCTGCATCAGCACCTGCTCGGTGAATTCGAATTCGAAGGCCTCGCCGGACACCCCGGCCTCGGCCAGGATGCGGGCGAAATTGGCGGCAAAATCCGGCTGCTTGAGCTGGGCGGCGCACAGGTTGATCGACACCCGCACCGCCGCCACGCCGGCATCGCGCCAGGCAGCCAGCTGCCGGGCCGCCTCGGCCAGCACCCACAGGGACAGGGGCACGATGAAGCCGCTTTCCTCGGCCAGGGGAATGAAGTCCCGGGGCAGCAGCAGCCCCCGCTCCGGATGGTGCCAGCGGATCAGGGCCTCGACACCGAGCAGGCGCCCGCTCGGGTTGTCCACCTGGGGCAGGTAGAGCAGTTCGAACTCGCCCCGGTCCAGGCCCTGGCGCATGTCGTGCTCCAGGGAAAGGCGGGTCAGGGCGCCGGATTCCAGCTCGGGGCTGAAAAACTGGAAATTGTTGCGGCCGACGCTCTTGGCCCGGTACATGGCCAGGTCGGCATGGGTGAGCAGGGTGTCGGCCAGCTCGCCGTCGTTGGGGAAGCAGGCGATGCCGATGCTGGCCGAAATGGCCAGGTCGTCGCCCTTGTGGCGGAAGGGACGGGCCAGGGCGGCCACCAGCTTTTCCGCCACCCGGCCGGCATCCTGGGGCTCGCGCAGGGCCGGCAGGAGGATGACGAATTCGTCGCCACCGAGGCGCGATACGGTGTCCTCCTCGCGCACGCAGGAGAGCAGGCGCCGCGCCGCTTCCTGCAGCACCATGTCGCCGACCTTGTGGCCGAGGGAATCGTTCACCAGCTTGAAGCGGTCCAGGTCCACGAACAACACGCCGACGGTTTCGCCGGAGCGGCGAGCGTGGATCAGAGCCTGGTCGAACCGGTCGGAAAAGAGCACCCGGTTGGGCAGGTCGGTGAGGGCGTCGTAGTGGGCCAGGTACTGGATGCGCGCCTCGGCCTCCTTGCGCTCGGAGATGTCGGACCAGGCCACCACGTAATGCAAGATGCGCCCGTCGCCGTCGCGCACCACGTCCAGGGCGCGCCATTCCGGGTAGAGCTCGCCGTTCTTGCGCCGGCTCCACAGTTCGCCGCGCCAGTGGCCGTTCTCTTGCACCGTGCGCCACATCACCTCGATGAAGGCCTCGCCCTCGATGGCGCCGTCGAGTTCGCGCAGGTCGCGGCCGAGCACCTCGTCCCGGGCGTAGCCGGTGATGCGGGTGAAGGCGTCGTTGGCGTCCACCACGGTCCAGGCGGCGTCGGCGATGAGGATCGCCTCGCTGCTGGCGGCGAACACTTGGGCGGCGAGTTTCTGGCGGGATTCGAGGGCGGCGGTATACGCCAGGGGGCCGAGCACGCCGAGCAGGGTGTCGACCATCACCGGCTTCAACACGTAACGGTCAACGCCGATCTCGATGGCCGAGATCAGGGCGTCGGCCTCGGAGTGGCCGGTGGCGATGACCACCGGGGTACCCGGGCTTTCCGCCTTGATCGCCCGGGCCAGGGCCAGGCCGTCGAGACCGGGCATGACCAGGTCGGTGATGACCACGTCGGGGTGCGCCTGGCGGAAGCAGGCCAGGCCTTCCTCGCCGTTGCCGGCCTGCAGCACCGTGCCGACCCGCTTGGCCAGGGGCAAGGCGATGGCGGCGCGAATGACCGGATCATCTTCCACCAGCAACACGGTCAGGCGCTGCAGTGGGTCGCCCACCGGGGCGATGGCCGTCAGGACATCGACCGGCAGTGAGGACGAGGAAGAAGCGGCATTCATCGCAAAGGGAAGGCAGCCGTAAAAGTGTTGAAGTAAAAGGGGATTTTATCCTCTCGACATGCGCGCCGCCAGTCAGGCGTAAACGGGCACGGCGAAAGTCAGGAAAGCAGCCAGAGAACCGCGCCCAGCCACAAGCCGGCGGTTACCAGTAGGTGGGAATCGAGGATCTCGGTGGTGGGATCGCCCCCGCCGCCACGGCGGTGGAGCAGAAAAAGGTAACGAAAAATGCCATAGACAACGAACGGCACGGTGTACACCAGGTAGCGGGTGCCATGCAGGGCGACGGTTTCGGCGCTGACGGTGTACAGGCTGTAGCTGACGATGGTGGCGGCGGCGCAGATGGAAATGAGCTGGTCGAGCAGCACCGTGTCGTAGTCGGTGAGCACCTTGCGGTGGCTGCCGGCATCCTCGTCCAGGGTATTGAGTTCGGCGCGGCGCTTGGCGAAGCCGAGGAACAGGGTGACCATCAGGCCGCACAGCAGCAGCCAGTAGGACGGCACGATGCCGATGCCCTTGGTACCGGCCAGGATGCGCAGCATGAAGCCGGCGGCGATGATCGACACATCAAGCACCGGGATGTGCTTCCAGCCCAGGGAATAGCCCAGGTTGAGCGCCAGATAGACGGCAATGATCAGCAGCAGCGCCGGCGACACCCAGGCCCCCAGGGCCAGGGCGCCGGCGGCACACCCCAGGCCGAGAACCAGGGCGGGCGCCGGCCGGACCGTGCCGGCGGCCAGGGGCCGGCGGCACTTGCGCGGGTGCAGGCGGTCCTGCTCCCGGTCCATGTAGTCGTTACCGACATAGATGCTGGACGCCGCCAGGGAGAAGGCGGCGAAGGCCAGCAGGGCCGCCGTGACCAGTTCCGGCTGGCCCCAGCTGTGGGAAAACAGCACGCCGACCAGGACGAAGCCGTTCTTCACCCATTGCTGGGGGCGCAGGAGCTGGAGGTAGGGACGGAGCATGGTCGGACAGCGGTCAACGGTCAGCGGCAGGTTTCGCCGGGGAAGTATTTATCGGCGAAGTAGCAGGCGCTCATCGGCAGGTAGCCGGGCACCCGGTACCAGCGGTCCTTGATCTGGCGTAGCACCGTATCCCGATAGGGCTCGTAGCGGAAGCCCTGGCCGAGCACCAGGTAGAAGGTCACCCCCTCGATGGTCACGCTCTTCACGTCGACGCGGCGGAAATAGGGGCGGTAGTCGTCCAGGTTGGGCTCGGACTTGCGCACGGTGAGGATGTTCTTGCCATCCAGGGGGCGGAAGTCGGTGTAGATGTCGTCGTGGCGGGCGTGGGACGACCCCGGGCCGAAGACGATGAAGTAGCGCTGGGCGTCGTAGCCCAGGGTCACGGCGTTGGAATAACCATCGCTGGCGAAGACGTAGTCGGCTTCGTAGGGCTTGAGTTCGGCGAGCAGTTCCTGGGACTTCACCGTGAGCACCACCCCGTCGTACCACTTGGTGGATTTCCACCAGCTGATCGGCGCTTCGACCACCGCCGTGAGCAGCACCACGTGGACCAGGGCGAAGCCCGCCAGCCAGCGCGACAGCCGGGGCAGGCGCCCGTCGGGCAGGCCACAGGCCGCAGCCACGGCGAGCAGCGGGGCAAAGGACAGCAGCCAGTGCAGGCCGATGGTCTTGCCCACCGACATCAGGCCGAACAGGGCAAAGGGGATCAGGGCCAGCCAGTACAGGGCGCGCACGCCCGGGTCGCGCCGCCCCACTTCCAGCACCGCCCGGGTGTCGCGCCACAGGAAGGCCACCAGGAACGGGGTGAGCACGTACAGCAGGGTCACCCCGTAGGTCACCGGGTGCTGCCAGCTGATGCCCGAGTTATTGCCCTCGTGACGGTTGAAGGCGTTGAACATGACGTTGGCCCAGCCGTGGCCCTGGTTGTACCAGATGTTGAGGATCGGTCCGGGCAGGGCGAACAACACCAGCAGGAACAGGCCGCCCCAGCGCTTCTCGTCGCGGCGCACCGCCACGGTGTGGATCACGTAGGCCACCCCGAGCAGCACGGCGAAATACTTGGAGAGGAAGGCCAGGGCGAGGAACAGGCCGGCGGCGGCATGGCTGGCCAGGCACTGGCGGCGCAGGCCAGTGACGTAGGCGGTGACCGACAGCACCGACCAGAAAATCAGCGGGATGTCGGTGGTGATCAGCACGTTCACCACCGACGCCGGCAAGAGCAGCGAGAACAGGGCGGCATAGCCGGCCCGCTCCTCCCCCGCCGGCCGCGCCAAGTGCCAGGCGCAGGCTGCCACCGGCAGCGGCAGCAGGATCGCCGGCAGGCGGATCACCCATTCGGCGTGGGACAGCTTGAGCAGTAGCGCGATCCACCACCCGACCATGGGCGGGTGGTCGTAGAAGCCCCAGTCCGGCTGGACGCCCCACCAGTAGAAATAGGCTTCATCGCCGGTGATCGGCAGCTTCCAGGCGAGGAAGGCGCGAAAGGCGAAGACCACGGCCAGTCCCAGCCAGACGGCGGGGTAAGCCAGGGGGTTGGCGGTGCGGAAGGGGGTGGTCACGGGGCGATGGGCGGCAGCAAAAAAGGGAGACAGAAGGAAGAGCCCATTCCGGGCGCTCCCCGGCAAGACCGGTCGGCGAAAGGCCGGGCCGCCGAGACGGCGGCCGGCAAGGATGCAAAGGCTACGTGGTGCGTGTTACGCGCTGGCTTCGACCAGGCGGCGGGCACGCACGGCAGCGGCCAGCTGGTCGAGGATGGCCACGCTGTCGTCCCAGCCGACGCAGGCATCGGTGACGCTCTGGCCGTAAGTCAGGGGCTGGCCGGCCACCTGGTCCTGGCGCCCCTCGACGATGTTCGACTCGACCATCACGCCGATGATGCGCTCCTCGCCGCCGGCCAGCTGGGCCGCCACGTCGGTGCTGACGTCCATCTGGCGCTTGTACTGCTTGCTGCTGTTGCCGTGGGAGAAGTCGATCATCACCCGGGCAGCCAGGCCGGCGCCGGCGATGTCCTTGCAGGCCACATCCACGCTGGCGGCGTCGTAGTTGGGTGCCTTGCCGCCACGCAGGATGACGTGGCAGTCCTCGTTGCCCAGGGTGGAGACGATGGCGGTGTGGCCGGACTTGGTCACCGACAGAAAATGGTGCGGGCTCTGGGCGGCGCGGATGGCGTCCACGGCGATCTTGACGTTGCCGTCGGTGCCGTTCTTGAAGCCCACCGGGCACGACAGGCCGGACGCCAGCTCCCGGTGCACCTGGGATTCGGTGGTTCGGGCGCCGATGGCGCCCCAGGCGATCAGGTCGGCGGTGTACTGGGGGGTGATGGTGTCGAGGAACTCGGTGGCGCAGGGCAGGCCCAGCTCGTTCACGTCGAGCAGCAGCTTGCGCGCCAGGCGCAGGCCCTCGTTGATGCGGAAGCTGCCGTCCATGCGCGGATCGTTGATCAGGCCCTTCCAGCCGACGGTGGTGCGGGGCTTTTCGAAATAGACGCGCATCACCACCAAGAGGTCGTCCTGGTACTGGCGGGCCAGGGGTTCGAGGCGGCGGGCGTAGTCCAGGGCGGCATCGCTGTCATGGATCGAGCAGGGGCCGATCACCACCACCAGCCGGTCGTCGGCGCCGTGCAACACCCGGTGGATGCCCTGGCGCGCCTGGTAGGTGATCTGGGCCGCCCGGTTGCTCAGGGGATATTCGCGGAACACGTGGGCCGGCGGCACCAGTTCCTTGATCTCCTTGATGCGGACATCGTCGGTGACCGGCTTGGACGCGTTGCTGGCGGACGTATTGGCGAGAGCGGCGGAATGGAGCGACATGACAGGAATCCCGAAAAAAGGCGCTGAACCGTGGGCAGACGACGGGGAAACCCTTGATTCTACCGGACGGAGGCCCCCTCTGGGCAGGGATGGCAAGCCATGCCCCGGCACCTCCCGCCGCGGTTCTATACTTACCCCATGGCTCCCCCCATTCGACCGCCCCGCCCGCCCATGCCCCCCGGCGGCACGTCCCTGCCTTCGCCACGGGGCCGGGGCAGCGCCGCCAACATCGGCGGACGCTTCGACACCTGGCAACGGGAACGGCCGGCGGAAGTGGTCGAAGCCGACCGGCTACAGCGCGAGCAGGCCCCGGACGACACCCCGCTGCTGCCCGATCCGCGCACCGAACTGCTGATCGACACGGCGCGCAGCGTGCTCACCCGCAACCAATCGCCGGACCTGCCCTTCGACCGCTCGATCAACCCCTACCGAGGCTGCGAGCACGGCTGCGTCTATTGCTACGCCCGGCCCAGCCACAACTACCTGGGCCTGTCGCCCGGGCTGGACTTCGAAACCAAGATCTTCCACAAGCCCGACGCCCCGGAGCTGCTCGCCGCCGAACTGGCCAAGCCAGGCTACGCCTGCGCCCCCATCGCCCTGGGGGTCAATACCGACGCCTACCAGCCCCTGGAACGTCAGACCCGGCTGACCCGACGTCTGCTCGACCTGCTGCTCGCCTGCCGCCACCCGGTGATGCTGATCACCAAAGGCGCCCTGATCGAGCGCGACCTGGACCTGCTCGCCGCCCTGGCCGCCGAGAATCTGGTGACCACTGCCGTTTCCCTCACCAGCCTGTCGAGCGAGCTGTCGCGCCGCCTTGAACCCCGGGCCGCGGCACCGCAGCGGCGCCTGGCCGTCATCCGCACCCTGGCCGAGGCGGGCGTGCCGGTGGGGGTGTCCTTTGCCCCGCTGATCCCGGGGCTCAACGACCACGAGCTGGAAAAAGGCTTGGAAGCGGCCCGCCGGGCCGGCGCCGCCTGGGCCCACTACGGCGTGCTGCGTCTGCCCCACGAAGTGGCGCCCCTGTTCGAGGACTGGCTGGCCCGCCACGCCCCGGGCAAGGCCGCCCGGGTGATGGCTGTCCTCTACGACATGCGTGGTGGCCAGCGCAACGACCCGCGCTTTGGCCACCGCCTGCGCGGCCTGGGCCACTACGCCGAGCTGATGGCCCAGCGCTTCCGCCTCGCCCACAAGCGCCTCGGCTACGGCGAGGCGCCGCACCTGGATTGCAGCCGCTTCACCCCACCGGCTGTCCCCAGGCAAGGCCCCGCCAACCCCCAGCTGTCCCTGTTCTGATGCGGGGCCACGCGGCCTGGGTAGAGCGCCACGGCAACGCATTTGGCATAATTCGCACTCACGCCGGCACGGCGGGCCACCACCACGAGGGATGCGGAAAAACATGGGGATCGACCAACGGGGCGGGCACGACGCCCGGGCCAAAGCACGTTTCCACCTGCCCGAAGCGGAAAAGATGCGCCGCCTGAACGCGTTGCGCCACGCCCTGCAGCGGGCGACGCCGCAATCCGGAGAGCGTCCGGGTCGGCACCCGACCGGGCACTACTCCCGTACCATCCTGGCCCCCCTGTGCTTCTTTCTCGGCCTGGGCGCCCTGGCCTTCGCCTTCTTTTCCTGGCTGGGCAGCCCGACAGTGCGCCAGGCGGGGACACGGATGGAAATCGTCATCCCCGCGGCCCTGGACGGCCATCACTACCTCGACGGCGCGATCAACGGCCAGCCGGTCACCTTCCTGATCGACAGCGGGGCCAGTTACGTCTCGGTCAGCCATGGTCTGGCGCAGCAACTGGGGTTGGCCCGGGGGAACAGCGCCACCTTCATGACGGCGACGGGCCCGGTGTCCGGCCAGATCGTGGCCGATCAGGCGGTGGCGGCGGGCGGCTTCGGCCCGCTGCCCCTATCGGTCAGCGTCATGCCCGGGTCCCGGCCCATGGCCCTGCTCGGCCAGAATTTTCTGCGCCACGTCGAAACCGTGCAGGCGAACCGGCAATTGATCCTGCGTGGCACTGCCTTGCCGGCCAGCAAAGCCCCCTCGCCCGCCCGAATCCGAGCGCCGTGGGTGGCCCTGACCGGGGTGGCCCTGCTGATCGCCGCCCTGGCACTGCGCAGCGGGCGCCGGCCTTGAGTCCTGGCTGAGTCCTGGCTGAGTCCTGCGCTGGGTTCAGGCCGGGTCCTGGCTAGGCAGGCTTGCCCCCGCCGGAAGCCCCCGGCTTACCAGCGCCGGTAAGGCCAGCGCGGGAAGGGGCTGTAGAAGGGGTCGCGGCAGGCCATGCTGCCTTGCTGGTAACCCTGCTGAAAACTCAGCTCCTGGCGTTTCTGGGCGTCCCGGTTGATGTCCTGCTCGCGCTGCAGCAGGCGGGTGGCGCAATCAGTTTCCTTGGCCGACTGGCGCAGGGCGTAGATACCGTCCAGCACCGCCACGGGCAGGCCCTGGCGGGTCAGTTCGAGGACCTTGGCGGGGGGCAGGTCCAGGTCGCCGCCGCGCACCCGGGCCTCGGCGACGATCTCGTCCACCGTTTTCTTTTCCTTGACCAGGCGCTTGACCTCTTCCCAGGTCAGGGGCGGCTTGGGCGGCGGCAGCGGCGCCGCCGGGGCGATCACCGTCTCGGTGCCGGCCCGGGGCAACGGGGGGCCCGCAGGCCCAGGACTGGCGCAGCCTGCCAGCAAGGCACTGGCAAGAATGAGTACTGGCGCGGCTTTCACGGCATACCGTCTGGAGATGCCCGACTGGCGCGGGGTTTCGGGCAGGGGGTGGCGGACGGCCATGGCTCAGGCGGTACCGCCCACGGTCAGGCCGTCGATGCGCACGGTGGGCATGCCGACGCCCACGGGCACGCTCTGGCCTTCCTTGCCGCAGGTGCCGACGCCGGAATCCAGGGCCATGTCGTTGCCCACCATCTTGACGTGGGTCAGGGCATCGGCGCCGTTGCCGATCAGAGTGGCCCCCTTGATCGGGTACATGATCTTGCCGTTCTCGACCCAATAGGCCTCGCTCATGGAGAAGACGAACTTGCCATTGGTGATGTCCACCTGGCCACCGCCGAAGTTCACCGCGTAGACGCCCTTCTTCACCGACTTGATGATCTCTTCCGGCGATTTGTCGCCGGCCAGCATGTAGGTGTTGGTCATGCGCGGCAGGGGCAGGTGGGCAAAGGATTCGCGCCGGCCGTTGCCGGTGGGGGCGACGCCCATCAGGCGGGCGTTGAGGCTGTCCTGCATGTAGCCCTTGAGGATGCCGTCCTCGATCAGCACGGTGCGCTGGGTCGGGTTGCCCTCGTCATCGATGTTGAGGGAGCCGCGCCGGTCGGGGATGGTGCCGTCGTCCACCACGGTGACGCCCTTGGCCGCCACCCGCTGGCCCATCTTGCCGGCGAAGGCCGAGCTGCCCTTGCGGTTGAAGTCGCCCTCCAGGCCGTGGCCCACTGCCTCGTGCAGCAGGATGCCGGGCCAGCCCGGGCCGAGCACCACGGTCATGGGACCGGCGGGCGCGGGGCGGGCATCCAGGTTGGTGACCGCCTGGTGCACCGCCTCCCGGGCGTAGCGGTCGAGCATGGCCTCGTCGAAGTAGCCGTAGTCGAAGCGACCGCCGCCCCCGGCGTGGCCCTGCTCGCGCTTGCCGTTGTCCTCGACGATGACGGTGACGCCGACCCGCACCAGGGGGCGCACGTCGGCGGCCAGGCGGCCGTCGGCGCGCATCACCAGCACCACGTCGTATTCGCCGGAGAGGGAGGCCATCACCTGGGTGACCCGGGGGTCGCAGGCCCGGGCGAAAGCTTCGAGCCGCTCCAAGAGCTTGACCTTGGCTTCCGCCGGCAGGGAGGCCAGGGGGTCCTGGGCCGCATACAGGGCGCGGCCGTCCACCAGGTTGCGGCGGCGCTGGCCGGCGGCGACCCGCTTGTTCTGGCCGGCGGCGGTGATCGAGCGCACCGCCGCGGCGGCGTCCGAGAGGGCCGCCAGGCCGATGTCGTCGGAGTAGGCGAAGGCGGTCTTCTCGCCGGACACGGCGCGCACGCCGACGCCCTGGTCGATGTTGAAGCTGCCGGACTTGACGATGCCCTCTTCCAGGGCCCAGGACTCGGAACGGGTGTACTGGAAGTACAGGTCGGCGTCGTCCACGCCCGGGGCGTTGAGCTGGGTAAACACCTTGTCCAGGGCCGACTCGGACAGGTCGAAGGGGGCCAGCAGCAGGCTGTCGGCGACCGCCAGGGGGTTGGCAGCGGCGGCGGTACGGGGGGCGGTGGCTTTCTTGCTCATGAAGACTCCAGATTCGATTCGGGCCAGGATCGGGATCGCGGATGAAGCATCCCGAATCAGGGCCGACAACAGCTTAGCGCAGCGGAAGATGGCCCAGGGGCAACGGGACGTAACCGGGCGTGACCAACGTCGCCCACACCGGGATGCGCCAGGTCATAGCACCCGGTGCCTGAGGGCGGGCAGGCTGGCGCGCACCTCGGCCAGATAGGTGGGGTCGAAATCGGCGATCACCACCCCCGGGCCTTTCAGCTTGCGGTCCAGGATGTCGCCCCAGGGGCCCACCACCATGCTGTTCCCGTGGGTTTCCCGGCCATTCTCGTGGCGGCCGCCCTGGCCCACCGCCAGCACGTAGCACTGGTTCTCGATGGCCCGGGCGCGTAGCAGGATTTCCCAGTGGGCGCGGCCGGTGGTCTCGGTGAAGGCCGCCGGCATGACGATCAGGTCGACGGGCTTGTCGTTGCCACCCACACCACCGGCCAGGTGCCGGTACAGCTCGGGAAAGCGCAGGTCATAGCAGATCGACAGGGCCACCCGGCCGAAGGGGGTATCGAAGGCCACCGGCGTGTCGCCAGCCTCGATGGTGGCGGCCTCGTCGTAGCGCTCGGCGCCCTTCTGGAAACCGAACAGGTGGATCTTGTCGTAGCGCGCCACCCGCTTGCCCTCCGGGCCGTAGGCGACGCTGCTGTTGCGCATCTTGTCCGGGGCGGACGCCTCCAGGGGCACCGAGCCGCCGATCAGCCAGATGCCGTGGCGTGCCGCGGTCTCGGCCAGGAAGTCCTGGATCGGCCCGCCGCCGCCCAACTCGGCGTCCTTCTCCCGGGCCGCCACCTTGTCCGCGTCGGACGCGCCGATGATCGGGAAATACTCGGGCAGGGCCACCAGGGTCGCGCCCTGGGCCACGGCCTCGGCCACCAGGCGGCCAGCGGTCTGCAGGTTGTCGGCCACCCGGGGACCGGACACCATCTGCACGGCGGCGAAGCGTACCGGGGTGGAAGAAGCGGAATGGCTCATTTGTCGTCCTTGCTGTCGTGACTTTCGCCGGAAGCGGCACTGCCGGCCGCCGGCGTCGCCGGTTGCGTATCGCCGGCGGCCGGCGCGACGCTGCGGCTTCCTTCTTTTTCGACCTTGGGATCTGTCCAGGTTCCGGTGACCCGGTAATCGAAGGAAAAAACTTTTTCGATCGGATTCTGCAGCACCTTCTGGGCCAGGTAGGCGGCAGCGCCGATCACCGGATGGACCACTGCCACACCGAGGGCCACCGCGTTGGTCAGGGAGGGCTGCACCGATACCTTGAGGTTCTGGGTCTCCTTGTCCAGATCCACCTCGCCGCCCAGCTTGATGCGCGCCGCCGGACCGTCGATAAGCAGATCCTGGGTGCGGGCCCGGCCCCGCTCCAGAGTGACGTCACCGCTGATGCTCTCAAAGGCGAAGCCGTCGGAAAAGATGTCGCGGAAGTCCAGGGTGATGCGCCGCGGCAGGGCCTGTAACGAGAGCAGGCCGAGCAGCTTGCCGGCCCCCGGCTCGATCTTGGCGAACTGGCCCTTTTCCGCCTCCACGTGCAGCTGGCCGGACAAGCTGGCTACGTCCAGGTCGGCGGGACTGCCCACCCAGGAGAGGCGCCCGGTGAGTTTGCCCTGGCCGCGCCGCACCGCATCCGGCTGGTTGAGGCGGGCGAGGAACTTGCCCAGGTCCGAGGCTTCGACGGTCACGTCCAGGCGGGTTTCGCCCCGGTCGTTGCCCACCGGCGGCCGCCAGCGGCCGTTGGCGGCCAACTGGCCGTCCGGACTGGTCAGGGAGAGCTTGTCGATGCGCCAGGGCGTTCCCGGTGCGGCGCTGCGCGCCTCGTTCGCCGCGCGCAGGTCGAGGCGGCCGAGGCGGCGGCCTTCGTAGGTAAAGCTGTCCGCGCTGATGTCCAGGGCCGGCAGACGGGTCAGGGTGTCATCCTCGCCGGACAGGGCGCTCTTGACCTCGGACTCGGGCAGATTGATCTGCTTGAAGCGCCCCACCAGGCGGCCATTGGGCAGGCTGGCGCTGGCGGCTTCCCAGGACAGTTGACCCTCGACCTCCCGGGAAACCAGCTGGGCGGTCAGGGCAGCCGGACCGTCGCCACGACCGCTCACTCCGGCCGGCTGGGGCTGGGCACGCAGGGTCACGTCGTGGAAATGGCGGCCGGACAGGATCAGGTCCGGAGTGCGCAGGTTAACCACCGTCGGCAGCAGCGGGGCCGAGGCGCCGTCCCCCCCCGCCGCCGTGCTCTCCCCTTCCCCGGCCAGGCGGCGCCACTGGGCGACGTCGAGGCGGGGCACGGCAATCGACAGGGCCAGCCCCCGGGCCGGCAGGGTTGTCGCCGCTCCGTCGCCGATAGCCACCACGCCCCGCTCCAGGCTGCCGGCGCTGTCGCCGCTGCCGGGGCGCTGCTGCAGCACCACGTTGGCGACACGCCCCACCTGGATCTTCATCTGATCGAGCTGGGGCGGGCCGGGCAGCCGGCTGCGCTCCACGTGCAGGGGCAAGGCATCGGCGGCGGATTTGTTGAGGGGCGCCGGCAGGCTCGACGAAATGCCCTTCAGATCACTGTCCACCACTACCTCGACGTTGCGCTTTTTCACCCGCACCTCGCCCCGGTAGGCGGTCTGGCCGGAGAGGGCGTCGAAGAAGGGGCCGGACAGCACGTCCTGCCAGGCACGGCGGGCCTCGGCAGCAGTCACCGTGCCACGGAAGCCGACCCGCAGCCGGTCGGCGTCGGTACGGGCATCCACGGTCACCGGGCCGCCCATGAACTGGCCGGTGATGGCGCGGATGGACAAGCCCTGGTCGGTAAAGCCGAGCTTGCCGTTGACCTTGGTCAGGACGGGCAGCCCCGGCACCACATTGAGCTGGTTATCGTGGAACTCGTACTGGCCGGCCACGGTGGTGCTGTTCACCTTGCGCAGCGGCATGTGGATGTCGAGGTTGAGGCTGCCGTTGCCTTGGGCGCGCATGTCCTCGGTAAAGCGGTCGATACGGGCGCCCACCGGGCTCTTGTCCACGAATTCCAGGAAGGCGCTGGTGGGGCCCTCGGCCCGGCCCTTGATGGTGAGCAGCTCCTCCATCGCTTCCAGGTCGGGAATCACCGCCTCCACCTGGGGCAGGCGCGCCGCCAGGATGCGGCCATCCTTGGCGCGGATGGTCATGCGCTCGCCCTCGAAACGCAGGCTGCCATCGATGCCGTCGATGGCCGGCCAGCCGTCGGCGTACTCCAGGCGCGCCTGGTGGATATCGCCGGTGACAAGGAACTGGCCGCCGGCATTGCCACGGAAGGGGAAACGGTCCAAGTCGCCCTTCAGCACCAGCCTGCCGTTGCTGGCGTTGCCGGCGGTAATCGCCTTGCGCAACCAGGCCCGGGCATCGACCCCGACCACGCTGGGCAGATAGCGCCACACCGCGTCGCCCCGGGCCCGGGTCAATTCGGCAGTGAGATCGATGGTCCCGGCGCCCTGGCCCGGGTAGCGATAGGTGCCCTTGGCGCTGCCGGCGGCATCGGCGTTGGCAAAGGCAACCTTTTCCAGGGTCACGCCGAGCTGGGCGGGAGCGCCGGCACGGCGCTCGACCTTCCAGCTGACCGCGGCATTGAGTTGATCGAAACCCAGATCGGGCTCGGGAAAGACCCGGGGCAGCAAGACGTGGGCGCCACGGGAATCGAGGGCCAGGCGGCCGCTGTCCTGACGCCCCTCGATCAGGCCGGACAGGCCGCTGGCCCCCGGAATGGCGCCGAGGGGTTCGAGCCCGAGTTGATCGAAACGGACCCGGTAGGTGTAGTCGGCCGGCGCCTCGCCGTGGCGATCAAGGCGTACCTGGGCATCGCGCAGGCGCCCCCGCGGACGGGCTTCGGCGAGTACCGCCAGGGCCTGATCGGGCAGGGGTAGGCGCCGCGCCAGGCGCGCCAGGCCGTCCAGTTCGAGCTGGTTGGCACTGGCCTCAAGGTAGGTGCGCTGGTCGTCGAAGCGCCAGGTCAGGGAGAAGTCGGTGGGGGGAATCACCACCCGGGCACTGCCTTCGGCCTTCTTGCCGGCAGCGTCCCCGTCGGGCGCCTCCCCCGCCAGGGTCAGGCCCTGGGTGCGCAATTCCTGCAACCCCTGGCTGCCGGGCAGGCGGCGGTAGCTGACCCGGCCGGCCAGGGCATCCACATCCAGGGGCGGCAGGCGGGAACTGACACGCAGGTTCACCTCGTCCAGGCGCAGGTCGGCGGTAGTGGCCGCCACCTCGCCCCGGTCGAAGTCGAGCCACAAGCGCACCCCGCCCCGCCCCCGGTGCAACTCCAGGGGCAGGTCGAGCCACAGGTTCCAGGCCGCCAGGTCGGTGTCGGCCAGGTTGGCGTAGAGAGTGCCCTTCCAGGTTTCCGGCCGGGTCAGGTCCCGGGTCGCCAGGTCACCGCGCACTTCAAGACGGCTGGCCACGCCGGCCGGCGGATCGGCGCGCAGGCCGAAGCGGTGCCGGCCAAAGGCCGACAGGCTGTTCTGCAGGCGCAGATCCACCCCGGACAGGGCCAGCACCGGGGCGTTGCGCAGCCGGTCCTCCCAGACCAGGCGGGCCTGGCGGATTTCGATCAGATCCTGGGACAGCACCCAGTCGCTGGCCCCGCCTTCCTGGCTGTCGGCGGCGATGGGCATGCCGGCCACCAGCAGTTGGCCCGCCTCGTCACGCTGGATGTGCAGTTCGGGGGTGTCGATGAGCAAGCGGTGCAGATGTACCGACAGCAGGGGCAGCGAGCGCCAGGCCAGCACCGCCTCGACCCGGGGCAGGGTCAACACCGGCTGGCCGGCGGCATCCGCCAGGGTCAGGTCGGTCACCGTCAGCCCGGGGCGCAACCGTTCCCAGCGGGCTTCGACCTTGCCCAGGGTGACCGGTCGCTTCAGGGTGCGCGACAGGGTCTCCTCGATCTGCGGGCGGAACTGCTCCACCCGGGGCAAGGCGTAGTAGCGCAGAAACAGGACCACCGCCGAAAAGGCCAGGATCAGGGCCACCGCCACCCAGTACAGGGCCACCAGGGTGCGCCGCACGCCGGGCCGGGACAGCCCGCGACGCAGCAGCGCCGAGCGCCGGTACAGCAAGGGGCGCAGCGGCACCGCCCCCCGGGAATCGGAGTCGTCGGAGGCGTCGATATCGGGACGGACAGGGGTCACGGCAGGCTGGGCAAAAAGGCGCGAGGCAGAGGCAACAGGCGAACGGGGAAGGGAAAGGGCGGGAGCAAGGCCTTGGTCGTCCCGGGCCGGGGCGCTAGGATGCGGCTTTGCCCCGGCAAATCGCGGCCGGGAGCCGCTCCAAACAAGCCGAACATTTTACATGAACCCCACCGCCGCCCCCGCCCTTCCTACCGCCGCTCCTCTCCCCGCACCGACCACCTGGACCGAGGCCCGGGCCTTCACCGCGGCCCACAGCCGCTTTTTTGAACGCCTGCTCAGCGCCCGTCCCGGGCTCGAACAGCGCCTCGCCGAAACCTGGCAGGCGCCCCTCTCCCACGCTGCCCTGGCCGAGTGGCTGGCACCGCGCTTGGCCGAGATCGGCGACGACGAGGCGCTCAAGCGCACGCTGCGTGAACTGCGCGCCTACACCATGGCCCACCTGGCGGTGCGCGACCTGACCGGCCTCGCTCCCCTGGCCGAGGTGGTGGAAACCATGACGTCCCTGGCCGAAGTAACGGTCAACACCGCCCTGGCCATTCTTCACGCCCAGCTGGCCGCCCAGCACGGCGAACCCCGCGGCACCGACGGCCAGGCCCTGACCCTGGCGGTGGTGGGCATGGGCAAGCTGGGGGGACGGGAGCTCAACGTCTCGTCGGACATCGACCTGATCTTCGTCTATCCGGAGGAAGGCCAGACCGACAAGGGCCTCGACAACTACGACTTCTTCTCGCGCCTGGGCAAGCGGCTGATCAAGGCCATCGACGACGTCACCGGTGACGGCCGGGTGTTCCGCGTGGACATGCGCCTGCGCCCCAACGGCGACTCCGGCCCCCTGGTGTGCTCCCTGGATTCCCTGGAAAACTACTTCATCACCCAGGGCCGGGAGTGGGAGCGCTACGCCTGGATCAAGGGCCGGGTGATGAACGACCAGGGCCAAACCTGTCACGCCCATGCCCTGGCCCAGGTGGTGCGCCCCTTCGTCTTCCGCAAGTACCTGGACTTTGGCGCCATCAACGCCATGCGCGACCTGCACGCCCAGATCCGCCGCGAGGTGGCGCGCAAGGACATGGCCGACCACGTCAAGCTCGGCCCCGGCGGCATCCGCGAGATCGAGTTCATCGCCCAGGTGTTCCAGCTGATCCGCGGCGGTCGCGACCCCCAATTGCAGGTCAAGCCGACCCTGGAGGTGCTGGCCCGCCTGGTCGAACGCAACTTCCTCAGCCCCGACGCGGTGGCCGAGCTGACCCGGGCCTACGACTTCCTGCGCCGGGTCGAGCACCGCCTGCAATGGTTCGAGGACGCCCAGACCCACCGCCTGCCCGGCGTCGACAGCGGCGGCGGCCAGGACCGGGCCCGGCTCGCCGCCTCCATGGGCTTTGCCGGCTGGGACGACTTCCTCGCCGTGCTCGACGATCACCGCCAGCGGGTCTCGCGCCACTTCGAGGCGGTGTTCGCCGATCCGGAAGGCAAGCGCCCCGAATGCGAGGGCTCGACCCCGCTGTGGCAAGGCGGTCTGGACGACGACGTGGCGGCGGCCAAGCTCACCGCCCTGGGCTACCGGCGCCCGGCCGACACCCTGTCCCTGATCCAGCGCTTCCGCGCCGGCAGCCGCTACCAGCAATTGCCCAGCCAGAACCGGGAGCGCCTCGACGCCCTGGCCCCGGGCCTGATCGACGCGGCGGCGGCCGCCAGCCAGGTCACCGGCGCCGAGGCCGACGAGACCCTGGCCCGCTGCCTGGCCTTTCTCGAAACCATCGGCCGGCGCGGCGCCTACCTGGCCCTGCTGCAGCAGTACCCGCTGGCACGGCAGAAGGTGGCCGAACTGATCGGCGCTTCCCACTGGGCGGCGGACTACCTGAACCACCACCCGATCCTCCTCGACGTGCTGCTCGACCCGCGCCTGACCGAGGTGCGCGAGGACTGGCAGGCCGACTGGACCGCCTTCCGCGCCGAACTGGCACGCCACCTGGCCGACACCGCCGGCGACGCCGAGCGGCAGATGGACCTGCTGCGCGAGGCCCACCACGCCCAGGTGTTCCGCCTGCTCGCCCAGGACCTGGCCGGCCTGCTCACGGTGGAGCGGCTCTCCGACAACCTCTCGCAACTGGCCGACATCCTGGTCCAGGCGGTGCTGGAACTGTGCTGGGGCTTTTTGCGCCAGCGCCACCGGGACAAACCGGCCTTCGCCGTGATCGGCTACGGCAAGCTCGGCGGCAAGGAACTGGGCTACGCCTCGGACCTGGACATCGTTTTCCTCTACGACGACCCGGCCCAGGAAGCCGAGGAGATCTACGCCCGACTCGCCCAGCGCATCAACACCTGGCTGTCGTCCCGCACCCCGGCCGGCATCCTGTTCGAGACCGACCTGCGCCTGCGCCCCAACGGCGATTCCGGGCTGATCGTCACCTCCAAGGAAGCCTTCCTTGAGTACCAGCTCAAGCACGCCTGGGTGTGGGAGCACCAGGCCCTCACCCGGGCCCGCTTCGTCGCCGGCGACCCGGCCTTGGGCGAGGCCTTCGAGGCCATCCGCGTCGAGGTGCTGCGCCAACCCCGGGACCTCGCCTCCCTGCGCGACGAGGTGGTGGCAATGCGCCAGAAGATGCGCGACAACCTGGCCACCGGTACCGACACCGAGTTCGACATCAAGCACGACGCCGGCGGCATCGTGGACGTGGAGTTCATCGTCCAGTACCTGATCCTCGGCTACGCCCACGCCCACGCCGAACTGACCGGCAACCTGGGCAACATCGCCCTGCTCAAGATCGCCGCCGACCTGGGCCTGATCCCCGCCCCCCTGGCCGAGGGCGCCCGCCGCGCCTACCGGGAATACCGCCGCCTGCAACATGCCAAGCGCCTCAACAACGCCCCCAAGGCCCGTATTGCCAAAACCTCCGTGGCCGAGCACATTGCCGCGGTCAACGCCCTGTGGCAGCACGTTTTCACCGCCGGCTGAACCGATGCCTGCAACCTGCGTCTTAATGGAACCGTCATTTTCCTCACTACAACAACCATGACCACTCCTGCTCACTCCCATACCTGGAAGTTCTTCCGCGCCGGTGGTTTCGACCAGGTCCGCCTCGACACCACTGCCGACCTACTGCACCTGGAGCAGCTCGACCAGAAGCTGTGGGTCGCCCTCTCCTGCCCGGTCAAGGGTCTGGAATTCGACGAAAAGACCCTGACCCTGATCGACACCGACGGCGACGGCCACGTGCGCGCCCCGGAATTGATCGCCGCCCTGCACTGGGCCGGCGCCCACCTCACCGCCACCCACCGGGAACTACTCGCCCGGGGCGCCGCCCGGCTGCCCCTGGCCGCCATCAGCAGCGAAGGCGACAGCGCCCCCTTGGCCGCCGCCGCCCGGCGCATCCTGGCCGTCCTGGGCAAGGCCGACCAGGACGACATCGGCCTGGAGGAAACCCAGGGGCACACCCAACTGGTGGCCAGTGCCCCGCTCAACGGCGACGGGGTGGTTACCGCCGCCTCCACCGACGATGAGGCCCTCAAGGCCGTGATCGCCGAGGTGATCGGCACGGTCGGCAGCGCAACCGATCTGTCCGGCGAACCCGGCGTTTCCGCGGCCCTGCTCGAACGCTTCGTCAGCGAGGCCAACGCCTGGCTGGCCTGGCAGGACAGCGCCGCCGCCGACCCGGCGGTGCTCCCGCTGGGCGAGGCCACGGCAACCGCCTGGGACGCCTACGCTGCAGTGCGCGTCAAGATCGACGACTGGTTCGCCCGGGTCCGCCTGGCTGCCTACGACGACAACGCGGCCACGGCCCTCAACCCGTCCAGCGACGACTTCCGCCTGCTCTCCGCCACCGCTCTCTCGGCCAGCGCCGAAGGAGTGGCGGCCCTGCCCTTGGCCAAAGTCGCCCCCCCCAGCAGCGACGAGCCGGTGCTGGCCCTGAACCACGGCCTCAACCCGGCCTGGAGCGAACGCCTGGCAGCCTTCGTCGCTCAGGTGGTGACGCCCCTGCTGGGTGCGCGCAGCAGCCTCTCGGCCAGCGACTGGCAGGCCATCCAGGCCAAGCTGGCCCCCTACGCCGCCTGGCGCGCCAACGCGGTCGACACCCCGGTAGCGGCCCTGGGCCGGGAACGACTGGTGACCCTGCGCGACAGCGGACAACTCACCCGGCTGGCCGAACTGATCGCCGCCGATGCGGCCCTGGCGCCGGAGTTTGCCGCCTTTGCCGACGTGGACCGGCTGGTGCGCTACGTGCGCGACCTGGCCACCCTGGCCCACAACTTCGTCTCCTTCCGCGATTTCTACACCGCCGTCGGCAACGAGCGGGCCGCCGAGGTGCGCAACGGTAACGGCAATGGCAACGGTACCGGCATCCAGCTCGGCAAGCAGCTGCGCGCCGTATTCCAGGCTGGCACCCTGTTCCTCGACGGGCGCAGCTGCGACCTGTGCGTCAAGGTGGACAACGCCGACAAGCACGCCACCGGCGCCACCCTGTCGCGCCTCTGCCTGGTCTACTGCGAGTGCGTGCGCAACGGTGAGAAGATGACCATCGCCGCCGCCTTCACCTCCGGCGATTCGGACCAGCTGATGGTGGGCCGCAACGGCGTCTTCTACGACCGCAAGGGGCGGGACTGGGACGCCGTGGTGGTGAAGATCCTCGACCACCCGATCAGCCTGCGCCAGGCCTTCTGGCAGCCCTACCGCAAGGCCGCCAAGGCGGTCAGCGACGCCGCCCAGAAGTTTGCCGCCACCCGCGCCCAGGCCCGGGAAAGCCAGATGACCGCCGCCGCCGTGGCCAACACCACCAAGACCCTGGAAGGCGGCGCCCCGCCGGCTCCGCCGCCGCCCCCGGCCTTCGATGCGGCCAAGTTCGCCGGCATCTTCGCCGCCATCGGCCTGGCCATTGGCGCCGTAGGCACGGCGATTGCCACGGTGGTCACCGGCTTCCTCGGCCTGCGCTGGTGGCAGATGCCCCTGGCCTTGGGCGGCATCGTCCTGCTCATCTCCGGTCCGGCGGTGCTGCTCGCCTGGTTCAAGCTGCGCTCCCGCACCCTGGGGCCGATCCTGGACGCCAACGGCTGGGCGGTAAACGCCCGGGCCAAGATCAACATTCCCTTCGGCACCTCCCTCACCCAGCTGGCCAAGCTGCCCGAGGGCGCCGAGCGCAGCCTGACCGACCCCTACGCCGAGAAGAAGCGACCCTGGGGCTTCTACCTGTTCCTGCTGATCGTAGCCGGCGGCCTGCTCTTCTGGGTGGCGCGCAGCCTGAGCGGCAGCTGATCGGGACCGGCACAAAAACGAAGGCCGCGGGGAATACCCTGCGGCCTCTTCGTTTTGGCGGCAACGCCTGTCGCCGGCGAATGCCTACAGCCGGCGCAGCCGCTCTCCGGCGGCGGCCAGGGTCTCTTCCTTCTTGGCGAAGCAGAAGCGCACCACGCCGTCGTTGCGACCGTTGGCGTAGAAGGCCGACACCGGGATTGCCGCCACCCCGGCTTCCCGGGTCAGCCATTCGGCGAACTGGGCTTCGGGCAGGTCGGAAATCTTGTCGTAGCGGGCTAGCTGGAAGTAGGTGCCGCGGCAGGGCAGTAGCTCGAAGCGGCTGCCTTCCAGCTGGGCGCGGAAGAAGTCGCGCTTCTGCGCGTAGAAGTCGGCCAAACCAAGATGGCGGCGGGGCTCTTGCATGTACTCGGCGATGCCGTACTGGGACGGGCCGTGCACGGTGAACACGTTGAACTGGTGCACCTTGCGGAACTCGGCCATGAGGGCCGCCGGGCCGTAGCAGTAGGCGATCTTCCAGCCGGTGATGTGGTAGGTCTTGCCGAAGCTGGAAACGATCAGGGTGCGCGCCGCCAGGGCGTCGTGGCGGGCCAGGCTCTCGTGGCGCACGCCGTCGAAGGTGATGTGCTCGTAGACCTCGTCGGACAGCACCACGATGTCGGTGCCGTCCACCAGGGCCGACAGTTCGGCCAGGTCCGCCGGGCCCATCAGGGAGCCGGTGGGGTTGTGGGGCGAATTGACGATGATCATCCGCGTCTTGGCGCTGATGGCCTGCTTCACCGCCGCCCAGTCGTAGCTGAACTCGGGGAAGGTCAGGGGCACGGCCACGGCCTTGCCGCCCACGGTCTCGATGGCCGGCACGTAGGAGTCGTACACCGGCTCGAAGACGATCACCTCGTCCCCCGGCCTGACGAAGGCGGCGATGGCGGTAAACAGGGACTGGGTGCCCCCGGCGGTGACGGTGATCTCGCTGTCCGGATCGTAGGCCCGGCCGTAGAGCGCCTGGACCTTGGCGGCGATGGCCTGGCGCAGTGCCGGCAGGCCAGCCATGGGCGGATACTGGTTGTGGCCCTCGCGCATGGCCCGATCCACCGCCTCGAACAGGGCCGGCTCGGCCTGGAAGTCGGGAAACCCCTGGGACAGGTTGATGGCCCCCACGTCCGCAGCCAGCTTGGACATGACGGTGAAGATGGTGGTGCCCACCTGGGGCAGCTTGGAGGCGAAGGAAACCGGTGTGGTGATCATGGTCGGGGGGGTCGGTGATCGGTGACGACGCAGCAAACGGACACAAACAGACGAAGGCTTGGACTATGCCACAATCGCCCCCCGGGAGTCCCGCTGCGGGGCCCGCGGCCATTCCAGCGCCATTGACGCCATTGCACCGCCGTGCGGCCGTCGCGATCAGCGACGCGGAGTGCGCTACCCGGCCCGGATTTTTCCCGCGCCGCCGCGACCGCCCACCCTGTCGCTGCCCTCCCCCGGACCCGGCCACCGGTATCGCCGCCACCGTAACGCACCGGCCGGCATCCCATGGGTGCCGCCACCTGCCACCGCCGCCCTCAACCGTTGTCCTACACTGTTCTCTTACGCCGTTTCCAGTTTTCCTCGCCCGCCACCGATGCCCGCCACCACCGCCCCCGCCACGTTTTCCTCCCTGCGCCCCGCCCCCGCCGGCCGGTCCGTGGAGATCCTCGACCAGACCCGCCTGCCCTTCGCCAAGGCGTGGATTCCCCTGGCCCGCCGCGACGATGCGGCCCACGCCATTGCCACCATGCAGACCCGGGGCGCGCCCCTGATCGGCGCCGTGGCCGCCTTCGGCCTGGCTCTGGCGATGGCCGAGGACGCCTCCGACGCCGCCCTCACCGCCTCCGCCGCCTTGCTTGCCGCCACCCGGCCCACGGCGGTGAACCTGGCCTGGGCCCTGGACCGGCTGGAAGCCCTGCTGCACCCCCTGCCCCCCGCCGCCCGGGCCGAGGCGGCCTGGGCGGAAGCCTGGGCCATCGCCCACGAGGACGCCGCCCAGTGCGCCGCCATCGGCGCCCACGGCGCGGCGCGGCTGCTCGCTGAAATCAGCGGAATCGGCGGAATCGACGCCCCCTCCGGAAACCCAATAGGGACGCGGACCTTGGCCCAGGCCGGCAGCGTCGGCACCGCCACGGCAGCGCCCCGCCCCCTCAACATCATGACCCACTGCAACGCCGGCTGGCTGGCCACGGTGGACCACGGCACCGCCCTGGCCCCCATCTACCGGCTCCACGCCGACGGGGTGCCGGTGCACGTCTGGGTGTCGGAAACCCGGCCGCGCAACCAGGGCCTGCTCACCGCCTGGGAACTGGCCGAGCGGGGCGTGCCCTACACGGTGATCGCCGACAACGCCGCCGGCCTGCTGATGATGCAGGGCCAGGTGGACGCGGTGATCGTCGGTGCCGACCGCATCGCCGCCAACGGCGACGTGGCCAACAAGGTCGGCACCTATCTCAAGGCCCTGGCCGCCCGGGCCCACGGCGTGCCCTTCTTCGTCGCCGCCCCGGTGTCCACCCTGGACTTTGCCTGCCCGGCGGGCAGCGCCATCCCCATCGAAGAACGGGCCGGCGACGAACTGCGCCAGGTGCCGGGCCGGGATGCTGCCGACCGGCCGGCCACGGTGCGCCAGCTGCCGGCGGAGCGGCCGGTGGCCAACCCGGCCTTCGACGTCACCCCGGCGGCCCTGGTGACAGCCCTGATCACCGAGCGGGGCGTCTGCCCGGCCAGCGACGCCGGACTGGCCGCCCTGTACCCGGAGCGGGCCAGCGCCCAGCCCCGCTAAACCCCGCGCCAGTAAAGGATCTTCAGGCAGCCACCCTGAAACGCCGCGCCAGATAAGGATCTCCAGCCATGCCCCACCAAGACCCGCGCCCCGCCTTGCTTTCCGCCATCCACCGTTTGGTCGGGATGCGCCTCACCCCGGGCACCTCGGGCAACCTGTCGGTGCGGGGCACCTGGCAGGACGGCTCAGGCCATCCTGACGACGGGCCCCGGCCCGGCTTCTACATCACCCCCACCGGCATGGCCTACGAGGGGCTGACGGTGAACGACCTACCCTTTGTCGGCCTGGACGGCACGGTGCATGGCCGGCGCAAGCCCAGTTCGGAATGGCGCCTGCACCGGGACCTGTACGTGGCCCGGCCGGAAGCCCACGCGGTGCTGCACGCCCATTCCACGGCGGCGGTGGCCCTGGCCTGCCTGCGCCGCGAGATCCCGCCTTTTCACTACATGATCGCCCGCTTCGGCGGCGACACGGTGCGCTGTGCGCCCTACGCCACCTTCGGCACCCAGGCCCTCTCCGACGGCGTGGTGGCGGCCATGACCGGCCGGCGCGGCTGTCTGATGGCCAACCACGGCATGGCGGTGATCGGCGACAGCCTGGACCAGGCCCTGGATCTGGGGCTGGAGTTGGAGGTGCTGTGCGAGCAGTACGCCCGGGCCAGCCTGCTCGGCACGCCGGTACGGCTCAGCCCCCAGGAGATGGCCGAGGCCCTGGCGGCCTTCGGCGACTACGGCCGCCAGGACTGACGCGGCCGGGCCGGACGCCCGCTAGCGCAAGCGCGGCGCGGCCCCAGGCCGGACCCTGGCCGCGCCGCCGGCCCCTGGGATCGCCTAGGAGCCGGTCTCGGCCATGACGTAGCGGTTGCGGCCCGCCGCCTTGGCCTGGTACATGGCCCGGTCGGCGGCGCGGACCAAGGCATCGAGGTTGTGGCCGTGGTCGGGGAAGAGCACCACGCCGACGCTGGCGGAAATCTCCAGGGTGGTCGCCTCCACCTCGAAGGGCTGGGCCAGGGCGGCCACCACCCCGTCGGCCACGCGCCGCACGTCGTCGATCGTCACCACCCCGGTGAGCAAGATGACGAACTCGTCGCCGGCCAGGCGGGCCACGGTGTCGCTGCCCCGCACCAGCGCCGTAAGCCGTCCGGCCACCTGAACCAGCAGGCCATCGCCCACGGCGTGGCCGTAGGTGTCGTTGACCGGCTTGAAGTGGTCGAGGTCGATGAACAGCAGCCCGACCTTTTCCGCGCCCCGCTCGGCCACCGCCAGGGCCTTGTCGAGCCGGTCGTTGAACAGGCGGCGGTTGGGCAACTGGGTCAGGACGTCGTGGTTGGCGCCGAACCACATTTCTTCTTCGGTGCGCTTCTTCTCGGTGATGTCCTGGTAGAGGGCCACGTAGTGAGCCACCTGGCCGGCCTCGTCGCGCACCACCGAAATGGCCGCCCACACCAGCAGGGCCACGCCGTTACGGTGGCGGTTCCACACCTCGCCTTCCCAATGACCGCGCTCCGCCAGACTCGACCACATGCGCCGGTAGAACTCCCGGTCATGGCGGTCGGCCCGGTAGAAGCCGGCGGGACGGCCGACGGCCTCGCGGCGGGTATAGCCGTACAGTTCCTCGAAGGCGGGGTTGATCCGGACGATGCAGCCGCTGCGGTCGGTGACCACCACGGCCTGGGCCATGGCCTGGACCACGGCGCTGCCCAGGCTGGCCTCCAGAACGCTGTCCATCACCCGGGTCACGTCCGAGAACGACATCAGCACGCCGCCGCCCACCTCGGCCGCCAGGGGCCGGGCCGACGTGTTCAGCCAGACGCGGCTGCCGTCGGGGCGGACAAAACCCAGGGTGATGTCTTTCTGCGGCTTGCCGGTGCGCAGGACCAGGCTGGCGGGCAGGTCGGCCCCGAGACATTCGCCGCCGTCGGGCTTGATCACCAGCCAGTCGTCGCTGACCGCCGACAGGCCGATGAGGAATTCGCGCTCGATGCCGAGGATGGTGGAGGCCGCCGCGTTGACGTCGAGGATGATTCCCGCCCCGTCGGTGCGGATCACCCCTTCAGCCATGGCATTGACCACGCTGGCGGCGAGCAGCTCGCTGCGCGCTAGCTTGCGCAGTGCCTGGCCGCGCTGGCCCAGGTCGCGCAGCAGCAGGGCGACGAAGGCGAGCATGCCGAGCAGGGGCAGCCCGGCAAACAGCAGGTAGGAACGCTCGATCTCCCGGCTGTGGCGCCGATCGGCGCTGTTGCTGGCTTGCAGGACGATGGTGAAGGGGTAGTCGCGCAGGCTCTTCCAGGCCATCACCTGGTCATCCACCAGCATGACGCCCTTGGACTGCCCTTCCCGGGGCTTGGCGGCACCACTCAAGTGGCTGCCCGGTGCAAACAACTCGGGATGGGTGCTGGTCACCACCTGGCCGTTGCGGTCGAGCAGGATCAGCCGGTCCGCCTCTTCCAGGTCGATGAAGCCCCCCAGGCGAACCAGGTATTCGGGATAGACGACCAGGGCCAGCACACCCGACAGGTGTCCGTTCTCGTCGCGCAGGGGGCGGGCGAACGGCGTCACCATCCGGCCGGACAGGCGGCTGGCGACAAGCTCGCCGATGAACAGCTGGTTGGAGCGGCTGGGGGCCTGGATGAAATAGTCGAAATAGTCCCGTCCCACCGCCGACAGGGGCTTGGCCGGAACCGTGCTGCCCGGGGCGTCGAGGAACACCATGCGCCCCTCGAGATCGATCACCGCCACGCTGATCTCGTAGTGGCGCAGGCTGCCCTTGCGCAGCTCGGCCACGGTCTGGGCGAACATGGCCGGGCCTTCCTGCCATTCATGCTGCAAGGCCTGCAGCTGGGCATCGAACAATTCGACCTGGCGCGCCAGGGCCTGCTCGTACGCCCGCACTTTGGCCACCGCGTCGGCCTCTTCGCTTTCGGCCTGTCTGACCCGGTTGAGGTGGATCTGGGTCGCCACGGCGGCCCAGATGGCAACCATGATCGCCACGGTGAAGAAAACGATCATCAGCCGCGACCGGGACTCCCGCGCGGCGATGCCCTGTTCTCCCTGCAATTTCTTTTTCATGGGTAGGGAAGGCCGCCCCCCGGCGGCCCCTTTGCCTTAATTGCCGGACATGTTCTCCAGCAGGGTCAGGGCGCGAACCGAATCGTCCTCGCCGTAGCCGGCCCCCACCAGGGCGTTGAACATCTGCGCCGTGGCGGCGGTGCTGGGCAGGCACAGCCCCAGCTCATGAGCGCTATTCATGACGATGTTCAAGTCCTTCTGGTGCATCCAGGACTTGAAGCCGGGCTTGAAGTTGCCGTCGAGCATGCGCTTGCCGTGGTTTTCCAGCACGCGGCTGTAGGCCGAACCGCCCATCAGGGCCTCGCGCACCTTGTAGGGATCGACGCCGGCGCGGCGCGCCAGGGTGAAGGCCTCGGCAGTGGCCATGACGTGGACGCCGGTGAGGATCTGGTTGCAGGCCTTGGTGATCTGGCCGGCGCCGGAGGCGCCCACATGCACCACGGTCTTGCCCATGGCCTCGAAGGCCGGCTTGGCCTTGGCAAAACCGGCCTCGGAACCGCCGACCATGATCGACAGGGTGCCGGCAATGGCCCCCACGTCGCCGCCGGACACCGGCGCATCGAGGAAATCCACGCCCCGGGCGGCGAGCTTCTCGCCGATGGCCTTGGCGGCGGAGGGGGCGATGGTGCTCATGTCCACCGCCACCAGGTCGCGCCGGCCGGTGGCTTCGGCCCCGGCGGCGACGCTGTTGTCGCCCAGCATCACCTGCTCCACGTCGGGGGCATCGGCCACCATGGAGATGACCACCTTGACGTCGCGCACGGCCTCGGCCGGGCTCGCGGCGGTCTTGGCGCCGGCCTCGGCGAGCGGCGCCATGGATTCGGCGCGGCGGGCCCAGACGGTCACGTCATGGCCGGCCTTGAGCAAATTGAGGGCCATCGGGCGGCCCATGATGCCCAGGCCGATGAATGCGATTTTCATTGTCTTTCTCCGTTGGGTGGGTAGTTGAGTGTAGCAATCAAACCAAGGCTTTCTCTACTGCCCTTCCCCGGGTTTTTCGGGCCGCCCGTGCAATGCATCACCCCCGGCGCGAAACGTCGCCACCTGCGACGGCCGGAATGGCGGTTGCGGCCCTGGCCCTGGGTTT
The DNA here is from genome assembly GCF_008274805.1 of Oryzomicrobium terrae. Taxonomy (NCBI): domain Bacteria; kingdom Pseudomonadati; phylum Pseudomonadota; class Betaproteobacteria; order Rhodocyclales; family Rhodocyclaceae; genus Oryzomicrobium; species Oryzomicrobium terrae. The sequence goes on from NZ_CP022579.1 coordinate 2,605,609, forward strand.
AACCAGGCGACACGGTGGCGTCCTGCCGGGCCCCGGCGAAGCCGCCCAAAAAAACCAAGATTCACCATTTCGAAACAACGGACACACCAACAAGCAATTACGCGCAATGCGAAAAAAATATATTTCGATCTTGTTAAATCATTAAAATCATTGAGCTACAAATTGAAATGAAAGTAAATATGGTTTTATGGAAGCAATAAAAGAACGCCGGTATAATTTTCATTGAACATTCCATAAGATTTACCCCCCCCCCCTTACAAGGAACATCCATGCAAGCGCTTTCGGTGAAAGCCCGCCTGATCGGCGGCTTCACATTGATCATCCTGTTGCTGATCGGGGCCGCCGGCACCGCCATCGTCAATCTGCGTGCCCTGCGCGAAGATATCCGCATCATCGTCGACGAGCGCCAGGTCAAGACCGCCATCGCCAACGAGGTCGTCATCGATCTGCTGCAGCGCTCCCGCCACACCCGCTCGGTCCTGCTGCTCACCAAGCCCGACGAAGTGCGCGACGAGATAGGAAAAGTCGAAAAGCTGCGCGATGCCACGGTCGGGCAGATGAGCAAGCTGGAAGCCAAGCTGCGGGGCGAGGAAGAGAAGGCCCTGCTCGATGCAGTGCAGGCCAGCCGCAAGCCCTACGTGGATAGCGAGGAGCGCTACCTCAACCTGGCCCGGGCCGGCCAGCGGGATGAAGCCTTTAACCTGCTCTTCAATGAAACCCGCCATCTGCAGGCCAAGTACCTGGAGGCGGTGCGCAACCTGGTCAAGTACGAAGAAGAGCAGACCGCCCAGTTCGGCGAGCACGCCCAGGACTCGGTGCAACGCCAGATCGTCACCCTGCTCGCCATTGCCGTACTCGGCGTGGTGCTCGCCGGGGTGCTGGCCAGCCTGATCATCCGCCAGCTGTTCGCCGACCTGGGGGCGGAGCCGGCCCTGGTCAAGGAAGTGGTCGGACGGATCGCCGGCGGCGATCTGACCCACCCCCTGGCGGTGCGCCCCGGCGACCGGACCAGCCTGCTGGCCTCGGTCAAGACCATGCAGGAGCGGCTGCGCGAGCTGGTCGGCAAGATCCACGGCGACGCCGCCTCGGTGCGCGACTCCGCCGGCCAGGTGACCCACGCCGCCGGTGAAGTCTCGATCGGTGCGGCGCGGCAGAGCGAAGCCTCGTCGGCGATTGCCGCCTCGGTGGAGGAAATGACGGTGAGCGTGCGCACTCTGGCCGACAACGCCGCCGAGGCCCGCCACCTGGCCGAGGACTCGCGCCGTCTGTCGAGCGAAGGCAGCCAGGTGATCGAAGCGGCCCTGGGCGACATCGTCCAGGTGGCGGAAACGGTGAAGACCGCCGCTGGTATCGTGCAGCGCCTGGGCGAGCAATCCCAGGAGGTCTCCCAGGTGGTGACGGTGATTCGCGACATCGCCGACCAGACCAACCTGCTCGCCCTCAACGCCGCCATCGAGGCGGCCCGGGCCGGCGAAGCGGGCCGCGGTTTCGCCGTAGTGGCCGACGAAGTACGCAAACTGGCCGAGCGCACCAGCCAATCCACCGCCCAGATCGCCGATACGGTGACCCGCATCCAGGACGGCACCCGGGAAGCGGTGAGCAGCATCGAGACCGGCGTCAGCCAAGTCGAGGAAGGGGTGGTGGAAGCCCGCCAGGCCGGTGCGGCGATCCAGCAGATCCGCGACGGTTCGGAGCGGGTGCTGGAAGTGATCGGCGACATTTCCGCCGCCCTGTCGGAGCAGAGCGCCGCCTCCACCGAAATCGCCCGCAACATCGAAGCCATCGCCCAGATGGCGGAGGAAAACGCCGCGGTGGTGAAGAGCGCCGAAGCGTCGGCCGGCGAGCTGGAGCAGTTGTCCGGCTCCCTGCGCCAGACGGTGGACGCCTTCCGCATGTAGCCACCAGGCTAAACCCCGCGCCAGTAGCCGATCTCCAGATGGTACCCTCTGAAAGGCAGAAGGGGCGCGGTTCTTCAGGCATGCCACCTGGAGAACCGCGCCCCTTCTTGGTTTTCAGCCCATGCATTGTTGGCGACCAACTTCCGGATGCAGCGGCAGCGCGACAGCGGGAGCGGGAGCGGGCCGGGTACGGTGCCGGATCGGGAAAGATGGCGCCGTGGCCGGCAGCGCGGCGGGAGGGCCCGCACCGCCAGCCAGGTGGAACGGTTGGACGGTAGGACGGCCAGGCCGCCCTACCCGGCCGCCAGTTTTTTCTCCAGGCGCAGCAAGGCCTCGGGCGGGCCGGACAGGAGCAGCACGTCGCCGCCTTCCAGGACCAGCTCGGCCGCCGGGTTGTCGATGCGCACTTCACCCCGCTTGACCCGTTCGACCCGCACCGTGCTGCCGGCGGGCACCACCTCGCCGAGCAGGCGCCCCACGGTGGGGCTGCCGGCCTCCACCACGAACACGCCCTTTTCCTCGGCCAGCCGCTTCATGCGGTCCTTCTCGCCCCGGTAATAGCTCTTCAGCTTGCCATAGCGTTCGGCCCGGGCGGCGCGCACCTGGCCCACGGCGCGCTCCACCGGCACCCCGAGCTCGGCCAGGGTCTGGGCGGCCATCATCAGGCTGCCCTCGATCACCTCGGGAATGACCTCGGTGGCGCCCAGATTCTTCAGGTGGTCGATATGGGTGTCGTCGGCGGAACGCACCACCACCGGCATGTCGGGCCGGGCGTCCCGGGTGTGAAAGAGGGCCTTCTCGGTGGCGGCCAGGTCGTTGTAGGTGATGACCACGGCCCGGGCGCGTTGCAGGCCGGCGGCCATCAGCACTTCGAGGCGGTCGGCGTTGCCGAACACCACCCGCTCGCCGGCGGTCTGGGCCTGCTCGATGCGCACCGGGTCCACGTCCAAGGCGATGAAGGGAATGCCCTCCACCTCCAGGAAGCGGGCGATGGTCTGGCCGCTGCGGCCGAAACCGCAGACGATCACGTGGTCTTCGATGTCCATGGCCCGGGCCGCCACGTCCTGGACCATCTTGGCACGCTGGGCGAAGTCCTTGGCCGACAGGCGCTTGCCCACCTTGCCCGCCCGGGCGATCAGGAAGGGGGCGAGGAACATGGAGAGCAGCAAGGCGGCGGTGGTCACCTGGAAGACGTCGCCGGGCACCAGGTGCAGGTCGAGGCCCAGGGTGAGCAGCACGAAGCCGAACTCGCCCCCCTGGGCGAGCTGGACGGCGGTGCGCACCGCCGTGTCGGTGGAGTTGCGCATGGTCGCGCAGAGCAGCAGCACCACCCCGCCCTTGCCGACGATCAGCAGAGCCAGGGCGATCAGCACGCTGCCGATCGACTGGGCGACGAAGGCCAGGTCGAGCTGCATGCCCAGGGTAATGAAGAACAGGCCGAGCAGGATGTCGCGGAAGGGCCGGATGTCGGCCTCCACCTGGTGCCGGTAGAGGGTCTCCGAGATCAGCATGCCGCCGACGAAGGCGCCCAGGGCCAGGGACAGGCCGGCGGAGGCGGTGAGGAAGGACAGGCCGACGACGATCCACAGCACGTTGAGCATGAACAGCTCGGGGGAGCGCTGCCGCACCACCGCGTCGAACCAGCGGTGCATCAGCTTCTGGCCGACGAAGATCATCGCCACCAGCACACCGCCGGCCTGGAGCATGGCCAGGGACAGAGAGGCCGCCAACCCGGAGGTCTTGGCGGCCAGGGCCGGCAGGGTGATCAGCAGGGGCACCACCGCCAGGTCCTGGAACAACAGCACCGCCATGGTCTGGCGGCCGGCGTCGGAATGCAGTTCCAGCCGCTCGGACAGCAGCTTGCTGACGATGGCGGTGGACGACATGGCCACCGCCGCCCCCACGGCAAACCCTTCGCGCCAGCCCTGGTGATAGAAGAAGCGGGCCACCGCCACGGTGCCGAGCAGGGTCAGGATCACCTGGCCGCCGCCCAGGCCGAACACCAGACGGTGCATGGCCTTGAGCTTGGCCAGACTGAATTCCAGGCCGATCGAGAACATCAGGAAGACCACCCCGAGCTCGGCCAGCACGTCGATCTGGTGGCTTTCCGGGATCAGGGCCAGGCCGTGGGGCCCGACCAGGATGCCAGCCGCCAGGTAGGCGAGCAGCGGCGGCAGCTTGAGCCGCAACGTGATGGCGACGAACAGCACCCCCATCGAGAGCAGGATCAGGGCGCCCCGTAAGCTTTCCACCGCCGGCCCCGCTTACAGCAACTGGAAGGCGAGGATGGCGACGAGGGTCGGCGGCAGGGCCGACAGGAACAGCCCGAGGGGATGCACCGACTCGTCGTGGAAGTGGCCCTTGAGAATGGAGAACCCCGCCGGGTTGGGGGCGTTGGCGATGATGGTCAGGCCGCCGCCGGTGACCGCACCGGCCACCAGGGCGTATTTGTAGGCCTCGGTCACCCCGTCCACCAGGGAGCCCAGGTAGGTCAGGGCGGCATTGTCGGTGATGGCGGTGAGGGCCGTGGCACCGTAGTACAGGGCCACCGGCGAGAGGCCGGCAAGCACGTCCTGCAGCCACCACTTCTGCATGCCGCCCAGGGTCACCAGGCCAGCCAGGAAGAAGGCCACCATCAGCCCTTCGCGCAGGATCAGCCGGTCGTGGTAGCGCTGGTAGGCGTGGGCGAAGCCGAGGAAGAACAGGAACAGGCCCATGAACACCTTGGGATGATGGGCGGTCAGCACCACACCGCCAAGGAAGAGCAGGTGCAGGGCGATCATGGTCAGGGGCATCGGCTCATGGTTGGCCGCCGGTGCCAGGGCCGGCACCTTGCGCAGCTCCTTGGCGAACAGCAGGGTCGCGGCGAAGGCGTTGATCACCACCGCCAGCCAGGCCTTCCAGCCGAAGTGGGTGAACATGAAGGCCAGGTCCCAGTTCCACTTGCCCGCCACCATCAGCACCGGCGGCGCCGCGTAGGGGGTCAGGGTGCCGCCGATCGAGACGTTGACGAACAGCACGCCGATGGTGACGTACTTGAGCCGGTTGGAGATCCCCGGGGCATAGAAGCGCTCGCGCAGCATCAGGGCCGCCAGGGTCATGGCCGCCGGCTCGGTGATGAAGGAGCCGAGCAAGGGCACCAGGGACAGCACGACGAAATAGAAGGCCATCTGCCGCGGCATGGGCAACAGGCTGGCGTTGACCTTCACGCACCAGGAGGCGAAGCGCAGGATCGGCCGACTGGCGGCGATCACCATGATGACGAAGACGAACAAGGGCTCGGTGAAATCGCGCCCGTCCAGGTAGGCCACCGCCTCGTGCCAGCCATCGTGGGAGGCCAGCACGAGCACCAGAACCATGGCCCAGAAACCGAACACCGCCTCCACCTCGCCGAGTAGGTGCCACATCCCGGCATGCTTGGGCTGGGCATGGGCGAGGCGCTCGAAGAACTTGGTGGAAAAGGTATGAATGACCGCGATGGCAAACAGGGCGGCAGCGATGATCTCGAGGGTCGTCGGCACGATCGTCATGGGGAATCCGCAGGGGGAAGCAAGGCAGGAACGGCGGGGAGCCAACTGCTGCCGTTGCGAAAGCGACTCCCGAACGGCGGCCGCCGACGCCGCTAGCGCCGGGCACCCCTGTATTTACGGGATTTTTACACAAAGTCCCGCCTGCGCCCCCATGGCGCGGCGAAAAAACATGACAAAGAAATATGCCGGCCCGCCGTACGGCAGGCCGGTGCGGAGACGGCTTACAGATCGTCGCCGTGATCGCCCAGGGTGACGGCGCGGGTGGCGTCGTGGCCGGGCTGACCTTGCATCAGACCGGTAAGCTCAGTGAGCAGTAGCGACAGCTGCAGGCGCTTGGCCGGCGTCAGCGCCGCCAGGGCATCGGGCAGCACGCCGCGCAGGGGCTCGGGGGCCCGGCCCAGGGCCGTCGTACCGGCATGGGACGGATACAGCTCGACCACCCGCTGGTCCCGGGTGGAACGGCGGCGCTCGATGAAGCCGGACCGGGTCAGGCGGTCCACCAGGTTACTGGCGGTGGTCTGGTGCACCGCCAGGGCCTTGGCCAGTTCCCCCACCTTGATACCGGGCTGGCCGGCGATCTGGGCCAGAGCCCACAGCTGGGCACCGGACACGCCACAGGCTTCCTCGACGCTCTGGAAGTGGCGCTTCACGGCGCGGAAGATCAAACGGAACTGCTGCAAGACCTCCACTTCGGAGGGGGCCGCATCATGGCGCAGTGCATCGGGAAGGGGGGGGGTGAGCGGGGAGTTCAAGGCGGTATAAGTTTGTTTTTAATTGGATTTTTAAACTTAACACCGGCTATATATTTGCCACCATGGCAAATCTCACGCTCGGCCAAAAGTAATACCAAATCCGGCAAAAACTCGAACCGGATTTGTCGTAAATCAAAACAAACGGTTGCACATCCGGGGCAGAACTTGCCCGCCCCCGGCGGGTCTGAACAGGGGATCAATAGTAGAGATTACCCCCCATCCAGTCCCGCGCCTCGTCCGGGAGGAGTTGCACCATGACCGCCCACATCGCAAACGACGCCTTCCCCAGGGAGGCGACCATGCCGGTCGCCGTACGGTGGCTGGGCTTTGGCGGGTTGGTACCCTTTTTCACCCTGGTCGGAGCCATGGCCCTGTTCGGCACCGACTACCGGGGGTTCCTGCTCTTCGTCCTGGTGTCCTACGGGGCGGTCATACTCAGCTTCGTCGGTGCCCTGCACTGGGCCTTCGCCATGACGGCGGCGGCGGATCAACCCGCCATCCGTACCCGCTTGCTGGCCTGGAGCGTGGTGCCGGCCCTGTGCGCCTGGGCCGCGATGGTGCTGCCGGCCGGCTTCGACCTGATTCTGCTGGTGACGATGTTCTGGGTGCACTTCGCGGTGGACGCAGTCTGGGCCCGGCGCCTGGGCCTGCCCTCCTGGTACGTCACCCTGCGCACGGTGCTGACCGTGGGCGCCACCCTGGCGCTGACCCTGGCGATCGCCATGCTGCTGCTCAACCCGGCCGGCCCGCCGGACCTGGTGCCGGCCCAACTGACCTGTCCGGCCGAGTCCGTCGGCCTGGAGGTTTGAGCCCGATCCGGCACAGGATCGGGCGGCGATGCCCCGATAGCAACGACGAATCGCCGCGCCACGCCGTCAATCGGCACGAGGGGGCAAAACCCCACTTCCACCGCTTCCACCGCCTCCCTTCCACCGCCTCCACCGGCCTGGGGGCCGGTTGCGGCGGGAGGTAGCGGCGTTCAGGCGCCGCGGATCAGAATCAAATGGACCCGGTACGGGCCGTGGGCGCCAAGCACCAGAGTCTGTTCGATATCCCCGGTACGGGACGGTCCGGAAATGAAGTTCACTGCCCGCGGCGGCTGGCCTCCCGGGGCCGTTTCCCGCAACCGGGCGAAGGCGGCTTCCATGGTCGGTACCAGGCGGGAAACCGGGATCAGGGCCACATGGGTTTCCGGCAGCAGGCTGACCGTGGCCGGCGATCCGGGGGCCGACAGCAGCATCAGGGTGCCGGTTTCGGCGATGGCGCAGAAGCAGCCGGTGATGCCGAGCAGGTCGGCGTCCCGCGCCTCCCGGGGTTCCACTGCCAGGCCGGCTCCGGCCCAGGGCAGCGCCGCCAGTTCCGGGGCGATCACCCCCTGGGTATCCAACCCCTTTTCCGCCAGATAGGCGGCCACGGCCGCCGGTACGCTGCCCCAGCCTTCCACCACGGCGACCGTCGATGCCAATTGTTCCGCCTCGCCCTGGAAGCGGCTCAGGAGCGCCTCCGGGTCATCGGCCAGGGCGGGCGCCGTGGCCGGCACGGCGAGGCCCAGGCGGGCCTCCACCGAGGCGCGGCGCGCAGCCACGGCGGCCGGATCGGCGCCCAGGGTGTCGCGCAGGCGACCGAGAATGGAAGCCCGGATATCGGCCCGGGCAGCGGGATCGGAAAGGCTCATGAAAACAGGACCACAGCGGAAGGGGAAAGGCGGGATCAGGCCACGCGGTTGCGCGGCTCGCCCCGGGCGAAGGCTTCGATGTTGTCGATCAGCTGATCGGCCAGGGCCTGCATGGCCGGGGCGCTGGCCCAGGCCACGTGGGGCGTGAGGATGAAGTTGGGCAGGGCCAGGACGTCCGGTGCCAGCAGCGGGTTGTCGTCCTTGGGCGGCTCCTCGGTGAGCACATCGAAACCGGCGCCGCCGATGGTGCCGGCGCGCAGGGCGGCGGCCAGGGCGGCCTCGTCCACCAGCCCGCCCCGGGCGGTATTGATGAGCAGGGCCGTGGGCTTCATCGCCGCCAGTTCGGCCGCGCCGATCAGGTGGCGGGTTTCCGGCGTCAGGGGGCAATGCAGGGAGATGGCGTCGCTCGCGGCAATCACCCGGTCGAAGGCGGTGTAGCCAGGGCGTACCGTGGCGGCACCCTTGCGCTCGGCCTTGAGCACGGTCATGCCCAGGGCCTCGGCCAGGCGGGCGAAGCCATCGCCCAGGTCGCCGGAGCCGATCACGCCCAGGGTCTGGCCGTGCAGGTCGCGGATCGGGTGGTCGAAGAAGCAGAACTGGTCGGAACGCTGCCAGCGCCCGTCCTGCACGCTGGCCCGGTAGGCCACCAGGTTGCGCGACAGGGCCATGAGCAGGGCCAGGGCATGCTCGGGCACGGTCTGGCGGGCGTAGCCGCGGATGTTGGAAACGACGATGCCGCGGGCCTGGCAGGCGGCCAGGTCCACGTTGTTGGTGCCGGTGGCGGCCACGGCGATCATCTTCAGGTCCGGCAACCGGCCGATCAGCTCGGCGGTGAACGGCAGCTTATTGACGATGGCGATGGTCACGCCGGCCAGCCGGGCGTCGAGCTCGGCCGGCACGGTGCGGGAATATTCCACCCACTCATGGGCAAACGCCGGGCGGCGCACGTCCGCCCGGATCGATTCCCGCTCGAGGTACGCGATGCGGTGCATGGCAGGGTGCCCGGGATTACTTTTCGAGCAGGCTGCGCAGCATCCACGCGGTCTTCTCGTGGAGCTGGATGCGCTGGGTGAGCAGGTCGGCAGTGGCTTCGTCGCGGGCCTTCTCGGCGGCGGGGAAGATCGCCCGGGCGGTGCGCACCACGGCTTCCTGGCCGGCCACCAGCTCCTCGATCATCTTCTCGGCCTTGGGCACGCCCTTGGGCTCGGGGATGGAGGACAGCTTGGCGTACTCGGAGTAGGTGCCCGGGGCGGGGAAGCCCAGGGAGCGGATGCGCTCGGCCACCAGGTCCACGGCCAGAGCCAGTTCGTTGTACTGCGCCTCGAACATCAGGTGCAAGGTGTTGAACATGGGGCCGGTGACGTTCCAGTGGAAGTTGTGGGTCTTCAGGTAGAGCGTGTAGGTGTCGGCGAGGAGCTTGGAGAGGCCCTCGGCGATTTTCTTGCGGTCCTTCTCGGTGATGCCGATATCGATCTGCATGGTCTTCTCCTTGTGATTGCGTACAGACGGAAACGCACGAACTACGAGTACATCATGAACCGGGTGGCAGGCGCTGTCAGGTCGGCCCCAACGTCCGTGGCGCGGCCCGAGGGGGCGGCCACAAACTACCCGACCCGGGTCTTTATGCTGCCACCAAACGGTCGCCGAGTTTTTGCCGAAGTTTGACCGCCAGGGCCTCCTCGCCGGCAAACAACACCCGGGCCACTTCCGGGCTGGCGGCCAGGGCGGCCACCAAGGCATCGTCGCCGTGCACCAGGTTCACCGCGCCATCGGGCAAACCGGCCCGGGTCGCCAGTTCGGCCAGGGCCACCGCCGCGGAGGGGCCCCGGGGGCTGGGTTTCAAAATCACCACCCCGCCAAACGCCAATACTGGCGCGGACTTTGCGACCAGTCCCTCGAAACACCGCGTGGAATCTGCCATTACAGCCACCACCTCTGGAGATTGGCTTGTGGCCTTGGTTTCCAGGGTGCCGGCTGCGGCGCGCAGGGCGGCGACGGCGGCGGCCACTTCGGCCTGGGCGGCGTCCATGGCAGCGCCGGTATCCTCGGTAATCAACTTGACCAGATGCCCGGCATAGGTTTCGACGCTCTCCGCCAGGGCAAGCAGGCGGGCAGCGCGCTCGGCCGGGGCGGTGGCGGACCAGCCGGGCAAGGCGCGCTGGCAGGAGCGCACCGCCTCGGCCAGTTCGTCGGCGCCGCCCAGGGGCACCCGGTAGCGTACCTGGCCGCTGGCGTCGGCCAGGTCGAAAAAGCCCGGGGTGACGGTGAGGAAGGCGCGTCCGCCGATCCAGAGCGGCAGGGCGGGGGCGTCGGAAGAGGTCATCATGGGAAGCAGCCTGTGGAAACGGAACGGACGGTGGCGTCAGTCGCGGAAGAGGTTCGAAAACGGAGGTCAGCCGCGCCGGGCGGCCCGTTGCGCGTACAGCTCGCGGAAGGTCTTGCCCTCGGGGGCGGGAAAATCGCGACCCTTGGTCCATTCCGGCACCATGCTGAGGGTCTGGATGCGGTCTTTGCCGCCGGCCAGCCACTTCAGGTAGCGGGTGGCAATCCGGGTGCCGAAGGCGTACAGCCGCGGGTGACGTGCTGCGAAGCCCCACAGCTTGAGGGCGCGCCGCTCGGCCTTGGCCGTGGCGGTGCCGACGCCGGTCTGCACCTGCTTCTCGCGCAGCTTGCGCAACAGCTCGGGCAAGGGGATCTTGACCGGGCAGACCACGCCGCACTGGTTGCACAGAGTAGCGGCGTGGGGCAGGTCCGGCGCCTTGTCCAGGCCGGTGTACAGCGGCGTCAGCACCGAGCCCATGGGACCGGGGTAGACCCAGCCGTAGGCGTGGCCGCCGATGGTCTGGTACACCGGGCAATGGTTCATGCAGGCGCCGCAGCGGATGCAGCGCAGCATCTCCTGGAATTCGGAGCCGACCAGGCCGACCCGGCCGTTATCCACCAGGATGAAGTAGAGGTGCTCGGGACCGTCCCGGTCGGCCTCGGCCTTGACCCCGGTGAGCAGCGACACGTAGTTGGAGATGGTCTGGCCGGTGGCCGAGCGGGGCAGCAGGCGCATCAGCGCCGCCAGGTCGTTGAGGCTGGGGATGACCTTTTCCACCCCCACTACCGCCACGTGCACCTTGGGCAGGGTGGTGACCATGCGGCCGTTGCCCTCGTTGGTCACTAGGGCCACCGAGCCGGTCTCGGCCACCAGGAAGTTGCCGCCGGTGATGCCCATGTCGGCGGAGACGAAATGGCTGCGCAGCACCTCCCGTGCCTCCCGGGTCATCTCGGCGATCTCGGTCTTGCGCGGCTTGTGGTGGTGCTGTTCGAAGAGGTCGGCGACCTCTTCCTTGTTCTTGTGGATGGCCGGGGCAATGATGTGGGACGGCGGCTCCTTGGCGAGCTGGATGATGTACTCGCCCAGGTCGGTCTCGATCGAGGCGACGCCTACGGCCTCCAGGGCCTCGTTCAGCCCGGCCTCTTCCGAGAGCATGGACTTGGACTTGATGGCCTTCTTCACCCCGTGGCGCTGGGCGATCTCCACCACCAGGCGGCTGATCTCGGCCCCGTCCCGGGCCCACAGCACGGTGGCGCCCCGGGCGGTGGCGTTCTGCTCGAAGGTTTCCAGCCACACGTCCAGGTTGTCGAGCACCTCGTCGCGGATGCCGCGGCCGATGTCGCGCAGGGCCTCGAAGTCGCCGCCCTCGGCGTCGAAGCGGGCCACGGCGCGGGCCCGGCCGCCGACGAACAGGCCCTTGGCGGTCTTCAGCTTGCCCTGCAGGGAACCGTCGATGGCGCGCTCGGAGGCGCGCTGCTTGAATTCGATGGAACGGACTTCCACGGTCAGTTCTCCCCACCGTTGCCGGCGCCGGCCAGCACCTCGGCCACGTGCAGCACCCGGGTGGTCTCGTCGCCCATGCGGCGCAGCTTGCCCTCGATGTGCAGCAGACAGCCCAGGTCGCCGCCGACCACGGCGTCGGTAGCGGCGGCGCGGATGTTGTTGCACTTGCGCTCACCGATGGCCGCCGAGACGTCGCCGTACTTGATCGAGAAGGTGCCGCCGAAGCCGCAGCACTCCTCGCAGGCCTCCATTTCGCTGAGGGTCAGGCCGGGCACCTTGGCCAGCAGGTCCCGGGGCTGGGACTTGATCTTCAGGCTGCGCAGGCCGGTGCAAGAATCGTGATAGGTGACGCTGCCGTCGAAACGGCCGGGCACGGCCTCGACCTTGAGGACGTTGGCCAGAAAATCGGTCAGCTCGAACACTTTCGGCGCCAGGGCCTCGGCGCGGCGGCGCCAGTCGGAGCCTTCGTCAAACAACCCGGGGTATTCGGTACGGATCTGGTCGGCGCAGGAGCCGGAGGGGGCGACGACGTAGTCGAAACCTTCGAACTCGGCGATGGTCTTTTCCGCCAGCTGACGGGCCAGGGCACGATCCCCGGAATTGAAGGCCGGCTGGCCGCAGCAGGTCTGGGCGGCGGGAACCGTCACCTCACAACCGGCGGATTCGAGCAGATCCAGGGCGGCAAAGCCGATACGGGGACGCATCAGGTCCACCAGACAGGTGACGAAGAGGGCAACACGCATGGGGTAGAATATTGCGACGCACAAGCCTGCACGGTGGAAGGCCGGAAGCGCCGATTTGGCAAAAAACCGATTATAGTTCCGCGCGCCCGGTTTCGCCCCCCTCGGGAAACCGCACCAGTGCTTGAAAGCAGATTTTTTGACCCCCCGCAGATTTCACAGAAAGAACATTCATGGCCGAAAGGCAAGAAGGGAAGAATTCGATTCAGGTGATTGAGCGCATGATGGCGCTCCTCGACGCCCTGTCCGAATCTCCCGACGCGGTCAGCCTCAAGCAGCTGGCCCAAACCACCGGACTCCATCCTTCCACGGCACACCGCATCCTGGCCGCCATGACCGGGTCGCGCTTCGTCGAACGGCACGACCCGGGCACCTACCGGCTGGGCATCCGCCTGCTGGAGCTGGGCAACCTGGTCAAATCGCGCCTCAACCTGCGCGAAGTGGCCCAGCCCTACATGCAAAGCCTGCACGAGCAGGTCGGCGAGAGCGTCAACCTGGGTATTCGCCACGACGACGAAATCATCTACATCGAGCGGACCTCCAGCGGCCGCTCCCTGATCCGGGTGGTTTACCTGGTGGGCGGTCGCGCGCCCCTGCACCTGACCTCCGCCGGCAAGCTGTTCCTCGCCGAGGATGGGCCGCAAAAGGTCAAGGAATACGCCAAACGCACCGGTCTGCCGGGCAAGACCCCCCATTCCCTGACCTCCCTACCCGCCTTGGAGAAGGAACTGGACTGGATCCGCCGCCACGGGGTCTCGTTCGACAACGAGGAAGCCGAGGCCGGCCTGAAGTGCGTCGCCGTCCCGGTGCGCGACGATGAAGGCAATCTGGTGGCCGGCCTGTCGGTCTCGGCCCCCACCGACCGGCACAACGCCGACTGGATCGACATGCTGCGGACCACCGCCGACGAAATTTCCCATGCCCTCGGCTACACCAAGCCCCGTAAATAAGGCCGAGGAACCGGAGCCGACAAACGCAACGGGCGCCCCAGGGCGCCCGTTTTGCTTGGCCGGATCTTGGCCGGCCCTTACTTGTTGTGGCTGTACATGAATTGCTCAATGGCGGCGTCATTGACGCTGAACCAGGCCTGTTCGTTGCGGCGGAATTTTTCCCACTCGGAGTAGATCTTCTTGAAGGTCGGGTTGCGCCCCGCCTCCTCGTTGTAGAAGTCGAAGGCTGCCTTCTGGGCGGCAACCATGATCTCGTTGGAGAAACGCTTCAACTGCACACCGGCCTTGAGCAGCTTGGCCAGGGCCAAGGGGTTCTTGGCATCGTACTCGGCCAACATGTGCATGTTGGCTTCGGCACAGGCCACGTCGAGGGCGTACTGGTAGGACTTGGGCAGCTTCTCCCATTCCTTGGCGTTGACGACCAGAGTGACCTGGGCGGACGGCTCCCACCACCCGGGGGCGTAGTAGTACTTGGCCACCTTGTAGAAGCCGAGCTTCTCGTCGTCGTAGGGACCGACCCACTCGGTGGCGTCGATGGCGCCTTTTTCCAGGGCGGCATAGACATCGCCGGCCGGAATGTTCTGCGGCACGGCACCGAGGCGGGAGAGCACTTCGCCGCCCAGGCCGGGGATGCGCATCTTGAGCCCTTTGAGATCGGCCAGGGTGTTGATTTCCTTACGGAACCAACCGCCCATCTGAGCCCCGGTGTTGCCACAGGGGAAATTCACCACCCCATATTCCTTGAACAACTCGCGCATCAGGGGCAGGCCGCCGCCGTAGTACATCCAGGCCATTTGCTGGCGCGGGGTGAGGCCGAAAGGCACCACGGTGTCGAAGGCGAACGCCCGGTTCTTGCCAACGTAGAAGGAACTGGTGGTGTGGCCACATTCGACGGTGCCCTGCTGCACGGCATCGAGTACCTGCAGGGCGGGAACGATCTCGCCACCGGCGAAGACCTGGATCTTGAAGCGCCCTTCGGTGAGCTGGGCGACCCGGTTGGCGACCATTTCGCCGGCACCGTAGATGGTGTCGAGGCTCTTCGGGTAGCTGGAGGCCAACCGCCACTTGATGGCGGGGGCGCTCTGGGCCAGGGCCGGCGCCGAAGCGGCGGCAGTGGCAGCACCGGCGGCCAGACCAACGCTGGATTTCTTCAGGAATTCACGACGCTGCATGGGGTCTCCTTTCAACAGGCAAAAAAAAGCCGCGGTCAGTCGCCGCGGCCTTATGGGTAAAACCGAAATCAGGCGCGGGTCGCCTTGGCCCCGCTGGATTCCATCCAGCGCTTGAGGCGGTTGGCATCACCGATGCGGGTCATCTTACCGGCAGAATCGAGCAGCACGATGGCCACCGGACGACCGGCCACATGGGCCTGCATCACCAAGCACTTGCCCGCTTCCTGGATGAAGCCGGTCTTGGACAGGCCAATCTCCCAGCTATCGCTCTTCACCAGGGCATTGGTGTTGTTGAAGGCCATCGGCCGGCCCGCCACCTCCACGGTAGCGCCGGGGGTGGTGGAAAACTCGCGGATCAGGGGGTAGTGGTGTGCCGCGGAAACCATCTTAGCCAGATCCCGGGCGGTGGAGACGTTGTTGGCGGTCAGGCCGGTAGGATCTTCAAAGCGGGTGTGGGTCATCCCCAGAGACTGGGCCTTGCGGTTCATCGCCGCGACAAAGGCGGCGGTGCCCCCCGGATAGTGGCGCGACAGGGCATGGGCGGCGCGGTTTTCCGAAGACATCAGGGCCAGCAACAGGGCCTGCTCGCGGCTGAGCTGGGTGCCGACATGCAGGCGCGAGCGGCTGCCCTTGAGGGTGTCCACATCCTCTTCGCCAATGGTCAGCGTTTCGTTCAGGTTGGGGTTGGCATCGAGAGTCACCATGGCGGTCATCAGCTTGGTGATCGAGGCGATCGGTACCACCGTGCTGCCGTTCTTTTCGAACACGAACTCGCCGGTAGTCAGATCCTGCACCAAGGCGGCACTGGACTGCAGCCCCAGGTTGCGGGCGGCGCCGACCCAGTCGCCGGAGTCCACGGCGACGACCTTATGCACGTTCTTGCGCACGCTCTTGGCCACCGGCGCCGGCTTGGCTGCGACGCTCGCCTGGCTGGCACGGCGGCTGCCGGCGCTCAATTTCTCGGCCTTGGGCTTGGCTGCGGTTTTCGCCGGAGCCTTGGCAACGGACTTGCTCGCCTTGGCCTTCTTGGCAGTGGTTTCAGATTTCTTTTCGACGGCGAGAGAGGCGCTCGGAGCGGCCAGGGTCGCGACAGAAACCATCAGAGTGGCGCACAGCCAGGCACGAAGAGAAGGAGCGGGCATCGGGGCTCTCCGGGCCGGGATTTGTGGGAAATCCCGACTCAATACAGGGGTGAAAATTTCGTGACGACAGCCGGGAAAAGGACCGGCCAAAACCGCGCTGGATTTTACGCCAGTTTATCAGCCGAGCTTGCTAAATCAAGAAAAATAAGGGGATAGGTTATTAACCTAATCCCCTTTCTTGAATCAATGCTCTGATGCGGTCAGCGCGCTGTCCCCGCATCAACCACCGTCAGCGCGGTCATGTTGACGATGCGGCGTACCGTGGCGGTAGGCGTCAGGATGTGCACCGGACGGGCCGTACCAATGAGGATGGGCCCCACGGTCAAGTTATCCCCGGCGGAACTCTTGAGCAGGTTGAAGGAGATGTTGGCGGCGTCCAGGGTCGGCATCACCAGCAGGTTGGCCTGGCCCTTGAGGCGGGAATTGGGGAAGCCCTGCAGACGGATCTGCTCGTCCAGCGCCGCATCGCCGTGCATCTCGCCCTCGGCTTCCAAGTCCGGCGCCTGTTCGGCCAGCAGCTCCAGGACCTTGCGCATCTTCAGGGAAGTGGGGGTGTCCTCGGTGCCGAAACTGGAATGGGAAAGCAGCGCCACCTTGGGCGTGATGCCGAAGCGGCGGATTTCCTCGGCTGCCAGCAGGGTCATCTCGGCCAGCTGCTCCGCCGTCGGGTCGTAGTTCACATAGGTGTCGCCGATGAACACGGTGCGGCCCGGCAGGATCAGCAGGTTGAGGGTGTAGTAGCTGCTGGAGCGGTCGTTGGTGCCGATGACGTGCTTGACGTAGAAGCGGTGCAGCTGATGCCGGCCGAAGGTGCCGCAGATCAGGCCATCGGCCACGCCCAGGCGCACGGCCAGGGAGCCGCACAGGGTATGGCGACGGCGCACTTCGCGCTTGGCGTAGTCGAGGGAAACGCCGCGGCGCTCCATGATCCGGTGGTACTCCTGCCAGAACTCGTCGTAGCGGGGGTTGTTGTCCGGGTCCAGCACCTCGAAGTCCAGGCTTTCGCGGATACGCAGGCCAGCGGCCTCGATCTTGGCGTTGATCACGGCCGGGCGACCGATGAGGATGGGCCGGGCGATGCGCTCTTCCACCACCACCTGCACGGCCCGCAGCACCCGCTCGTCTTCGCCTTCGGCGTAGATGATGCGCTTGGGGGCGGCCTTGGCCTGGGCGAACACCGGCTTCATGATCAGGCCGGAGTGGTACACGAATTCGTTGAGGCTCTGCAGGTAGGCCGGCCAGTCGGCGATGGGCCGGGTGGCCACGCCGGAATCCATGGCGGCCTTGGCCACGGCCGGGGCGATCTTGACGATGAGGCGGGGATCGAAGGGCTTGGGAATCAGGTATTCGGGGCCGAAGCCGGAAACCTTCTCGCCATAAGCGGCAGCCACGATTTCGCTCTGCTCGGCCCGGGCCAGCTCAGCGATGGCCTTCACCGCCGCCAGCTTCATTTCTTCGGTGATGGTGGTGGCCCCTACGTCCAGGGCACCACGGAAGATGAAGGGGAAGCAGAGGACGTTATTGACCTGGTTGGGGTAGTCGGAACGGCCAGTGGCGATAATGGCGTCGTCGCGCACCGATTTGACCACGTCGGGCAGAATTTCCGGCGTCGGGTTGGCCAGGGCCAGGATCAGGGGGTTCTTGGCCATCTTGGCGACCATTTCGGCCTTGAGCACGCCACCGGCGGAGAGGCCGAGGAAGACGTCGGCGCCCTCGATGACTTCGCCCAGGGTGCGAGCATCGGTCTTCTTGGCGTAGCGCGCCTTGATCTCGTCCATCTCCTCGACGCGACCTTCATAGACCACGCCCTTGATGTCGGTGACCCAGATGTTTTCCACCGGCACGCCGAGCATCACCAACAGATCGAGACAGGCCAGGGCGGCAGCACCAGCGCCGGAGGTCACCAGCTTGACCTGCTTCAGGTCCTTACCCAGATAAGTAAGGCCGTTGAGGATGGCGGCGCCGACGACGATGGCGGTGCCGTGCTGGTCGTCGTGGAAGACGGGAATCTTCATCCGCTCGCGCAGCTTCTTCTCGATGTAGAAGCACTCGGGGGCCTTGATGTCTTCCAGGTTGATGCCGCCGAAGGTGGGCTCCAGGCTGGCGATGGTCTCGATCAGCTGGTCCGGGTCGTTCTGCTCGATTTCCAGGTCGAAGACGTCGATGTTGGCGAACTTCTTGAACAGCACCCCCTTGCCTTCCATCACTGGCTTGGCGGCCAGAGGACCAATGTTGCCCAGCCCCAGCACAGCAGTGCCATTGGTGATGACGCCCACCAGGTTGGCCCGTGCGGTAACGGTGGAGGCCTCCGCCGGGTTAGCGACGATTTCCTCGCAGGCGGCCGCCACTCCCGGGGAGTAGGCCATGGAAAGGTCGTACTGGTTGGTCAGCTGCTTGGTCGGGGTGACGGAGATTTTTCCCGGTTTCGGATTGCGGTGGTAGTACAGCGCGGCGTCGCGCAGTTGATCCTTGTCCATTGAGCCAGTCCTCTGGTGCGGTGGGTAAAAACGAAACGGCGGGCGTTGGTGAAGCGGCGAAGAGACTATGGAATGCGCGCGGTTGGGTAGGCAACTGCGCAAATTTTCGCTTCACTCGGCCCGTCTTTTTATTTCGCCTGATGAATTGTCATTCCGGATTATAGCAACACGATTGCAGGTCGAGCGCCCAAGCGGCCCGCAAAGCAACCCGCCAGAAAGCGGGGCGCCTTCCGTGAGAGGCGGCAAAATGGCATAATTACGCGCTTTACTGCTCTTGCGGCAGTGGTTCGCAGCGTTCGCCATCGTGGCTCTCGCACCATGAACCCACTGCCCAGATTCGCCCAAAGCATGCTGTCCCGCAACCACTGCCCTCGTATCGACGCTCCCGTGTCGGGAACGCGGGGGCGGGGCGCGTCGGAGAAGCGTGGCGAATCGTGCCGGTCCACCGCGACATCCCATCTCCCCTCCCCGCTCAGGCTGCAGCCGAATCCCGGCCGCAGCGGCGGCCCGATGACGGCGGCCTGCGACCAGTCCCTCATGCAGCCGACTTTGGCACAGAGGGAGCCCTGCTCCTCTGCCCGCCTCGGCCTTGTCTCACAGAATCCCCCCACCGGCTCCCAGTCCGCGCCCTGTCTGCGGCATGCCCGGGAATCGGCCATAATTATTAATTTTGAACCCCCAGCTTTTCTGATTCGCTCTTTACCCTTATAGCCACAGGCACATTCCGAGGAGACTTTCCCATGGTGCAACTGAACGCCCCCGCCTACGTGAAAAACGAACGGCTCAAACAGTGGGTCGCCCAGATCGCTGAACTGACTCAGCCCGATTCCATCTATTGGGCCGACGGCTCCCAGGAAGAGTACGACCAGTTGTGCGCCCAGATGGTCGAAGCGGGCACGCTGATCAAGCTCAACGACGCCAAGCGCAAGAACTCCTACCTGGCCTGGTCCGACCCCTCCGACGTCGCCCGGGTCGAGGACCGTACCTATATCTGCTCTGCCCAGAAGGAAGACGCCGGCCCGACCAACAACTGGGAAGACCCGGCCAAGATGCGCGAGACCCTCAACGGCCTGTTCAAGGGCTGCATGAAGGGACGCACCATGTACGTCATCCCCTTCTCCATGGGCCCCCTCGGTTCGCCTATCGCCCACATCGGCGTCGAAATTTCCGACTCCCCCTACGTGGTCGTCAACATGCGCACCATGACCCGCATGGGCAAGGCCGTGTTCGACGTGCTCGGCGCCGACGGCGAGTTCGTGCCCTGCGTGCATACCGTGGGCGCCCCCCTGGAACCGGGCCAGAAAGACTCCCGCTGGCCTTGCAATCCGGATGTGAAATACATCGTGCACTACCCGGAAACCCGCGAGATCTGGTCCTACGGATCCGGCTACGGCGGCAACGCCCTGCTCGGCAAGAAATGCTTCGCCTTGCGCATCGCCTCGACCATGGCCCGCGACGAAGGCTGGATGGCCGAACACATGCTGATCCTCGGCGTTGAATCCCCCAAGGGCGAGAAGACCTACGTGGCCGCCGCCTTCCCCTCCGCCTGCGGCAAGACCAACTTCGCCATGCTGATCCCGCCCAAGTCGTTCAACGGCTGGAAGATCACCACCATCGGCGATGACATCGCCTGGATCAAGCCGGGCAAGGACGGCAAGTTCTACGCCATCAACCCGGAAGCCGGCTTCTTCGGCGTGGCTCCCGGCACCAGCGAGAAGACCAACTACAACGCCCTGGCAACCCTCAAGGAAAACGTCATCTTCACCAACGTGGCCCTGACCGACGAGGGTGACGTGTGGTGGGAAGGCCTGACCAAGGAAGCCCCGGCCCACCTGATCGACTGGCAGGGCAAGGACTGGACCCCGGAAGACGGCAAGGCCGGCCGCAAGGCTGCCCATGCCAACTCCCGCTTCACCGCCCCGGCCAGCCAGTGCCCGTCCATCGACGCCGCCTGGGAAGATCCCGCCGGCGTGCCCATCTCCGCCTTCATCTTCGGTGGCCGCCGCGCCACCACCGTGCCGCTCGTCTACGAAGCCTTCAACTGGGACTTTGGCGTGTACCTGGCCTCGACCCTCGGCTCCGAAACCACCGCCGCCGCCTTCGGCGCCCAGGGTGTGGTGCGCCGCGACCCCTTCGCCATGCTGCCCTTCTGCGGCTACAACATGGGCGACTACTTCGCCCACTGGCTGCAAATGGGCCGCACCGTCGAACATGCGCCGCGCATCTACTGCGTGAACTGGTTCCGCCAGAACGACAAGGGCGAGTTCCTGTGGCCTGGCTTTGGCGACAACATGCGCGTGCTGGAATGGATCGTGGACCGGGTCCACGGCCGCGTCGGCGCCAAGGAAACCCAACTCGGCTGGATGCCCAAGTTCGAGGACATCGACTGGAACGGTCTGGAGTTCTCCAAGGATGACTTCGACGCCCTGACCAAGGTCGATGCCGAAGCTTGGCGCACCGAAGTGGCCTCCCACAAGGAATGGTTCGAGAAATTCGGCGACCGTCTGCCCAAGCAACTGGCGCTCAAGCGCGAATTGCTGGAACTGGCGTTCCAACCCAAGGCTGCCTAAGCTTTACGGCACTCCGGCAGGCCGCCCCACCCGGGGCGGCCTTTTTCTTTGGTCAGCCTAACCAGACCGCCACCTCCCGCGTCCCCAACCATGACTGCTCCGACAGCCCCGTACCTCTCCGCCGTCTCGCGACGGGCCCAGGAAATCGCCCCCTTTCACGTCATGGAGCTGATGGCCCGGGCCGCAGCCCTGGAAGCGACGGGGCATGACATCGTGCACATGGAAGTCGGCGAACCGGATTTCCCCACGCCAGCGCCGGTAGTCGAAGCCGCACGCGACTTTCTCGCCAGCGGGCACGTCCACTACACTTCGGCCCTCGGCCTGCCGCGATTGCGCGAGGCCATCGCCGGCTTTTACCAGGAACATTACGGCATCGCCCTGCCCGCTTCCCGGGTTGTGGTCACCGCCGGCGGCTCTGGCGCACTGTTGCTGGCCCTGGGCGCTTTGGTCAATCCTGGCGACGAATGGCTGGTGACAGACCCTGGCTACCCATGCAATCGCCATTTCATCCGCACCTTCGAAGGCCAAGCCAAAGCCATCGTGGTCGGGCCGGAAAACCGCTTTCAGCCCACGCCGGAACAAGTCGCCAGCCATTGGACGGCACACACACGGGGCGCCCTCTTTGGCTCCCCTTCCAATCCCACCGGTACCGTCCTGCGCGGTCATGAGCTGCGGGGACTCACCGAGGCCGTCGAGTCCCGCGGCGGCACCCTGATTCTCGATGAGATCTATCACGGCCTGACCTACGGCGGCTGCGACGAAAGCGTCCTGACCTACTCACAGCAGGCCTGCGTGGTGCAGAGCTTCTCCAAGTACTTCAACATGACCGGCTGGCGACTCGGTTGGCTGATCGTCCCCGAAGCGTTCATTCGCCCTGTGGAAAAGCTCGCCCAGAATCTTTTCATCGCACCATCGACACCGGCACAGCATGCGGCCCTGGCGGCATTCCTGCCGGAAACCCGCGCCATCCTGGAGGCACGCCGCACCGAATTTCGCCAGCGTCGCGACTTCCTTCTCGGCGAACTGCTGCGTCTGGGCTTCACCATCCCGGCACAGCCCGAGGGGGCTTTCTACATCTATGCCGATATCTCGGCCTTCAGCGGCGACAGCTTCGCCTTTGCCAGCCGACTGCTCGACGAAGCCGGAATTGCCGCCACGCCCGGCCTGGATTTCGGCAACGCCGACCCGGCCCGGTATATGCGTTTCGCCTACACAACCAATCTGGAACGCCTCGCCGAAGGCATTGCCCGCCTGGAAAAAATGCTTGGCCGCTAAGCAATAAAAAAGCGCCGCCGACCCGTGACCGGGTGGCGGCGCCGATGGTACGCACCGGAATTACTTGGGGCGGGAGCCCGTCGGGAAAGGCCAAGCCGCCGCCGGATTGAGCGCGGACTTGAGCCCCGGCGTGGCGGCCGTAGACGGCGTGGCCGGAGCCGTCACCGGAGTGGCCACCAGCTTGGCCGCGGGAACGGCTGCCGACTTGGCCGGAGCCTTGGGCGCGGCAGGCTTTTTCGCGGCCGTCTTGGCTGCCGGTTTAGCCGGAGTTTTAGCCGCAGCAGGTTTGGCCGCCGGTTTGGCCACAGCTTTAGCCGCCGGTTTGGCGGCAGCAGCCTTGGCCGCAGGCTTGGCAACCGCCTTGGGAGCCGCAGCAGGTTTGGCTGCAACCTTGGCCGGTGCCTTTGCAGCCGGTTTAGCAGCAGCGGTTTTCGCCGCCGGTTTCGCGGCGGGCTTGGCAACGGCCTTGGCCGGCGCTTTGGTGGCAGGCTTAGCAACAGCAGCCTTGGTTGCCGGCTTGGCGGCGGCTTTCGCCGGAGCCTTGGCAGCGGCGGCGGGCTTGGTCACGGGCTTCGCGGTAGCCTTCGGTGCAACTTTAGCCACCGGTTTGGCGGCAGGCTTCGCGGCGGCTTTGCTGACCGCGGCCTTCACCGGAGCTTTTGCTGCCGCTGCCGGTTTGGCAGCTGCTTTCGGTGCAGCCTTGGCTACTGGTTTGGCTGCAGCCTTGGCAGCTACCTTCGTCGCAGGCTTCACTGCAGCCTTGGCCGGAGCTTTGGCTGCCGGCTTGGCGACCGTCTTCGCGGCAGGCTTTGCTGCCACGGCTTTCTTCACAGCCGGTTTGGCTGCGGGCTTGGCCTCGGCTTTCTTGGCAGGAGCCTTGGCCGCCGGCTTGGCAGCGGCCTTCTTGGCCGGAGCCTTCTCCGCTGCTTTCTTGGCGACAGGCTTGGCAGCCGCCTTTTTCTCAGCCTTCTTTTCGACCTTCTTCTCGGCCTTGGCAGCGCTCTTCACTTCGGCCTTTTTAGCAGCAGCCTTCGGCGCTGCGGCTTTCTTGGCCGCGGGCTTCTTGACCTTCTCGTCCTCGCTCTTTGCTTTCTTCGTGGTTGCCATGATCACCTCCGTAGCTATGGGTGTGAGGGGTATTCCCTCATCAGTACCGAACGGGCAGTCCGGTGTGGTCCGCGGCTCGCCATGCGAGCTCCGCCGGATAGGAAAAGCCAGGCCAGGAACAACGGAACGACAACAACAAAAACGCCCCGGCACGAAAAGCGTACCGGGGCGTTTGGCCAGGCGATGAATGGGTAGAGAATGGGGTGCAGATGATTTCTTGTTTGCCCAGCAAAAACGCTTGCACCATCGAGTGGAAAGAAATGCGGGGGAGACGCCACCTTGCGAGCCCATGCCGGAGGCTCGTCGAGAAGCCGCGTCGCAGCAGGCTTCGAGGTCGAAAAGGGGCGAGGACGATCAAGCGTTGAACCCTCGTTTATGCCGATGGCAGGCCACTAGATATAGTAGTAATTAGTTGGTATCCAACTAATTCTAGGGGTGTATTCCTGGCACTGCAAGATGTTGTTTGATCAACTTTCACGCCAAGGGAATAGAAGCTCGGGATGAGCCGCGGCAACCACTGACCAATCGAACAATGGCCCTGGATCCGTCTTGCGTTGCGGGGCGATATGACAGTGCCCGACAACCTCCTTCACCGGATAGTTTGTACCGAGCGCCCCAAGCAGAACATCCAGCGCCGCGTATTGCGCCGCCTCGAATGGCAAGGTGTCGCAGCCCTCAAGCTCGATGCCGATCGAAAAATCGTTGCAGCGCTCCCGGCCCCACCAGGTGGATACGCCCGCGTGCCAGGCCCGCTCGTCGCACGAGACGAACTGCACGAGCTGGCCATCGCGGCGAATCAGGAAATGACTGGAAACGCGCAACTGATGAATACCCGCGAAATAGGGATGGGCATCCGGATCCAGGGTATTGGTGAACAGTCGCAGGATGTCGTCGCTACCGAATTGGTCCGGCGGCAGGCTGATCGCATGAATCACCACCAGGCCCGGGATCTCGCCGCCAGGACGCGCATCGTGATTGGGCGACGCGACCCGCACAGCGCTCTGGAGCCAGCCATCCCGCCAGACCGGCGCTGCCGGGGAAGAAGGCGAGCACAAGGTTTCAGAACTCCGCATCACTCTATTCCCAGGCGCTCGAGGCGATAGCGTAGTGAGCGGAAGGTAATGCCAAGCACCCGGGCGGCAGCGGTACGGTTGTTCTGCGTCTGCTGCAAGGCTTCGAGGATCGCCTGGCGCTCCACCCGGTTGAGATAATCGTCGAGGCTCTCCTCGCTGCGTCCCACGACCGGCTCGCTGTCGCCCTGGGGTTGAAGCTGCAAATCATCGACATCGATGACATCGCCATCGCACAGGGCATGGGCGCGCTCCAAGATATTTTCCAGCTCGCGCACATTGCCCGGAAAGGAATAGGACTGTAGCGCCCGCAATGCGGCCTCAGTGACGCGGGGCCGCTGCGATCCGGCGGCGGCCACGATCCGCGACAGGACCGCTTCAACCAGATCGGGAATGTCTTCCTGTCGCTCGCGCAGAGGTGGCAAGCGCAATTCGATGACATTGAGCCGGTAGTACAAGTCCTGACGAAATGTCCCGGCGTCCACACAGGCCCGCAGATCCTTGTGCGTTGCGCTGATGATGCGCACATCGACAGCTTCTTCTTGGGTCGCCCCCACCTTGCGCACCCGCTTTTCCTGAATCGCCCGCAGCAGCTTGACCTGCATTGCCAGCGGCAGGTCGGCCACCTCATCAAGAAAAAGGGTTCCGCTGTCGGCCGCTTGAAAAAAGCCGTCCCGATCACTCTCGGCACCGGTAAACGCCCCTTTGCGGTAGCCGAAGAACTCGCTCTCCATCAGATTCTCGGGAATGGCGCCACAGTTCACCGCCACGAACGCACCTCCCGCACGCGGCCCTTGTCCATGCATGAGACGAGCGGCCCGTTCCTTACCCGTCCCCGACTCCCCCGAGATGTACACCGGCGCCAGATTGCGGGCCAGCTTAGCAATGGTTTCCTTGACCTGGACCATTACAGCCGAATCACCAACCAGCCCGGCAATACGGGTCGCAGTATCTTTTTCCCCGGGCACCTCCAGGGCGGACTTGACCAGGGTGCGCAACTGGTCGAGGGCCACCGGCTTGGCCAGATAATCAAAGGCCCCCGCCTTGAGAGCCGCCACGGCATTCTCGGTGCTCCCGAAGGCGGTAATGACGGCCACCGGGGTCTGGCTATGGCATTCGCCGATATGCCGGACGATATCGAGCCCTTCGCCATCCGGCAGGCGCATGTCGGTAAGGCACAACTGATAATCGTGGTTGGCCAGCAGGGTGCGGGCCTCGGCCACAGAACCGGCACTGTCGCAGCGCAGGCCCATGCGGGCCAGGGTCAGATCGAGGAGCTCCCGGATGTCGGGCTCGTCGTCGACAACGAGGACCCGGGCGACATGGTCGCAGGTGCGTCGTTCGTTGCGCGCGGGGGGCTGAGGGGGCACGTGGTACTCCTTGCGACGATACGGAAGTGGGCGCCGGGATTGTTTTCCAACAGATCGAGTCGTGCGCCATTGGCCTCGCAGAGTTCGCGGGCGATGTACAACCCCAGTCCGGTGCCCTGGTGCTGGGTGGTGAAGAAAGGTTCGAAGACCTGGATCCGCTGGGCCTCATCGATACCCGGACCATCATCGAGGATATGCAATTCTATCTGCCCTTCCGCCACCGTCGCGAAGACGAGCACACTGCCGGGACGGCGTTGGCAATGACGCAAGGCATTGCGCAGCAGATTGGCCAGGACCTGATAGAGATGGGAACGATCGAAAGTAATCGCCAAACCCGCGGGAACATCGGACCGGATCATGCCCTCTTTGGCCTGTACCAGGGTATTGTCCGGATTCCCCTCGGCCACGGCAGCCGCCGGCACCAGCTCTTCGACCAACGACGCCACGAATCCTTGTAATTCAATGCCCTCCGGATTCGCCCGGTCGCGCCGCCCCAGTTGCAGCACATCGGTGACGATCCGGTCGATCCGCGCGGTATTGTCGAGAATGATGCGGATCAAGCGCTCCTGCAGCGCATCGCGCCGCTCCTCGCGCAGCAACTCGCCGGCGTGAGAAATGGCAGCCAGAGGATTGCGCACCTCGTGTGCGATGGAGCCGGTCAGACGCCCCAGGGCGGCCAGCTTGAGTTGTTGGGCCTGCGCTTGGAGGGACGAAAGATCCTCAAGGAAAACCAAGGCCTCGTCGCTGGTGCTGTCTGTTCCGACGAAACGCACGCGCAGGGCCACGACGCCACCGGGGCGACGGATATCCAGCAGGGCCGCCCCGCCGGTCCGCCATGCCGCCAAGGCATTGAACACCTCCGGAGCGCTCCCCGCCAACGCCCCGGCAAACCCAGGGGGAAGGCCGAGCAATTCAGCCGCCCGGGGGTTGTACTGGATCACGGTATTACCGCCGCTGACCAGCAATACGCCATCCTGCATCTCTTCCATGACGCGCTGGCTGATGCGCACCTGGTTTTGCAATGCAATGCCGCGGCGCCGGGCAAGCTCTTCGTTGGCCACGACCCGGCGCGCCACCAGACGGGCAGAAATAGCCGACGTAAAAAACCCGGCCGACAACAAGCCCGCCTGGAAGAAGCCGACTGCGTCGAATTCGCTGTTCACTCCTCGCATGAACTCGCCGAACAGCAACGACAGGGTTGCCAGCGCCGCGTAGAACAACACCCAGCGCGCCTCTCCGACCAGTCCGGCAGCGGCCAGGCTGACCAGGAGCATGGCCCCCAGACCGGTACGGATACCGCCGCCGAGATACATCAGGGTCGTCATCACCAGGATGTCGACGCCGACTTGCAGGGTCAGCTGCAGGGTGAAGCGTTGCCGGATACGGGTTCCGAGCATTACTGCAGCAAGGGTTTCCGTGGCATAGCCGACACTAATCCACCACCCCAGCACGGGGTTGTGCTGGTAAGCCGACGCCCAGGCGTAAAGAACCAGGAAACCGGCAATCAGGAGCCGGTAGAGATTGAAGTAGCGGAACGAGGTCCAGTAGGAATCCGGCAACTCCCCTGCTACGCGCCCTCCAACGGCAGGGTCGGCCGGATGAGGGGGCGGAAAGAAGGGAGGCAGCGCCGAACTCATCGATCAGGCCGGCCCGTGGCCGCCGTCTTCAAGCTGGCGATGGGCTTCGCCACAAAAGAAGCGCCCCGGCCGGTCACCGGCGACGGCTTCGCTTTCGGGGACGAAAACGCCGCAATGCGAACAGGCCACCATGCGCTCCGGCGCAGCAGGCAAATTCGGCCCTTGCCGCTCGTCACGCCGCAGACGCTTGGCCGGACGAAAAAAAACCGCCCAGACGACAAAGAGAGTCAGGAGAAAAAGGAGGAATTTAGCCACAAACGCTCCCAAGCGCTTCAGGACGCACCGGAACCGAATCAATCGCGATCAACCGGCACGATAGCAGAAAGCGCCGCACTTCCTGCCAGGCTGCGGCATTGGCGCCGCACAAATGAAAAAAGCCGGAGACGAATCTCCGGCTTTTTTGAATTGGTCGGGGAAAGAGGATTCGAACCTCCGGCCCCTGCGTCCCGAACGCAGTGCTCTACCAGGCTGAGCTATTCCCCGTACAGTTGGCGCGGGTGAAACTCGGGAAGCGAATCTCACCGCAAAGCTGCGGTTTTGATTCAATAAGACCGCGCAACTGCGAAGGACGACAATTCTAACAGCGAATCCTTGTAAGTGGAAGAGGGAAGTGCAGCAATTGCGGCTTCAGCCTTGGCCACCTCCACTTTGGCCTGCTCACGGGTGTGGTCCAGGGCACCCGTGGCACGGATCGCGGCGAGCACGGCGGGAAAGTCATCGCGACCGCCCTCTTCGATGGCATGACGAACCGCAGCAGCCTGCTCGGGGGTACCGTGCTGCATGGCGTAGATCAGCGGCAGGGTCGGCTTACCTTCGGCCAGGTCGTCGCCCAGATGCTTGCCGGTTTCCGCTTCCTCGCCCGAGTAGTCGAGCACATCGTCGATCAACTGGAAGGCAGTGCCGACGTGCATACCGTAGGCGGCCAACCCCGCCTCGAGTTCAGCAGAGGCTCCGCCTAGGATGGCGCCCAACTGGGTGGCCGCTTCGAACAGTTTGGCCGTCTTGTAATGAATCACCTGCAGGTAGCGCGCCTCATCCACGTTGGCATCGTGACAGTTCATCAACTGCAGCACTTCACCTTCGGCAATGATGTTGGTGGCACTGGAGAGCACTTCCATCACCCTCATGTTGCCCACCGAGACCATCATCTGGAAGGCGCGGGAATAGAGGAAATCGCCCACCAGGACACTGGCCGCGTTGCCAAACAAGGCATTGGCCGTGTCGCGGCCACGGCGCAGAGAAGATTCATCCACCACGTCGTCGTGCAGCAGGGTGGCGGTATGAATGAATTCGACCACTGCCGCCAGCTCATGGTGGCGCGTTCCCTGATACCCCAGGGCTCCCGCCGACAGCAGCACCAGTGCTGGACGCAAACGCTTGCCGCCGCTATTGACAATGTACTCGGCCACCTGACGCACCAGCACCACGTCGGAGTGAAGTTGCTGGCGGATGACGGCGTCCACCGCCTTCATGTCGGGGGCGATGAGCGCGTAAAGCTGGTCGAGATTCACGATATTCAGGGAGATAGCAGGCGGGAGCGCCGAAACCGCGGGATAGTAGGCGGCCACAACCCGCAGCGTCAAGCGCACCCGGGCAAAAACGGCGGAACCCTTTGACCCGGAAACAAAAATCCGTATAATCGCGGGTTCTTTGTCTGACCCCCATTGGCCTTCTGGGTCGTTTGGGATTTTTGTTTGGAGTCCAACATGTACGCGGTCGTAAAAACCGGGGGCAAGCAGTATCGCGTGTCCGCCGGCGAAAAACTTAAAGTAGAACAGATACCTGCAGACGTTGGCGCCCAGATCACTCTCGACCAGGTCCTCATGGTAGGCGAAGGCGAGTCGGTGAAGATCGGCGCCCCGCTGGTTGCCGGGGCCAAGGTCACCGCCACCGTGGTTTCCCACGGTCGCCACGACAAGGTCAAGATTTTCAAGATGCGCCGCCGCAAGCACTACCAGAAGCACCAGGGCCATCGTCAGAATTACACCGAGCTCAAGATCGAAGCGATCTCGGCTTAATTAAGGAGCTACCGACATGGCACACAAAAAGGCAGGCGGTTCTTCCCGCAACGGCCGCGACTCAGAAGCTAAACGCCTTGGCGTAAAGCGCTACGGCGGCCAAGTGGTTCTGGCTGGCAACATTCTGGTTCGTCAGCGCGGCACCCAGTTCCACGCCGGTGAAGGCGTTGGCGTTGGCAAGGATCACACCCTGTTCGCCCTGGTGGACGGCAAGGTGCAATTCTCCGTCAAGGGTGAAAAGCAGCGCCGTTTCGTGAGCATCGTTCCCGCTCAGTAAGCGCGAACAGCTCAGGAAGAAGCCCTATCCTTGCGGTAGGGCTTTTTCGTTTCTACCCTCTTCATTTATATCCGGCGTCGGCCAGGGAAATTCCCCGCCACCGGAACGAGACAGACCTCATGAAATTCATCGACGAAGCAAAAATCGAAGTGATCGCCGGCAAGGGTGGCGACGGGTCCGCCTCGTTCCGCCGCGAAAAGTTCATCCCTTTCGGCGGACCGGATGGCGGCGACGGCGGTCGTGGCGGCAGCATCTACGCCGTAGCCGACCGCAACATCAACACCCTGGTCGATTACCGCTATACGCGCAAGTTCAAGGCCAACAACGGCGAAAAGGGGCGCGGCTCGGACTGCTACGGCAAGGGTGCCGAGGATCTGATCCTGCGGGTGCCGGTCGGCACCGTAATCTCGGACCTGAACAGCGGCGACGTGGTCGCCGACCTGGCGGTAGACGGCCAGAAGGCGCGCATCGCCCGAGGTGGACGCGGCGGCCTGGGCAACCTGCACTTCAAGTCCAGCACCAACCGGGCGCCGCGCCAATTCACCCGGGGTGAGCCCGGTGAAGAGCGCGAGCTGAAGATGGAACTAAAGGTGCTGGCCGACGTGGGTCTGCTCGGCCTGCCCAATGCCGGCAAGAGCACTTTCATCCGCTCCGTTTCCGCCGCCAAGCCCAAGGTGGCCGATTATCCCTTCACCACCCTGCACCCCAACCTGGGGGTGGTGCGCACCGATGAGAATCGCAGCTTCGTCATCGCCGACGTACCCGGCCTGATCGAAGGTGCCGCCGACGGCGCCGGCCTGGGCCACCGCTTCCTCAAGCACCTGCAACGCACCCGCATCCTGCTGCACCTGGTGGATCTGGCCCCCCTGGACCCGGATGCCGATCCGGTGCGCGATGCCCTGGCCATCGTTGCCGAACTGGCCAAGTACGACGCCCGCCTGGCCGATAAGCCGCGCTGGCTGGTGCTCAACAAACTCGACCTGATCCCGGAGGAAGAACGGGATCAGCGCGTCGCCGATTTCCTCGCCGCCTTCAAGGCCGCAGGCCACAGCGAAACCGGTCGGGTATTCCGCATTGCCGCCATCAGCGGCGAGGGCACCCGCCCCCTGGTATACGCCATCCAGGATGCCCTCGACGCCATGGGACCGGCCCTGCCGGAAGTGGGCGAGGAGCAGGACGACGACTTCGGCGACACCCTGCCCGCCCCCATCGAAGAACTCCCCCTGGAGGGCGAGGAGGACGGGCAATGAGCGCCATCTCCTGCCTTTCCAGCCACACCCCGACCCGGCTCGCCGAAGCCAGCCGCTTGGTCGCCAAGGTCGGCTCCGCCCTGGTCACCGCCAACGGCCAAGGGCTGGACGAAGCCGCCATCGGCGAGTGGGCACGGCAAATCGCCGCTCTGGTGGCCAGCGGCCGCCAAGTGGTGCTGGTCTCCTCCGGGGCCATCGCCTGCGGCATGCAACGCCTGGGCTGGAGCAAGCGCCCGAGTACCGTCCCCGAACTCCAGGCCGCCGCTGCCGTGGGGCAGATGGGCTTGGCCCAGATCTACGAGAGCGCCTTCGGCAGCCATGGCCTGAAGACCGCCCAGGTACTGCTCACCCACGAGGATCTGGCCGACCGCACCCGCTACCTGAACGCCCGCTCCACCCTGACCACCCTGCTCTCCCTCGGCGTGGTGCCGATCATCAACGAGAACGACACGGTGGTCACCGCCGAGATCAAGTTCGGCGACAACGACACCCTGGGCGCCCTGGTGGCCAACCTGGTGGAAGCCGATGCCCTGGTCATCCTCACCGACCAGATCGGTCTGTTCACCGCCGACCCGCGCAAGGACCCGAACGCCACCCTGATCCAGGAAGCCGCCGCCGGCGAGCCTGCCCTGGAGGCCATGGCCGGCGGCGCCGGCACGACGGTGGGCACCGGCGGCATGATCACCAAGGTGCTGGCCGCCAAGCGCGCCGCCCGCAGCGGGGCTGACACGGTCATCGCCAGCGGCCGCGAACGGGACGTGCTGACCCGACTGGCAGCCGGCGAACCCATCGGCACCCTGCTGGTGGCGCAGCAGGAGCCCCTGGCCGCCCGCAAGCAATGGCTGGCAGACCACCTGCAACTGGCCGGCCGTCTGCACCTGGACGCCGGCGCCGTCGCGGCCCTGGCCGAAGGCAAGAGCCTGCTGCCGGTAGGGGTGGTCGAGGTGGACGGCGAGTTCGAGCGCGGTGCCGCCGTGGCCTGCCTCGGCCCGGACGGCCGGGAAGTGGCGCGGGGCCTGACCAACTACGGTTCCAGCGACGCCCGCCGCATTGCCCGGCGCGGCAGCCACGAGATCGCCGACCTGCTCGGCTACGTGGACGCCCCGGAACTGATCCACCGGGACAACCTGGTCACCCTCTGAGCCGTTGCGGCCAGTGCCGCACAACCGGATCAGGCGCCCGCCGCCGCAACCGCAGTCCGGTCTGGGCCGCGCCGCCCGAGCCGGCGCCCCAGGGCGGCGGCGGGCAACTCGACCCAGCGGTAGAAGAGCCGGGCCAGCACCAGGCTGAGGCCGAAGGTCAGGCCAAGGGCAAGAACCGCCAGCTCCGGGGAGTCCAATTCCAGCCGGGCCCACAGGGCGCCGACGAATACCAGCACCGGAAAGTGCACCAGGAAGAGGCTGAAGGAAATCCGCCCCAGCCCCAGCACGGCCTTGTGCCGCGGCCAGCTGGCGCCCCAGCCGCGCCATTCCCCGTGCCATAGCACCATCCCGACCAGCAAGGCGCTGAGCAGCCGCCAGCGCCACTCGAACCCCATGGCCACCACCAGCAACAGGGCGTAAAGCCAGAAGGACCATGGCGAGCGGGCGCGATGCACGGCATGGTGGATGACGATGCCCATGAAGAAATAGGGAAAGAAGTACAGCCACCAGCTGTCCCAGTCGGGATTCAGGTTGAAATGGAACAGGGAGAAGACTGCCAGGGGCCAGCCCAGTAACAGGGGCGCATCGATCCACCCCCGCCCGGGACCGTCCCGCAGCCACAGGCTGGCTGCATAGACCAAGGCCAGCTGGAAATTGACACAGATGAACCAGAAGCCTGCCGACAGGTGCTCGTAGCCAAGAATGGCCTGAAGAAAAAAGAGGTGGGCCAGCACCTGGGGCACAGTCACGGGGGCGCCGGTAACTTCCTCCGGCAGCCAGTCCCGGCCGTAGAGGTAGGCCAGCCCCACCAGCACCATGGCCGCCAGGTAGGGCAAGCCCAGGCGGCAATAGCGCCGTACCACGTAGCGCCCCAGGGCTGGCAGGCGCCAATCCCGCCCGCTCATGCTCAAGGCCATCACGTAACCTCCGACCACGAAGAACACCTGGGTGGCCCGACCGTGCTCGGCCAGCCAATCGAGCAGATGGCCCAGCACCGGCGCCGCCCAGTCCTTGAGCGGCGGATAAAGGGCGAAGTGATGCCAAGCAATGACCACTGCTGCCACGGCTCGCAGGCCAATGACGAAATAGCGCGTATCGGCGGGGGTTTTGGGTGAAAGGTTGGAATTGGCAGAAACGACAACGGGGACAGACATAAATCGACATCCTGACTTCGAGAACAACCGACAACCAAGGTGAAGCGGTACGTCAATGGGGAGGCGAAAGGCTGCAGGGACTGAACGGCGGCAACCGCCTCCAGAAAGGACAAAGCCTTCGCAAAGGAAGGCTTTGTCAGCGGCTAAGGCGCCCTACTGCGCGCCTCGTTCTGGCCCGCGGGGATCAGGGCTGGTGCAAACTGCGCCGCGCCACCGCCACCAGGGCGGCCCCATAGGCGACATAGACCAGCAAGGACCAGTGCGCCATGGACAGCCCCAGCAACTCCCATTCCTTGCTGCTGCAAAAGCCCGTAGCGAGGAACAACCGGGGCCAGCGCTCGCCCAGCCATTCCACCGACTGCTCGATCAGGTTGGGCGGGCCAAAGCCGCATTCCAGGGCCGGATCGGCCATCCATTGCAGCCAGCCCTGGTAGCCCGCCGCGGCGATGCCGCCCAAGGCCGCCATCAGGGCGATCAGCAGCCCCCAGGGGCGCAACGGGCGCCCTGCCGCCGCCAACAGGGCACCGACGCCGATGGCCAGGTACAGCACCCGCTGGAAGATGCACAAGGGGCAGGGGTTGAGGCGTAGGGCTTCACCCAGGACGATGCCCACGACCACCAGGGCGAAGGCACCGATGCCGAGAATGAGGCAGGCCGTGCGATCCGAAATACGGCCACAGAGACGGCCACAGAGCGACGACAGGGACATGAATTCTCCTGGGAACAAAAAAACGGGCGGCCCGCGACCTGTCCAGGTCCGGTGCCGCCCGCAGTTTATGTCAATCGTGGAGCGGTCGCGTTACACCGCGTAACGGCGCAAGCGCAGAGCGATCTCCTCAAGTTGCCGGATACCGGAGGCCTCGGCACGCTGGCACCAGTCCTGGAGCTGCTTGACCAGCTGATCGGAAGAGGCGCTGGTGCGTTCCCACACCTGGGCCAGTTCGTCGCGCATGGCGTGTAGGGTAGCCAGAGGGCGGCTCTCCTTGAACAGTGTCTCCAGGGCGGCGCGGCGCTCGGCCCCCAGCTTGGCGGGATCGGCGTTGAGCAGTCCCGCCAGCCCCTTGAAGCGCTGCACCTCCTGCTTGCCGAGTCGCTGCTTGAGGGCCTTCAATTCCTCACCGTAGGTGCGGCGCAGGGAGGCGGCGTAGCGCGACAGCAGATCGTAGCGATGGGTGATCACCGCCTGCAGGCTGTCCAGATCGAGCACGGGCTTGGGAGCGACGAAGCGGGGCTTGGGAATGACCTTCTTGATCGTCGCCAGCTTGAGTGCCGACAAAATCCGCAGGTACATCCAGCCCAGGTCGAATTCGTGCCACTTGGTGGAGAACTTGGCCGAGGTGGCGAAGGAGTGGTGGTTGTTGTGCAGTTCCTCGCCGCCGACGATGATCCCCCAGGGGATGAGATTGGTGGAAGCATCGGCGCAATCGAAGTTGCGGTAGCCCCAGTAGTGGCCCACGCCGTTGATGACGCCGGCCGCCCAGAAGGGAATCCACGCCATCTGCACGGCCCAGATGGTCAGGCCGATCGGCCCGAACAACACCACGTTGAGCACCAGCAGGATGGAAACGCCCAACGCCGAATGCCGCGAATAGAGCTTGCGCTCGATCCAGTCGTCCGGGGTGCCGTGGCCGTAGCGGCGCAGGGTTTCCTCATTCTTGGCCTCGGCCCGGTACAGCTCGGCGCCTTCAAAAAAGACCTTCTTCAACCCCTTGGCCTGGGGACTGTGGGGATCGTCAGCGGTCTCGCACTTGGCGTGGTGCTTGCGGTGGATGGCCGCCCACTGTTTGGTCACCATGCCGGTGGTGAACCACAGCCAGAACCGGAAGAAATGGGAGACGACCGGATGCAGGTCCAGCGCCCGGTGGGCCTGGTGGCGGTGGAGAAAGATGGTGACCGCGGCAATGGTGACGTGGGTGAGGGCCAGGGTAACGAGCACATACCCCCACCAGGGAAGGTCCAGCAGACCGGAATACATCGACAACACCTTTCCGCCCGAAGGCGAAGACAAAAACAAGCCGCCGATTTTACGCGCCAACCCGGCCACTCACCGCCTGCTCCGGACGAAGCATGACGTCGGGGCAGGTCCGGCGCGGCAAGCCGCGCCGGACGGGGCTTGCCGGGTTAGACGACGCCCTGGGCGAGCATGGCATCGGCAACTTTGACGAAGCCGGCCACGTTGGCGCCGCGCACGTAGTCGCTGCTGCCGCCCACCCCCTGACCCTTGCCGTACTCCAGGCAGGATTCGTGGATGGCGCGCATGATCTCGCGCAAACGGCGATCCACCTCGTCGCGGGTCCAGGACAGGCGCTGGGCGTTCTGGCTCATCTCCAGCCCCGAGACGGCGACGCCGCCGGCGTTGGAGGCCTTGCCCGGGGCATAGAGGATGCCGGCAGCGAGGAAGGCATGCACCGCCTCCAGCGTCGACGGCATGTTCGCCCCCTCCGCCACGGCGGTGCAGCCGTTGGACAGAAGACGGACCGCATCGTTGCCGTCGAGTTCGTTCTGGGTGGCACACGGCAGGGCCACGTCGCAGGGCACGCCCCAGGGACGCTCCCCCGGCAGGAACTTGAGGCCGAACCGGCGGGCGTACTCCTCGATACGGCCGCGCTCCACCTCCTTGAGCTGGTGCAGGGCCTGCCACTTCTCCGGGGTCATGCCCTCCGGGTCCACCACGGTACCACCGGAATCGGACACGGTGAGCACCTTGGCGCCCTGCTCCATGGCCTTCTGGGCCGCGTACTGGGCCACGTTGCCCGAACCGGAGATCGCCACCCGCTTGCCCGCCAGGGTCTCGCCCCGGGTCGCCAGCATCTCTTCGAGGAAGTACACCGTGCCGTAGCCGGTGGCCTCGGGGCGGATCAGGCTGCCGCCGTAGACCCGGCCCTTGCCGGTGAACACCGAGGTGAACTCGCCGGCCAGCTTCTTGTACATGCCGAACATGTAGCCCACTTCCCGGGCGCCGACGCCGATATCGCCGGCCGGCACGTCGATGTCGGCGCCGATGTACTTGTTCAGCTCGGCCATGAAGGCCTGGCAGAAGCGCATCACCTCGCCGTCGCTCTTGCCCTTCGGATCGAAGTCGGCACCGCCCTTACCGCCGCCCATGGGCAGGGTGGTCAGGGAATTCTTGAAAACCTGCTCGAAGGCCAGGAACTTGAGGATCGACAGATTTACCGAGGGGTGGAAGCGGATGCCGCCCTTGTAGGGGCCGATGGCCGACGACATCTGGATGCGAAAGCCCCGGTTGACCTGGACCTGGCCGGCGTCATCCACCCAGGGCACGCGGAAGGTGATCACCCGCTCCGGCTCCACCAGCCGCTCCAGCAACCCCTGGTCGCGGTAGCGCGGGTTGGCGTCGAGGAAAGGCCACAGGCTCTCCATCACCTCCTTCACCGCCTGGTGAAACTCCGGTTGGTGCGGGTCCCGTTGCCGCACCGCGGCGAGGAAGGTATCGAGGGTCATCATGAGCTCCGAAATAAAAAGGGTGGGTTCCCCGCAAGCGGCGCCGAACCTGAGCCCACCGTCGGTTTGCGGAAAAAACGCACCATTTTAGTGCATCCTTGCCGAGTACCGGTGAGCGGATCGTCATCGTGACTTAGTTCCCCTCCGGGAGCACACCGTTCCCTCGGCCCCTTCTCCTCCTCCGGGGGTTTGTTACACTCCAGTCTTATAACTTTTAGCAAGCCACCCCAACGGTTTGCCAACAACGATAAAAACCACCCGTACTGGGAGGAGACGTGACACCACCGCCGACGCTACACCCCGGCGGCCAGTTGGATCCCCTGCTGACGGCCCTGCGCCGCGCCGGGGAACTGGCCTGCCGCGCCGTCGATCTGGGCGACCTGGCCCGCACCACCTGCGAAATCCTGCTCCAGGGCGGACTGACCCTGGCCGCCCTGGCACGCCTGGCGCCGAACCTGCCCGAACCCGTACTGGTGGCCTGCCGCGACGTGCACGCCCTGCCCCATGCCGCCGACTCCCGGGGGCCGGCAGACACCTGGTCCGACTGCGGCCGCCTCGCCGAAGCCCGCTCCTGGCAGCGCCAGTGGCCGTGTAACTGGCGCGGCCGTACCCACGGCCTGCTGCTGATCGGCGGCGACGAGGCGGACAGCGCCGAACTGCCGCCCCGGGTGGTGGACGCCCTGGACACCCTGGCCGCGACTCTGGGCGCCGTCCTCGCCCTGCATTACTGCGAGGAAGAATCGGTGCGCCTGCGCCACGCCCTGGACCAAGGACGCCCCGCCGGCAACCGCGGCGGCACGGCCAAGGAATCCACCGCCGAAGAACAGCTGCGCCTCAAGACCCGGGCCCTGGAATCGAGCCTGAACGGGGTGATGATCACCTCCGCCGTGCTGCTCGACCACCCCATCACCTACGTCAACCCCGCCTTCGAGCGCATCACCGGCTACCGGGCCGACGAGGTCATCGGCAAGGCCGGCCGCTTCCTGGTGCGCGACGACCTCAACCAGCGCGGCCTCAACGAAATCCGCGCCGCCCTGCGCGACAAGCGCGAGGGCCACGCCATCGTGCGCAACTACCGGCGCGACGGCAGCCTGTTCTGGAACGAGCTGCACATCGCCCCGGTGCGCGACGAATCGGGCACCCACACCACCCACTTCGTCTCGATCATTTCCGACGTCACCGAGCGGGTGCGCTACCAGGAACAGCTCGAATACCAGGCCCACCACGACGTGCTCACCGGCCTGGCCAACCGGGCCCTGCTCGCCGACCGCATCGGTCAGGCCATCGCCCAGGCGCGCCGCGACAAGAGCCAGGTGGCGGTGCTGCTGCTCGACCTGGACCGCTTCAAGCTGGTCAACGACGGCCTTGGCCACGGCCCCGCCGACGAACTGCTCAAGACCGTAGCCACCCGCCTGATGGCCTGCGTGCGCGACACCGACACGGTGGCGCGGCTGGGGGGCGACGAATTCGTCATCGTGGTGCGCGACATCCGCCACCCGGAAGACGCCGCCGGGGTAGCCGACAAGGTGCTCAAGTCCCTGGCCCTGCCGTTCACCATCGCCGACAAGGAAGTGTTCATCGGCGCCTCCATCGGCATTTCCCTCTACCCGCGGGACGGCGACCACGACGAAATCCTGATGCGCAACGCCGACGTGGCCATGTACCGGGTCAAGGAGCACGGCCGCAACAGCTACCGCTTCTTCCTGCCGGAAATGGGTGGCATGGCCCTGGACAAGCTGGACATGGAAGGCAACCTGCGCCGCGCCCTGGAAAACGACGAACTGGTGCCCTACTACCAGCCCAAGGTGAATATCGCCACCGGCCGCATCGTCGGTGCCGAAGCCCTGGTGCGCTGGCGCCACCCCAAGATCGGCGTGGTCAGCCCCAACGAGTTCATTCCCCTGGCCGAGGAAACCGGCCTGATCCTGCCCATCGGCGAACAGATGCTCTACCAGGTCTGCCGCCAGATCCGCGCCTGGGACGAAGCGGGCCTGCCGCGCATCCCGGTGGCGGTGAACATCTCGGCCCGCCAGTTCCGCCAGGACGACCTGGCCCAGCGCATCCGCCGCGCCATCGAAGAATCCGGCCTGGACCCGGCCCGGCTCGAACTGGAACTGACCGAGAGCATGGTCATGCACGACGCCGACGGCGCCGTGGGCACCCTGCGCGAACTGCGCCTGATGGGCCTGCAGCTGTCCCTCGACGACTTTGGCACCGGCTACTCCAACCTCACCTACCTGAAGCGCTTCCCGATCAACACCCTGAAGATCGACCGTTCCTTCGTCTCCGACCTGACCACCAACCCGGACGACGCGGCCATCGCCGCCGCCGTGGTGGCCATGTCGCACCAGCTCGGTCTGACCGTGGTGGCCGAGGGGGTGGAAAGCGAAGAGCAGCTGCAACTGCTGGCAGCCAACGGCTGCGACCAGTACCAGGGCTTCCTCTTCTCCCGGCCGGTACCGGCCGAGGATTTCGAGAAGCTGCTGCGTCGCGACCTGGAGTAGCACTGCCACCAGCCCAAAGTCCGCACCAGTAGCCGATCTTCACGGTGCATGCCTGAAGATCGGCTACTGGCGCGGACTTCCGGGCACCCCTACCCAAGACCCAATAACGGCGCGGGCTTTGCACCACCACCCCGCAGGGTGGCCGGCTCGCGTTACACTCTGGGCCATCGCAACTTCTCCACATCGACCATGGCACAGCGCATCCTGCTGGTGGAAGACGACGAGCGTCTCGCCGCCCTCATCGCCGAATACCTGACCAAGAACGGGTTCGAGGTGGCCATCGAGCCCCGCGGCGACACTGCCGCCGAACGCATTCCCAGGGAAGCCCCGGATCTGGTCGTGCTCGACCTGATGCTGCCCGGCCTGGACGGCTTCGAGGTATGCAAGCAGGTGCGCAGCAAGTTCGACGGCATCCTGCTCATGCTCACCGCCCGGGACGAGGACATGGATCAGATCCTCGGTCTGGAACTGGGGGCCGACGACTTCATCGCCAAGCCGGTGCAGCCCCGGGTGCTGCTCGCCCGCATCCGCGCCCTGCTGCGCCGCGCCCCGGCAGCGGGCGGCGAGGCCGGCGAAGGCAGCGACGAAGTGATCGACATCGCCGACTTCCACATCAGCCAGGCCACCCGCACCGCCCACCTGGCCGGCGAGCCCCTCGACCTGACCACCGCCGAGTTCGACCTGCTCTGGCTGCTGGCCAAGAACGCCGGCTCGGTGCTGTCCCGGGACGACCTGCTGCAGGCCCTGCGCGG
The DNA here is from genome assembly GCF_008274805.1 of Oryzomicrobium terrae. Classification (NCBI taxonomy): domain Bacteria; kingdom Pseudomonadati; phylum Pseudomonadota; class Betaproteobacteria; order Rhodocyclales; family Rhodocyclaceae; genus Oryzomicrobium; species Oryzomicrobium terrae. The sequence goes on from NZ_CP022579.1 coordinate 2,645,359, forward strand.
CATCGGCTTCGACGGCCTCGACCGTTCCATCGATGCCCGCATCTCGCGGCTGCGGCGCAAGCTCGGCGACGACCCGGACAATCCGGAGCGGATCAAGACGGTGCGCGGCAAGGGCTACCTGTTCAGCAAGGGCTGACCCGCACCGGCGCACCGCCCCTCCCAGCCACGGCGCCCTTTGCGGCGCCGTTTTTTCCTGCTGTAGCGCTTTCGCCCCCACCCGCCATGTCCGCCGCCACTCCCGACGCCAAGCCGAGCAAACCCCGCATCCGCAGCCGCCTGCCGATGCTGCCCCGGGGCCGCTACTCCCTGTCCCGGCTGTTCTTCAACTTCTACCTGTTCGTGATGGGGTCCTTCGTCCTCATCGCCTTCTTCGCCGACATCGTCATCAACACGGCCCTGCAGGGGATCACCGACGACTACGCGCGGCGCTTCATGCGCGGCACCATCCTGCTCATCGAAGAAGAACTGAACCGGCACCCGGCGGCGGAATGGCCGGATACCCTGAAGCGCCTCGACGACAAGTTTTCCTACCGCCTCGCCCTGGTCAAACGCAACCAGATGCGCCTGGCCGAAGCCCAGCTCGACCGGCTCGACAGCGGCGACATCGCCATCGACAACGTCAAGGACGTGATGTACCACCGCCTCACCAAGCACGCCGACCTGGTGCTCGAAGTTGGCCCCCTGTCGCCGGACCGCAACCCGGAGATGAAGCGCACCATTCCCTTGGAACTGCGCATCCGCCTGCTCACCTGGAGCATCATCGGCGTCGGCTTCGGCGTGGTCGCCTGGCTGTGGCTGCGCCCCATCTGGCGCGACCTGGAATCGATCCGCGAGACCGCCAAGTCCCTGGCCGAGGGCGAATTCGCCGCCCGCGCCCCCCTGCCCCGCACCCGCACCTTCGCCCTGCTGGCGCGGACCCTGAATGGCATGGCCGAGCGCATCCAGCGGCTGATCGCCACGCAAAAGGAAATGTCCTCGGCCATCTCCCACGAACTGCGCACCCCTATCGCCCGGCTGCGCTTCGCCCTCGACATGCTCGGCGAAACCGAGGAACGGGCCGAGCGCGAGCGGCTGTGGGCGGGCATGGAAGCCGATCTGGATGAATTGGACACCCTGATCGACTCCAGCCTGACCTACGCCCGCCTGGAGCGGGAACAGCCGGAGCCGGTCCTCGCCCCGGTGACCCTGCGCCCCTGGCTGGAAGACCAGCTCGCCGCAGTGCGCCCCCTGGCCGGCGCCCTGCGCCTGGAGCTCGATGCCGGGCAGCTCGATGAACGGCAGCAGGTCGCCTTCGACCGCAAGGTGATGCCCTTCGCCCTGTCCAACCTGCTGCGCAACGGCGTCAAGTACGCCAAGAGCGGCATCGTCATCCGTCCCGAGCTGGACCCGGCCAGCGGCTGGGTACGATTGCACGTGGACGACGACGGCATCGGCATTCCCGCCGACGAGCGGGAACACATTTTCACCGCCTTCACCCGCCTCGACCGCTCCCGGGACCGGGCCACCGGCGGCTACGGCCTGGGCCTGGCCATCGCCCGCCAGGTGATGGAGGCCCACGGTGGCAGCGCCACCGCCGGCGAATCCCCGGAGGGCGGTGCCCGTCTGACCCTGGCCTGGCCAGGGCTGGCGTACCTGACGACCAAGGACGAATGCGACGGCTGACCTCTGGCAGCCCCGCCCCCTGGCCGGCATGCACCGGTCCCACCGTTACACAGCGTCAAGCTTCCTCACCCACCGTCACCCCGGCAGCAACGAATGCCCATAGATGCCGCCCGGGGCAACGGCCTAGACTGGCTCCTGCCTCGACCAGTTTGCGATTGGAGTCCGTCATGTCCCATACATCCCCTGCCAACCACCGCGGTGCTTCCCCCGCCCTCCCCCTGTGGACGCGGCTGACCCGGGATCTGGGCGACTTTCTCGGACGCCTGCTGTTCCCCGTCGCCCCCCCGGCGCTACGTCCCGTAACGATCCACAGCCAGCGTCAGCACCGTCAGCGCCGGCCGTTCGTCACCCATGGCGAATGGTAAGCCACCAGCCCCGCACCACGCCCCGACTCCCCATGAATGTCACGGCCACGCCGGCACCCGCAACGGTGCCGCTGCGGGCAGCGTAGTTGTCCATGCGTTTCCCCCGTCCTGAACTGCTCGGTATCGCCCTTGGCCTGCTCGCCTGGGAATGGCTCGATACCGGCGAAAACGAAGCGCTCCAAGTGGCCGTCATCGGTGTGGTCACGGCCCTGGCGGTAGTGATGTACCGCAAGTGGAAGGAATGAGCCGAGACGCTGACCTGGGCGTTCTCTAACCCCTTTGTCGTATCGACCTCATCGCCATTTCAACATGGCGTTACCCGCGCCCCGGCGCGGGTTTTTTATGGCCGCGCCGTCCGAGCGGCCCCCCTTACGCCACCACTCCACCCCAACGCACACTTGGTTACATCGGTAGCATCGGACGTTACGCGAGCCGAACCGAACTGCCACAGATTTCGCCGCACGACCGGTCCATACTGCGATGGTGCGTTTCACGCATGCAGACTCCCCCTGAGGCCCGCTCCCCGCGGGCACTTCAAGGCCCGCATCCCCCTGCGGGCTTTTTTTTGTCCAACGCTTTCAAGCCAGCGCGGGGCAACGAAACCACCACCCAGTGCGAGCGCCACAGGGGCGGCAACACAGCGCGATCAGGAGTTTTACCTCCGGTTACAACCCGCGCATTAGGCGTTACGCGAGCCGAACCGAACTGCCACAGATTCCGTGGCGCGACCGGTCCATACTGCGATGGTGCGTTTCACGCATGCAGACTCCCCCTGAGGCCCGCTCCCCGCGGGCATTTAGAGGCCCGCTCCCCCCAGTGGGCCTTTTTTTTCGCCAGCCCGGCCCAAGCCCACCCCCTGCCAGGAGGAACGCCCCGCCCTCACTGCGGCACCCGGGGGGAAATCGCCCATCCAGCCGGTCACGTCACTACACGCGGCCGCTCCCGGGGCAGCAGGATAAAACCGAACAGCGGCACGCCCCCTTCGCTTTGTCGCGCCAGGGCCACCCCGGGCAGGATCAGGGCCAGCCCGGCCAGGTGGAAGCTGTGGAGCGTTTCCCCCAACAAGGGCCAGGCCAGCAGGGCCGCATAGACTGGCACCAGGTACATGGAGGTGCTGGCGCCGGCGGCGCCGGCCACGGCAATCAGGCGGTCATAGAGGAAATAGGCCCCCAGGCTGGGTACCAGGGCCAGAAAGGCCAGGGCGCCATACAGCGCCGGAGCACTGAAGTCCGGGCGGGCCCCGGCCAGTGCTTCACCGGCGGCAAACGGCGTGAGAGCCACGATGCCGCCCAGCATCAGGGCGGCCAGACGAACGTCGCAGGGCATGGCAGGCAAGGGGCAGCGCCGGGACAGCAGGGTGTACAACGCCCAGCCCGCCGCCGCCCCCATCACCCACAGATCACCCCGGCCAAAGGTCAGCTGCACCAGGGCATGGGCCTCGCCCCGGGTCAGGATCACCACTACGCCGGCCAGAGCCATCGCCAGACCGGCGACGCTACGGGGGCGCAGCGGCACGCGCCACAGCAGGGTGTCGAGCAGCACCACCAGAATCGGTGAGGCGGCAAAAATCAGGGCGATATTGGTGGCGCTGGTGGTACGGGCGCCGATGTACTGCGGCGCCACCGCCATCCCCATGCCCAGGGCGCTGAGCAGGAGCAGCCGCGGCAGGGCCGGCCGCAGCCGTGGACGCTCGGCCCACAGTCGACGCGCCACCCAGGGCAAGAGCAGCAGGAACGCCAGGGTCCAGCGCCCCCAGGCCAGGAACAGGGGCGGAATATCCGCCTGCTGGGCCCAGCGCGCCGCCACCATGTTGGCGGCAAACAGGGCCGGTGCAGTGAGGAGTAGCAGGGGTAAAGCGGCCCGGGAGAGCGGCGCACTGGCAGGCGGGGCGACGTGGAGGGCGGGAGAGGAAGCGGCAAGCATGGCGTTGATCCGTCGCAACAGCGCAGGGGAGGACGGAAAAAGTGTAGGGCCGTCCGGGAAAAATAGGCTTTCCATCCTTCCGGTAAAAACGGATCAGCAGAGAATTTTCATCCTTGAATTCAAATCAATTAAGATAAAAATTCTTTTCTCACTCAAAAATCAAGACAATGACCCTAGCCTCGACAGATGCCCGCCTGGACGATTACGACCGCAAGATCCTGCGCGAACTGCGTCGCGACGGGCGCATCAGCAACCAGAAGCTGGCCGAGCGCATCGGCCTCTCCCCCACCCCCTGCTGGAACCGGGTACGCGCCCTGGAAAAGGCCGGGGTGATCACCGACTACGTGGCCATCCTCGACCAGCGCGCCCTGGGCCTGCCGGACACGGTGATCATCGAGGTCACCCTGGACCACCACGACGACAACATGCTGGAGCGCTTCGGCCAGGCCCTCGCCGCCCTGCCGGAAGTGATGGAGGCGTTTCTCGTCACCGGCGAGTACGACTACCTGATCAAGGTGGCGGTAGCCGGGACCGAAGGCTATGAGCGTTTCCTGCGCACCAAGCTGTACAAACTGCCGGGCATCCGCCACAGCCGCTCGACCTTCGCCCTGCGCTGCATGAAGCGGGTTCATTCGGTCGAGCCGTAAACGGCCACGCCCCGCGCAAGGCGGGGCGTGGTGTCGGGGTGAGGAGCGGATCAGCCGCCGGCCTGGGCGGCAGCCCGGGCCACTGCCGGCGACGGCGGTGGATGGCCATCTTCGCCCACGACCCGCACCTCGCGCTGCGGGAAGGGGATTTCCACCTTCATCTCGTTGAAGCGGCGCAGGATCGCCAGATTCACCGCCGAACGCACGCTGCCGGTGCCGGCCTCGGGATCGGCGATCCAGAAGCCCACTTCCAGGTTGATGCCCGAATCGGCAAAGGCAGTCAGGTAGGGGAACGGCGCCGGGTCCTTGAGCACCCGGGGCACCGAGGCCGCCGCTTCGACCAGGGCCGCCATGGCCGCCTCGACATCGGTACCGTAGGCCACCTGGATGGCATTCTTGAGGAACACCCGGGAATCGGTATAGGTCTGGTTCTGCACGATGGTGGTCATCAGCAGCTCGTTGGGCACGATGAACTCGGTGCCGGCCAGGGAGCGCAGCACCGTGTAGCGGGTGGTGATCTGGGTCACCACGCCGCTGGTGTTGGCGTCCAGGGCGATGACGTTGCCCAGGCGGATCGAGCGGTCCATCAGGATGACGAAGCCCGACAGGTAGTTGCTGGCGATGCGCTGCAGCGAAAAGCCCAGACCGACGCCCAGGGCGCCGCCGAAGATGGAGAAGGTGGTGAGATCCACCCCCACCATGGAAATCGCCGCCAGCACCGTCACCACCAGGATCAGGGCCTGGAGGAAGCGGGACATCACCACCCGCACGCTGGAATCGAGCTTCTCGGCCTTCGCCAGGCGCAGTTCCACCAGGTTGCCGGCCCACATGCCCAGGATCAGGGCCATGCCGATGGTGAAGGTGCTGTGCAGGATGTCCCACAGGTTGAAGCGCTGCTTGCCCAAAGCGAAGCTGACCGACTCCAGCCCGGCAATCACGTCGGGCAGCAAGCCGGTGATATGCAGCGCCACCCCGGCCCACACGCAGGTGGCAATCAAGCGCTCCCAGGGCGCCAGGGCGTTGGACTGGTCGAAGGCCTGGCGCAGCACGTAGATGGTCAGGCGCACCGCCACCGCGGCGATCAGCAGGGCCGACACCAGGTTGAGCAGGCTGACGTGCATGTGCGGCTTGAGGAAGAAGCGCGCCACCACCACCAGGAGGTAGGCCGTCAGCGGCAGGGCCACCCGGGTGGCCACCGAGCGCAGGCTCTCCCAGCGCGCCGCATTCCCCTTCATCAGGAAGCGGCGGTAGTGGTGACGCACCAGCCAGCCGACGAACAGGGCCGCCAGCACCGTGGTCAGCTGCCACAGTACCGACGGTTCCTGGATATCGTTGAAGACCTCGCGCAGCAGGCCCGGCAGCATCTCCGGATTCATCGTCGCCCCCCCTTATTCGGCGGCAGCGGCCGTCGCTTCGGCCCGTTCCACGCGGCGTTCGAACACGGCGGCGAAAAAGCCGTCGGTACCGTGGCGCTGGGGCAACAGCTCCAGACGCTCGCCAGCGCCGGCAATGTCGATGCCCTGGCGTGCCAGTGCCTCGGCCGCCGACACCGACACGAAGCCCGGATGGGCGGCGAGGAAGGCGTCGGCCACCTCGTTGTTTTCCGCCGCCAGCAGGCTGCAGGTGGCGTACACCAGGCGGCCGCCCGGCTTCACCAGCTTGGCCGCGGCCGCCAGAATGGCGCCCTGCTTGGCCGCCAGCTCGGCCACGTCACCCTCCCCCTGGCGCCACTTCAGGTCCGGGTTGCGACGCAGGGTGCCAAGGCCCGAGCAGGGAGCATCCACCAACACCCGGTCGAGCTTGCCGGCCAGACGCGAGAGCTTCACGTCCCGCTCGTTGTCGATGCGGATCGGATGGACGTTGGACAGGCCGGAGCGGGCCAGGCGCGGTTTGAGGTTGGCCAGGCGCTTTTCCGACACATCGCAGGCGTAGAGGCGGCCCAGGGACTTCATCTGGGCGCCGAGCATGAGGGTCTTGCCGCCGGCCCCGGCGCACAGGTCCATGACCATCTCGCCACGCTTGGGGGCCACCAGGAAGCCGAGCAGCTGGCTGCCCTCGTCCTGGACTTCGACGCTGCCGTCGATGAACAGGGGATGACGTTGCAGCGCCGGCTTGTCGGCCAGGCGGATGCCCAGGGGCGACAGGGGCGTCGGCTCGGCGGCGATGCCGTCAGCGCGCAGCCGCTCCAGCACCGCGTCGCGCTCGGCCTTGAGGGTATTGACGCGCAGATCCAGGGGCGCGGGCCGATTGAGCGCCGCCGCCAGGGCGTCGGCCTCGCTCTCGCCGAGCTGGGCGGCCAAGCGCGCATTGAGCCAGTCCGGCCAGTCGCGGCGCACCGCGGCGGGCACCTCCGCCTCGCCCTTGGCCGCCTTCAGGGTCGGCAGCCACTCGGCTTCGGCCTTGGTCAGGCCGCTGCCCAGGGCCTCGCTCAGCTCCCGCGTGCTCATGCCGCGGTGACGCAGCAGGGCGGCCAGGATCAGGCGGCGCGGCGTGGCGCCCCCGCCGTCGGCCTGGCAGGCCGCGTCCAGGCTGCGCAGGCGGCGCAACACCAGGAACACGGTCTCGGCGATGAAGCCCCGGTCGTTATGGCCGAGGGTACGGTTCTCACGGAAGTAGCGCGATACCACCGCATCGGCCGGATGGGCGAAGGTCAGCACCTCACCCAACACCATGGCGGTGTGGAACATCAGGCCCGCGGGCAGGCGCGCCCCGTCGGTCTGCTGGGCCGCCGCGTGGCGGCTGGTCGGACGGGTCTCGCCGGCGGAGCGGGCACCCTGACGACGGGCGGCATTGGCGGTCTTGCTGGGATTGGATTTGCGGGTCGGTCGATTCATGGCTGGGCGGGTCCGGTAGTCGGGGCCACCGCGTCGCGGGACGCGGCGTTGGCATTGGGTGGCGCGGGCGGAGTGGCCGGCGCAGCAGGCGCGCTGCTGCGGATGTCCACCGCGAGTTGGTCGTAGCGGTCGCCGCGCCGGTCGGTATAACGCATTTTGACCGGCAGGGCGTAGTAATCGAGGGCCAGCCACAGTTCGATGGGCTCGCTGTCCTCGGTCTTGACGTGGAGTGTACGAAAAGTGCCGGCGGGAATCTCCACGATTTCTTCCCCTTGCACGATGATCAGTTGTTGAGAAATCTTCTTGCCGGTGGCCACCGTCAGGCTATAGGACGGCATCAGGGGAAATCCGGGCAGCCAGGCGAACTGGAAGAACAGGCTGAGAAAATCCTGGGCACCCCGCTCCACGGTGGCATCGCCCTTGGCATAGCTGACCCGGGCGCTGTCCTGGTCGGGAATGCCGGCCTGGACGTCGCCGCCCCAGTCGAAATCGGCCCAGTCCTGGCGCCGCCCATCCCGGGCCGTGAAGAAATGGCGCGGCTTCAGCCCCGCGGCAGTGACGTCGCCCTGGCTTTCCTGGGTGACCTGCACCGGCTTGATCAGCGCCGCCAGGCCGGCGGTTTCGGTCGTCATGGCGGCCCGGTAACGGCGCGGTGTAGCAACACCACTGGCATCGGCCGGCGCCGCCGCGTGGCTCTCCCAGCTGAGCCGGGTGCGGCCCAACTCGAAGCCCGGCTCGCCGCGGAACACCGCATAGCGGATGCGCACCTCGTCCGGCAGGCTGGCCGGAGCCACGGCGTGAAGCGCCGACAGATCCCCTTCCCCTGCCCCCGGCTCGGCGGTGCGTCCCCCATATTCGCGCCCGTTCCCGCCCCCGACGGCGACCGCCGGGACGTCCCCACCGGCGGCCGGCGTGGCCAGCAACGGCCGCGTCGGGCGGGGCAGGCGTCGGGCGGCGCGGCGTTGCGCCCCCGCAGCCCGCGGCCCCGTCACCGGCGGCGCAGGCACGGCGCGAGGGGGAGGCGGCAGCAGTTCGGCGCGCAACGGCGGCTCATGGTCGATCTCGTCGTGCAGCCCGGGCAACTCCAGGTCCGGGCCGAACAGCGCCGCCGTATGCAGGCCTAGGGAGGCGACCAGGGCGATGAGCAGGGCGATGGGCATGGAACACCAGGGGGCGTTGCGCGGCCGGTAGAACGGAAACGGCGCGGACCGTCAGGCCCCGCTCGGCGAATGCAGGACGGCTCCGGACTGGCTGGCGCTACCGGCGACCTGGACGCGGCCATCGACCACGCTCAGGCGCCCGGCGGCAAACCAGGCTACGGCCCGGGGATAGATGCGGTGCTCCTCGGCCAGCACCCGGGCGGACAGGGTCGGCTCGGTGTCGCCATCGAGCACCGGCACGGCGGCCTGCAGAATGATCGGCCCGTGGTCGAGCTTGGCGGTGACGAAGTGCACCGTGCAACCATGGACGCGCACCCCCTCTTCCAGGGCGCGACGATGCGTATGGAGGCCGGGGAAGGAGGGCAGCAGCGAGGGATGGATGTTCATCAGGCGGCCCTCGTAGCGGGACACGAAGCCCGGGGTGAGGATGCGCATGAAGCCGGCCAGCACCACCAGGTCCGGTGCCAGGCTGTCCACTGCCTCGGCCAAGGCCGCGTCGAAGGGCGCGCGCCCGGCCTCGCCGGCGGGAAAATCCTTGTGGTTCACCACCCGGGTGGGGATGCCGCGGGCCTGGGCGGTGGCCAGGCCCGCGGCATCGGGTCGGTTGGAGACCACACCCACCACCCGGGCCGGGTAGTCAGGAGCGTCGCTGGCGGCGAGGATGGCCTCCATGTTGCTGCCCCGTCCGGAAATGAGGACGACGACGGCCAGTTTGTTGCGGGCGGGGGAAAGGGTCGGGGAAGACATGGCTGAGATCGGTGAAACGCGCGGGTGCGCTTGAAAGTAAAAACAAAAGGGCAGCGGGGCGGTGCCGCCCCGCGCTCAGAACTTGACCGGCAGGAAGATGGCGGTGGCCAGGCTGTGGGTCACCCGGGTGACGGCCCGCCCGTTCTTGTCCACCACGATGCGGGCCAGGGTATCGAGCAAGCCGACCGTGCGCCCCACTTCACGCTCGAACGTCAGGTTGCGCACCGGCCCATCGACGTTGGCGTAGAGCAGCGGCTCACCGTTGCCGTCCCGGGCCGAATTGAGCTTCCAGGCCGCCACCTCGACGTTGCGCGCGCAGTTGTAGAGCTTTTGCGCATCGAGGGAATCGAGCAGGTAGAAGGCCTCCTTGTTTTCGAAAGCGCCGTCCACCATGTCCATCAGGCCGCCCATCAGGGCCAGCACCCGGTCGCCGGTGTAATCCTCGCGGAAAGCCAGCAGGGCCGCTTCCCGCTCGCGTCGGCCGCCCAGGGCCTGGCGCGCCGCCGGCAGGTCGAAGACCAGGGCCACCGCCGCTTCCAGGGAAGGCTGGTTGCCCTTGCGCCATTCCCGGGGATTGCGCCGGTAGAGCTTGTCGGTCAGGCGGCGCAGGCTGGCGACCACTTCGGTCCGGTGGATCTCCACCACCCGATCGATATCGGTCTTGGCCAGCAAGGACGGGTCAAAGGTGGTTTCGCGCCGCCCATCCGGCAATTGCCGGGTGGCACAGCCGGCCCCTATGCCCACGGCGGCGAGGAGAAAGCCGCTCCCCAGCGCCAGGAAACAGCGGCGTCGCGGGGGGGAGAAGGGAGCGCAACCCATGCGGCATCATACCTGAGCCCCCCGGACGCACCTACCGGGCGCGACGGGCCGGTTCAGGCGCTGCCGGCGCGGCGATGACGCAGGTATTCCAGCCCGGCCGGAACGAAGGACAGGACGATGATCGCCACGATCACCAGGGACAGGTTGTTCTTGACCAGGGGCAGGTTGCCGAACCAGTAGCCGGCCAGGGTCAGGGACACTACCCAGCCCAGGGCACCGGTCACGTTGAACAGGGTGAAACGGGCGGCGTTCATGCTGCTCACCCCGGCGACGAAGGGCACGAAGGTGCGGAACAGGGGCAGGAAGCGGGACAGCACCACCGCCTTGCCACCGTGGCGTTCGTAGAAGGCGTGGGTCTTGGCCAGGTTCTCGGCATTGAGGAAGCGGCCGCCCCGGGCGAACACCTTGGGGCCGAGCCAACGGCCGATGGCGTAGTTGGCGCTGTTGCCGAGGATGGCGGCCAGGGTCAGGGACACCATCAGGGTCGGCGCATCCATGCCGCCGACGGCGGCCAGAGCCCCGGCGACGAAGAGCAGGGAATCCCCGGGCAGGAAGGGGAACACCACCAACCCGGTCTCGGCGAAGACGATGAAGAACAGGATGGCGTAGATCCAGGGACCGTACTGCTGCACCAGCATGGCCAGGTGCTTGTCCAGGTGCAGGACGATATCGACGAAGGCGGAGAGAAATTCCATCAGGAGGGCGCCCAAGGCGCGGCAACGGTAAAGCCGGCTATTTTACCCGAACGGCCGGCCGCGCCTGTGACAGTACTTACGCCCTGCCCCGCCCAGGCGGGAAGCGAGTCGCAGCCTGGCCGGACGACGCTGACGGGGCCGCAGCGGGGCGCAGCGACCAGGCCCGCCAGAACACCACGGCAGCGCCCCCAGGGCGGAGAACGGCTCAGGTGTGGGACCGCCCCAGTTCGGGCGCCCCTCAGGCGCCGATCACGGCCCGCACCCGGGCCTCGCCGGCAGCAGCCAGGTCGGGGCGCAGGCAGTCGAGGGCCTCGTTGGCCAGGGTGTTGGTCAGCCAGGTGATCTGGCGCTTGGCCAACTGGCGGGTGGCGAAGATGCCCCGGTCGCACAGTTCGCCCGGGGGGATGCGGCCGTCGAGCATGTCCCAGGTCTGGCGGTAGCCGACGCAGCGCATCGACGGCAGGTCCGGGTGCAGGGCGTAGCGCGTGCGCAGGCCTTCCACCTCGCCCACCAGCCCGGCGTCGAGCATCTGGGCGAAGCGCTCGGCGATGCGCTGGTGCAGCACGCCCCGATCCGAAGGCAGCAGGGCCAGGGAGAGAAAACGGTAAGGCGGCGGGGCGGCGGTCTGCTCGGCCAGCAGGGCCGACATGGGCCGGCCGGTGAGGCGCAGGATCTCGATGGCTCGCTGCAAGCGCTGGGAGTCGTTGGGGGCCAACCGGGCCGCCGTGGTCGGGTCGAAGCGGGCCAGCTCGGCGTGCAGCGCCGGCCAACCGTGGGCGGCGGCCTCGGCATCGATGGCGGCACGCAGGGCCGGGTCGGCCTGGGGCAAATCCGACAGCCCTTCGAGCAGGGCCTTGTAGTAGAGCATGGTGCCCCCCACCAGCAGGGGCACCTTGCCCCGGGCGGTGATGGCGGCCATCTCGGCCAGGGCGTCGCTGCGGAAGCGGGCGGCGGAGTAGGCCTCCTCCGGGCTGATCACGTCCACCAGGGCATGGGGGAAGCGGGCCAGGGTTTCGGCGTCCGGCTTGGCCGTGCCGATGTCCATGTCGCGGAAAACCAGGGCCGAATCGACGCTGATCAGTTCCACCGGCAGACGCTCGGCCAGGTGCAGGGCCAGGCCGGTCTTGCCGCTGGCGGTGGGGCCCATCAGCAGGATGGCGGGCGGCAGGGCCTCCGGCCCGTTTGCCGGAGTGGCGGTGTGCGGCGCCATGGGTCAGCGGCCGTGCAGGAAGAAGGCCCCCACCTGCTCGGTGGTGAGCTGGACCCAGGTGGGCCGGCCGTGGTTGCAGCTGCCAGCCCGCTCGGTGGCCTCCATGCGGCGCAGCAGGGCGTTCATCTCCGGCACGGTCATGGGCCGGCGGCCGCGCACCGCGCCGTGGCAGGCGCAGGTGGCGAGCAGCTCGTTGCGCCAGGCCTCCAGCTCCCGGCCGGCACCGTGGTCGCCGGCCTGGCCCAGGGCGTCGAGCACCGCCCGCACCAGCTCCGCCGGGTTGGCCCGGCCGAGCAGCACCGGCACGGCCCGCACCGCCACTTCGCCGGGGCCGGCGGGAGACAGCTCGAAGCCGAAGCCGGCCAGTTCCTCCTGATGCTCCTCGGCGGCTGCCACCAGCAGCGGGTCGGCGCGCACCACCACGGGAATCAACAGGGGCTGGGAGGCCACCTGGCGGCCGTCGAAGGCGGCCTTCAATTCTTCATAGAGCACCCGCTCGTGGGCGGCGTGCTGATCGACGATCACCAGGCCCTGGGCGTTCTGGGCCAGGATGAACATGTCCTGGAGCTGGGCCATGGCGTAGCCCAGGGGCGGCGGGGCGTTGTCGGCGGCGGCCGGCATGCTGGCTGAGGCCGCCCCCCCGGCGCGGGGGGCGCCGGCCAGGGCCGCAGCCGCCAGGTTGGCCATTCCCTCGCCCCCGGCGGTGGCCAGTGCGGACGGGCCGTCAGCCGGCAGTGGCGATGCGGCGGCGACGCTCCCTGCCTCGCCCTCCCCTGCCCGCCCAGCGGGCGGAACGGCCGCCAGCGCCGCCGAGGCGGCATCGGGCCGCGCCTCGCCGCGGGCCGAGGCCTGGGCCGCATCTGTGCCCTCCTCGGCGCTGACGTAGAGCGCCTCGGTGGAGAGGCCCGAAGCGCCAATATCCACGCGGGTTTCCTGGGCGGCATGGACGAAGGCCAGGTAGGACGCGGCTTGCGCCGGGGTCGGCCGGGAGGCCCAGTCCTGGCGCGGGGTTTGGCCCGAGGGTTGCCCCACGGTACCGGCGGGCCGGGGCACATAGGCGGGAGGCGCCGGCTCGCGGATGCCCAGTGCGCCCTGTTGCGGTGCCGGCGCAGCGGGCACCGCCGGCGCCACGGGGGGCCGGGGCGCATAGGCGGCGCCGCCCTGGGCGGCGGCCTGCACGGCGGCCTGGGCGATGGGGGTGGCCAGGGCCTGGCGCAGGGCGTGGAAGACGAACTGGTGCACCGCCCGGCTGTCGCGGAAGCGTACCTCGGTCTTGGCCGGATGCACGTTCACGTCCACCGCCGCCGGGTCGATGTCGAGAAAGACGCACCAGGAGGGCTGGCGGCTGCCGTGCAGGATGTCCCGGTAGGCCTCGCGCAGGGCGTGCTGCAGCAGCTTATCGCGCACGTAGCGGCCGTTAACGAAGCAGTACTGGACCTCCTTGGTCCCATCCACAGCGGTGGGGCGCAGGGCCAGGCCGGTGACGCGCAGGGCGCCGGCGTCCGCATCCACCTCCACCGACTCGGTGAGGAAGGCAGCGCCGAGCAGGTCGGCGATACGCTGCTTGGGCTCGCCCCGGGCCAGGCGCAGGATCTCGCGGCCGTCCCGGGTGACGGTGAAGGCCACGTCGGCGTGGGACAGGGCGACCCGCTTGACCGCTTCCAGGCAGTGGGCGGCCTCGGTAGCGGCGGCCTTGAGGAATTTCCGCCGCGCCGGGGTGTTGTAGTAGAGGTCGCGCATCTCCACCACGGTGCCGGCCAGAAGCGCCGCCGGCTCGGCCTCGCCGGCCGCGTCGGTCAATTTCCAGGCGTGGGGGGCGCTGCGCTCCCGGGAGGTGAGGGTCAGGCGCGACACCGCCGCCACCGAGGCCAGGGCCTCGCCGCGAAAGCCCAGGGTGGCGACCCGTTCCAGGTCGAGCAGGTTGGCGATCTTGCTGGTGGCGTGGCGGGTCAGGGCCAGGGGCAACTCGTCCTTGGGTATGCCGCCGCCGTCGTCAGTGACCCGGATCAGGGCCACGCCGCCTTCTTCCAGGTCGATGCGCAGGGCGGTGCTGCCCGCGTCCAGGGCGTTTTCCAGCAGCTCTTTCAGCACCGAGGCGGGGCGTTCCACCACTTCGCCGGCGGCGATCTGGCTGATGAGGAGGTCGGGCAGGGGGCGGATCGGATTGCGCATGGGGCGGATTATACGTGGGCCACTCCGGCACGCCCCGGAGGCGAGGACGGAAAGGATGGCGGGAGAAAGAGGCGCAGAAAGGCGCCGCCCCATGCTGACAGCTGTAACAGGGCGGTGGCACACTGCGCATTCCCCACATTTCCCGCCATATAACAAAACATGAATGTGTTCGCTGCGGCCCGTATCGGCCAACGACTCGCCCTCGGCTTCGCCGCCGTGCTGGTCCTCTTCCTGATCACCAACGGCCTGGGCCTGTGGCAATTGCAGAAAGTGGCGGAATCGACCCGGGCGATGATGGAGGTCCCCCTGCAGAAGGAGCGCCTGACCAGCGACTGGAACCGCAACATCACCGCCGGGGTGGCCCGCACCACCGCCATCGCCAAGAGCAGCGACCCGGCCCTGGCCCAGTTCTTCGCCGAGGCCGCCGCCCAATCGACCAAGCAGTCGAGCGAATACCAGAAGGCCATCGAGGCCCTGCTCTCCAGCGACGCCGAAAAGGCCCTGTTCGCCGAGGTGGGCGAAGCGCGCAAGGTGTACCTGTCGTCCCGGGACGCCATCATGAAGGCCAAGAAGGAAGGCCAGGTGGAGGAAGCCAACCAGATCCTGGAATCCACCTTCGTGCCCGGTTCCAAGCGTTTCCTGGAAAAGGTCCAGGCCCTCACCGACATGCAGCGCCAGACCATCGACGCCACCGCCCGCCAGGTGGAAGAGGCCAACGCCCGGGGCCAGCAGATGGTGATGATCATGGCCGCCCTGGCGATCGCCCTCGGCGTGACCGTCTCCTGGCTGATCTCGCGCAGCATCCGCGGCCCCCTCGACGAGACCGTGGCCGCCCTGGAGCGGGTCGCCGCCGGCGACCTGACCGTGAGCCTGCGCGCCCACCCGAGCCACCAGGATGAAATCTCCCGGCTACAGCGCGCCACCGCCACCATGGTGCGCGAGCTGTCCGGGCTGCTGCGCGACCTGAAGGGCCAGTCCGGCCAGTTGTCGGACGCCGCCACCACCCTGTCCGGCGCTTCCCACCAGGTCAAGCAGGGCTCGGAGCACCAGTCCGAAGCCACCGCCTCGATGGCCGCCGCCCTGGAAGAAATGAGCACCAGCATCAACCACGTCGCCGACCTGAGCCGCGACGCCCAGCAGATCTCCAGCGCCTCCGGCCAGCAGGCCCGGGACGGTGCCGACACCATCCACCGCATGATGGACGACATCGGTCGCATCGCCGACAGCATCCAGGAAGCCGCCGGCACCGCCGCCGACCTGGGCGCCTCGTCGGAGCGCATCTCCGGCATCACCCAGGTGATCAAGGACGTGGCCGACCAGACCAACCTGCTCGCCCTCAACGCCGCCATCGAAGCCGCCCGGGCCGGCGAAGCAGGCCGTGGCTTCGCCGTGGTGGCCGACGAAGTGCGCCAGCTGGCGGAAAAGACTCGCCAGTCGGCCCTGGAAATCGCCGACATGATCACCTCCATCCAGCACGGTGCCAAAACCATGGCGGCCCAGATGGAAGTCTCGGTGCAGCGCGTCGGCGAAGGCCGGGCCATGGCCGCCGCCGCCGGCGAGGCCATCCACGGCATCAACGACGGCACCGAGCGGGTCGTCGGGGTAATCGACGACGTGTCCACCGCCCTCAAGGAACAGGCCGCCGCCAGCCAGGAAATCGCCGGCCGGGTCGAGAACATCGTGCAGATGATCGAGGAGAACAACGTCTCCATGGGCGCCGTGGCCGACACCGCCGGCAGCCTGGACGCCCTGGCCGCCCAACTCAAGCGCGACGTGGAGCGTTTCCGCATCGCCGGCTGAGCCGGACGGCGGTACGCCCCAACGACAAAGGCCCCCGGATGGGGGCCTTTGTCGTTATTGCGGCCGATGACGTGTGGAGGGCATTAGGCAAACCCCGCGCCAGTACTTGATCTTGGCGATGCATGCCTGGAAACCCTCGGCAATGCTTGCGTCTAGAGAACGCACCTTGGAGCGCCTTAATCCACGCGCCTTTCCGGGCACCCCATCATGCAACCCTCCTGGCACCTGGCCAGGCCGGCGCCAAGTCGCCAGCACGGCATCCGGGAATCCGCGGCCCGCTCACCAGCGCGCACGCACCTCGGCGGACCAGCGCATCGCCACCACTTCGCCGTCCCGGCTCAGGGCGTGGCAGCCGTCCACCAGGGGCGGTTTTTCCTCGCCGGAGAGGCCCTGACCGGCGGCTTCGCGGCGCTCGGCCAGGAGCGGCCAGATGGTCTGGAAGGCGGTGGTGGCCACCGGGCCGAGCAGTTCGGTGAGATGGGTGCAGCCCTTCACCCCCGCGAACATCTCCTTCACCCGGCGGGTGAAGCCCGGGCCGATGCGCAGGCCGATCAGGCCGTCGTAGGCCGCATTGACCTCGCGGCACACCCGGTAGGGGCTTTGTTCGGTCAGGGCCTGGGCGTCGCGGATCACCAGCTCGTCGTCCACGGTGAGGCGCAGGGTCATGCGATGGATGCCCTCCCCTGCCGGGATATGGCCCCGGTGCACGGTGTGGAAGGGGTAGGTCTTGGTGTCGAGCAGGCTGCCCTCGATCTCCCACAGGCCGTCCTCTCGCTCGTAGCCGCGGCACACCACTTCCCGGGTATGGGTCAGGCGGCGCGGCACGTCCCGAGGGGGGCGGGCAAGGGATGCGGGGGCCGCGGCAACGGGGGCGGCGGCGGTGCTGGAAGTGTCGGATTCGGCCACCTGGGCGGCCAATTCCGGGGTGAAGCGAACCTTAGAATCCATGAAAACTCCCGAAGGCGGCGACCGGCTCGCGCTCGCTGACCAGCCGGTTAGCCGGCTCGTCCGGGTCCGGCAGGCCCAGGGCCATGGCACAGACCACGATCTGGTCGTCGGGGATGGCCAGGTGCTGGCGCAGGATGCGGTGGTAACGGGCGAAGGCCTGCTGTGGGCAGGTCTCCAGGCCGTAGGCGCGGGCGGCGAGCATGACGTTCTGCATGAACATGCCCAGGTCGATCCAGCTGCCCACCGACAGGTCCCGGTCCAGGGTGAATACCAGGCCCACCGGGGCACCGAAGAAGCTGAAGTTGCGGCCGCGCTGGCGGTGCATCTTGTCGTTCTCGCCCCGGGCGATGCCGACGGCGCCGTAAAGCGCCCAGCCCAGGTCGCGACGCCGCGTGAGGTAGGGATCGCGCCACTTTTCCGGGTAATAGCGGTACTCGTCCCGGTGCGGCTCCCCTGCCGCCGGGTCGGCGGCTTCGGCGTCATGGGCGGCGAGCACCTCGCGACAGATGGCGTCGCGCACCGGGCCAGCGCAGACGTGCACTTTCCAGGGCTGGATGTTGGAGCCGCTCGGCGCCCGGCTGGCCACCGCCAGGATGGCCTCGACCGTTTCCCGGGGCACCGGGGTAGGCAAAAAGCCGCGCACGCTGCGCCGCTCCAGGATGGTGGTGAGGACGGACTGGGCCGGGGCCGGAACGGCGGACAGGTCGATGCCGGCCAGAACGGCGGCCGGGGCGCGGGGATCGCCCATGGGAACTCCTTGTTTCTGCAATGGGGAAACGACGTGTAGTGTTTTTATGCGGCCGCTCAGGAACGGAAGCGTTCCGGATCGATGCCGTGGCGGTGGAGTTTGTCGTAGAGGGTCTTCTTCGGCAACTGCAAGCGCTCGGCGGCCCGGGCCACCTGGCCGCCGCACTCCTTGAGGGCGGCCTCGATGCAGGCCTTTTCCACCGCGTCCAGGCGCGCCGCCAGGCTCTCGCCAGGGGCCGCCGGGGGCAGGGCCGGAGCGGCCGCGGCGGTCATGGCGTGGGGCGCGGCGGCGGCCGGCAGGGGTGTTTCCAGGCCGAGCACCACCCGGTCGGCGATGTTCTTCAGTTCGCGCACGTTGCCCGGCCAGTCGTAGGCCTGCCAGCGGGCCAGCTGCTCGGGGCTGGGCGCCGGCACCGGACGACCGTAGCGCTGGGCCGCCTGGCGGCAGAAGTGGGCCATCAGCAGGGGAATGTCCTCGCGCCGCTCGCGCAGGGGCGCCAGGTCGAGGGTCACCACGTTGAGCCGGTAATACAGGTCGGCGCGGAAGCGTCCGGCGTCGCTCTCGGCCTTGAGGTCGGCCTTGGAGGCGGCCACCACCCGGCAATCCACCGGGAACAGGGTGTTGCCGCCGAGGCGTTCCACCACCCGCTCCTGGAGCACCCGCAGCAGCTTGACCTGAAGCGCCAGGGGCATGGATTCGATCTCGTCGAGGAACAGGGTGCCGCCCTGGGCGAACTCGATCTTGCCGATGCGCCGCTTGCCCGCCCCGGTGAAGGCGCCGGCCTCGTGACCGAAGATCTCGCTCTCGAACACCGATTCGGGCAGGGCGCCGCAGTTGAGCGCCACGAACGGCCCCTTGCGCCCGCTGGCGGCGTGCAGGGCCCGGGCCACCACCTCCTTGCCGGCGCCAGTTTCGCCGTTGATCAGCACGTCCACGTCGGTGGGGGCCACCGCTTCGAGCAAGCGGCGCACCTGCTGCATGGCCGGGGACTGGCCGATCAGGCCGGCCAGGGGATGGTTGTCCTGGTCGGCCAGGCGCTCCTTCAGGCGCCGGTTTTCCAGGATCAGGGCACGCTTGTCCAGGGCGCGGCGGGCCGAATCCACCAGGCGGTCGGAGGAAAAGGGCTTCTCGATGAAGTCGTAGGCGCCCTCGCGCATCGCCTCCACCGCCATGGCCACGTCGCCATGGCCGGTGACCAGGATCACCGGCAGGTCCGGGTCGCGCTGGCGCAGCTCGGTCATCAGCGACAGGCCGTCGCGACCGGGCAGGCGCACGTCGCTGATCACCACCCCGACGCTGCGCGCCGAGGGGGCGACGACCAGGGCGTTCAGGGCCGATTCGGCATCGGCGAAGCTTTGCACCGGCAGATCGGCCAGGGCCAAGGCCTGTTCGGACCCGTGGCGCACCACCGGGTCGTCCTCGACGAGAAACACCGACAGAGGGGCGGCAGGGTCGGCATGCACGGATAGGGCGCTCATGCGGCGGGCAACTCCAGGATGAATTCGGCGCCGCCCTCGGGGCGGTTGCGCGCCGCCAGGGTGCCGCCGAAGCTTTCGGCAATGGTCAGGGAGATCGACAGCCCCAGGCCCAGCCCATCGCCCACCGGCTTGGTGGTGAAGAAGGGCTCGAACAACTGGGGCAGCACCTCGGGCGGAATTCCGGGGCCCTGGTCGGCGATGACGATACGCACCAGGCTGACGCCGGTGCTGCCCCGGGGCTCGCCGCCCTCGTCCTCGGGATCATGGTAGGCCGGCACGCGGCTGACGCTGACCAGCAGGCGCCGCCCGCCCGGGCGCTGGGGGTCGCCGGCGTCCACCTCGGCCACGGCATCGAGGCCGTTGCGCAGCAGGTTCACCAGCACCTGTTCCAGGCGTACCGGGTCGGCCAACACCTGGGGGGACGGCTCGGGCAGGGCCAGGGCGATGGTGGCATCGAGCTCGCGGCGGCGCAGTTCGACGATGAACAGGGCGTGGTCGAGAGCCTCGCGCACCGACACCGGCGCCAGCTCGCTCTGGCCCCGCCGGGCGAAGGCCTTCAGTTCGCCGACGATGCGCCCCATGCGCCCGGCCAGCTGGCTGATCAGGCGCAGGTTGTCCACCGCCCCCTCGGGCTTGCCCCGCTGCAAAAAGGCCACGGCATTGTCCGACAGGGTGTTGAGGGCGGCCAGGGGCTGGTTCAGTTCATGGGTGATGCCCGCCGCCATCTGACCCAGGGCCGCCAACCGGCCGGCCTGGAGCGCCCGATCCTGGGTGGCGCGCAGGATGCGCTCGGCATCGGCCTGGGCCTCCAGCTGCTCTTCGAGGCGGGCGTTGGTGGCGGTGAGCAGGGCGGTGCGCTCGGCCACCTTGGCCTCCAGCTCGGCGTTCACCCGGGCCAGCTCGGCCCGGGCGGCGCGGCGCTCCTGCAGGCGCGAATGGCGCTGCCGGGCGAAGAAGCCCAGGGCGAGCAGAAAGGCCGTGGCAAAGCCCAGGGCAGTGGCCTGGGCGGCCGCCAGGCCGTAGGCGCTGGCTAGGTCGGAAAAGAGCACCAGGCGCCAACCCAGGGGGCCCACCGGCAGGGTCTGCATCAGGGCCTCGTGGCGGCCGCCGCCGTTGTCCCACAGGGTGATCGGCCGGACCGGATCGGCAAAGCTCAGGGCCGCACTGGCCTTCACCGGCAGCAGGGGATAGGGGCCGTACTGGCGGGTTTCGTGCAGTTCGGCTTCCACCGCCGGGGGCAGAGGCGCCAAGGAACGGTAGCGCCAGTCGGGCAGGCTGGCGAGGAACAGCACGCCGTGGGCGTCGGCCAGGTTGAGGGCGTCGCCGCTCTCGCGCCAGGCGGTCTCGAAAGCGGCCAGGCTGACCTTGACCACTACCACGCCGCGGATCGTGCCGTTCTGCTGTACCGGCGCGGAAATGAAATAGCCCGGATCGCCGGTGGTGGCGCCGACGCCGTAGAAGCGGCCGGGACGCCCTTCCATGGCTTCGGTGAAATAGGGGCGGAAGGTGTAGTGCTGGCCGATGAAGCTCTGGGAGGTGGCCCAGTTGCTCGCCGCCAGGGTCAAGCCGGCGGCGTCGGTCAGGTAGGCGGCGGTGACGCCGGCACGGCCCTGGACCAGCTCCAGGTAGCGGTTGACCGTATCGACCCGGCCCGGGTCGTTGGGGTGGTCGAGCAGGTCGTGGAGGCGGTGGTCCTGGGCCAGCACGAAAGGCAGGGTCTCGTGGCGGGCCAGGGCGTTTTCCAGGCTGACGCCGTAGGCCCCCAGGCGCTGGGCGTTGGTGTGGGCCAGCTGGGCCACCTGCCAGCCGGACAGCAGGCGGTAGCTGCCCAGGCCCACGGCCAGGCAGGCCAGGGCGGCGAGCAGCCCGGCCAGGGTGCTGTTACTGACGAAAAAGTACCTCCCCGGCGCGGAGCCGCGGCCGGAGAGGAAAGGGGGTAGTTGAAAACGGGGGATCAAGGGACGAGCCAGCGGAATGGAGGGCGGACGCACGGCGGGGCGTGGGCCCGGCAGCGCCGCAGCAGTGCCGGGCCAGGCCGGCGGAGCGGAGATTTTACCGCCCCGGCCCGGCCCGCCGTCAGTCCACCGCGGCCAGCTTCAGCTCATCGGCGGCGTGGCGCTGCTGCTCTTCCATCACCAGGCGGCCCAGTTCGCGCTTGAGCTCATTGAAGGCCGGCGCGGCCGGGTCCCGGGGGCGGGGAATGTCCACCCACTGGTCGCGCTTGATGGTGCCGGGCCGGTAGGTCATGACCACGATGCGGTCGGCCAGGTAGATCGATTCCTCGATCGAGTGGGTGACGAACAGGATGGTCTTGCCGAACTCCTTCCAGATGCGCAGCAGCTCGTCCTGCAGGTTGCGCCGGGTCAGGGCGTCCAGGGCGCCGAAGGGCTCGTCCATGAGCATGATCGGCGAATCCAGGGCCAGCACCCGGGCGATGGCCACCCGCTGGCGCATGCCGCCGGACAGGTCCTTGGGGAAGCGGTTGCGGAAGTCCTTGAGGCTCAGGGTGTCGAGCAGGCTTTCCACCTTGGCGGCGATCTCGGCCTTGCCCAGGCCCTTCACCTCCAGACCGAAGGCGATGTTCTGGGCCACGGTCATCCAGGGGAACAGGGCGTATTCCTGGAACACCATGCCCCGCTCCGGCCCGGGGCCGGTAACGGTGGCCCCGGCGGCGGTAATCGAACCGCTGCTCGGCAGGGAAAAGCCGGCCACGGCGTTGAGCAGGGTGGATTTGCCGCAGCCCGAGGGGCCGAGCAGGCAGACGAACTCACCGGGGTTGATGGTGAGGTTGATGTCCTTGAGGGCGATGACGTCTTTTTCCGGGGTGCGGAAAACCTTGTTCACGCCGCTGACGATGATTTGGCTGGACATGGGGTCTCTCCTTGGCCGGTCAGTGTTCCAGGCCGCGGTGCCAGCGCAGCAGGTGGTTGTTCAGCTTGTTCATGGCCACGTCGATGGCCAGGCCGAGCAGGCCGATGGTGATCATCCCGGCGATGATCTTGTCGGACCACATGAACTCGCGCGCCTCCAGGATGCGGAAGCCCAGGCCGTCGTTCACCGCGATCATCTCGGAGACGATCACCACGATGAAGGCGGTGCCGATGCCGATGCGCACCCCGGCCAGGATGTAGGGGGTGGCCGCCGGCAGGATCACCCGGGCGAACATGGTCAGCGGCTTGACCCCCAGGTTGCGCGCGGCGCGCAGGTAGATACCGTCCACGTGACGCACCCCGGCGATGGTGTTCATCAGCACCGGGAAGAAGGCGCCCAGGGAGATGAGGAAGAACGACGGCGGGTTGCCCAGGCCGAACCACAGGATCGCCAGGGGGATGTAGGCGATCGGCGGGATCGGGCGCAGCACCTGGACCAGGGGGTTGAACAGGTCGTAGATGCGGGCGTTGGCACCCATCAACAGGCCCACCGGCAGGGCCAGGCCGGCGCCGATGACAAAGCCCACCACCACCCGGTACATGCTGGCCCAGGCATCGTGCAGCAGCTCACCGGAGAACAGCCAGGCCAGGTACGACCCGGCGGCCGGGTCGAAGTCCTGGGCCGGCAGCAGGGACTGCCACCACTTGAGGGCCACCGCCGAGGGGGCCGGCAGCACCACTTCCGAGACCAGGCCGGCGCGGGAGCAGATTTCCCACAGCACCAGCAGGACCACCGGCACGGCCAGGCCGTGGAGGATCGCGTTGAGACGTTTCATGGACGATCGCTCCTTACTTCACCTTGAGGTCGGCCTTGGCCTTTTGCAGCAGGTCGAGCTTGACCCAGTCGGCAGCCTTGGGCGGCTTGCTCATGCGGCCGACGCCGAACTTCTGCATGAAGGCGGTGGTGGTGTCGATGTGCTCCAGGGACACGTCGTAGGTGTAGTCGGCGTTGTCCATGGCGTCCTTGAAGTCCTGGGACGAAATCTGGCCCTTGAACATCTGCTCGCGCACGTACTTCTCGGCCAGGGCCGGGTCCTTGTTGAACAGGGCGGTGGACTCGACGAAGCACTTCATAACGCGCTGGGCCACGTCCTTCTTCTCGGTGTACATCTTCTCGGACATCACCAGCAGGCGGTACGGCTCGCCCATGGCGGTGTTGTAGGGCTTGATCACCTCGACGCCGAACTTCTTGTTGAGGGCTTGCGACGACTGGGGCTCGGACTGGCACATAGCGTCGATCTGCTTGGCGGCCAGGGCCTGGTTCAGGTCGGCAAAGGCCAGGTAGACGATCTGCACGTCCTTGCCCGGCTTGTCGGACCAGGTCAGGCCGACCTTTTCCAGTTCGGCCAGGAGCAGCAGCTCCTGGGCGCCGCCGCGAGTCACGCCGACTTTCTTGCCCTTCAGGTCGTTCAGGTTCTTGATGCCCGAATCGACGCCGGCGACGATGCGCGCGCCGCCCTTGGCAAAGCCGGCCACGGTGACGATGGGCACGCCGTTGGCGCGGCCGGAGATGGCACCGTCGGAGGCCAGGGCGGCGATGTCGATCTCACCGGCGACGATGGCCGGCATGATGTCCGGGCCCTTCGGGAACATGCGCTCTTCGACCTTGACGCCGTACTTGCCGCAGACTTCCTTCATGTAGGAAACCGCGCCGTAGTGGGCGAACTTGAGGTTGCCCAGGCGCACCACGTCGTCGGCGTGGGCAACGGAAACGGACAGGCCGGCGGCCGGCAGGGCAACGGCGAGGGCGGTGGCAATAGCGTGCTTGCGCATGGAGATCCTCCTTTGGATGTGTCGGGAAGAGGCCGCCCGGGGGATTCCCGGGCCGTCTCGGACGGAGGCTTCTTTGCACAGCCCGTGCCAGGTCTTATAGAAGAGCCTTAGCTG
This sequence comes from Oryzomicrobium terrae, assembly GCF_008274805.1. Classification (NCBI taxonomy): domain Bacteria; kingdom Pseudomonadati; phylum Pseudomonadota; class Betaproteobacteria; order Rhodocyclales; family Rhodocyclaceae; genus Oryzomicrobium; species Oryzomicrobium terrae. The sequence continues at coordinate 2,669,384 of NZ_CP022579.1, forward strand.
TTTGTTTCATAAGCATTTCCGTTTCTTTACCGTTACCCAGGGGGGGGCTTCCCGAGGAGCGGCGCGAGCGGAATTCCGCAAAACCCGTGCGGATTTCCGCACAAACACCCCATTCGTGCGGTTAAACGGACACGCCACCCTTGATCCATCCCTAAGCCATCCCTAAGCCATCCCTGCACCGCCGGCCATCCGCCGGCTCGGACCGTTGCTCCGCCCGGCCCGGAAAAAACAGCAAGTCTTGCTGCAAATCAAAGTACTTTCGCCACTCGGCAGGTACAAGCCCCCTTCGATGGATGACAACGCCATCACTACAACAAGCCACAACAGGCACAAACGGGAGGAGACCCCCAATGTCCGGAAGACGCACGTCCGTCGCCACCAAGCTCAGCATCATCCTGGCGGCCAGCATCACCGCCCTGCTCCTGGCCGCCGCCTTCGGCCTGTCCCAGTACCTCACCGCCAAGTTGGAGCAGAAGTCCCTCGATGCGCTGAAGACCAACAACCGCATGATCATCGACATGATCGATGCCTATAACTCCGGTCTCAGCCAGACGGTGGAACGGCTCGGCAAGGTCTTCGCCAGCAACTACCCGGACAAGTTCTCCATGGACGCTGACGGCGTGCTGCACCACGGCCGCAGCCCCATCGTCGCCCGCGAAACCGCCATCCCCGACCGTTTCACCGCCGTGGCCGGCACCCCCGCCACGGTGCTGACCCGGCGCGGCGACGACTTCCTGCGCACCTCCACCTCGATCACCAACGAAAAGGGCGAGCGCGCCTCGGACGTGCCCCTGGGCCCCACCCACCCGGCGGTGCCCGCCCTGCTCAAGGGCCAGACCTACACCGGCAAGGCCAAGATGCTGGGGCGGGACTTCATGACCCACTACATCCCGATCAAGGACGACGCCGGTCAGGTGATCGGCGCCTTCTTCGTCGGCCTGGACTTCACCGACGGCCTGGCCGCGCTGAAGAAGCGGGTGCTGGCGCTCAAGATCGGCGACACCGGCTACCCCTACGCCCTGGACGTGGGCACCGACAAGGGCCGCCTGGTGATCCACCCGGCCAAGGAAGGCACCAACCTGCTCGACGCCAAAGACAGCGACGGCAAGGAATTCGTCAAGGAAATGATCAGCCAGGGCAACGGCATCATCACCTACTGGTGGCAGAACCCGGGCGAAGAGAAGCCCCGGGAAAAGGTGGTGGTGTTCAACCACTACGCCCCGTGGAACTGGACCCTGGCCTCGGGCAGCTACCTGAACGAGTTCAACGACGAAGGCAAGCGCTCCGGTCAGGGGCTGATGCTGGTGGCCCTGCTGTTCGTGCCGGTGGTCTTCGCCATCGTCTGGGTCGCCGCCCGGCGCTGGGTCAGCCGCCCCCTGGGCGCGGCGGTGCAGGCCGCCAATAAGGTGGCCGAAGGCGACTTCACCACCCAGGTTGAAGTACGCAGCCGGGACGAGATCGGCGAACTGATGGCCGCCCTCGCCACCATGATCAAGCGCCTCGGCGGCACCATCACCGAGGTGCACAAGGCCGCCAGCGCGGTGGCCAGCGACGCCGGCCAACTGCACTCCTCCGCCGGCCGGGTGGCGCACAGCTCCGAGCAGCAGAGCGACGCCGCCTCGGGCATGGCCGCCGCCGTGGAAGAGATGACCGCCAGCATCGAGATGATCGTCCAGCACGCCGCCGAGGCCCACACCATCTCCGGCCACTCCGCCGAGGTCTCCCAGGAAAGCTCGGCCACCATCCAGCAGGCGGTGGCCGCCATGAACCACATCGCCGAAACGGTGCGTTCCGCCTCCGGCGCCGTCGAGCAACTGGGCCGGGAATCGGAGGAAATCTCCGCCATCGTCCAGGTGATCAAGGAAATCGCCGACCAGACCAACCTGCTCGCCCTCAACGCCGCCATCGAAGCGGCCCGGGCCGGCGAAGCGGGCCGCGGCTTCGCCGTGGTGGCCGACGAAGTGCGCAAGCTGGCCGAGCGCACCAGCCAATCCACCCACGAGATCGGCGCCATGATCGAGCGCATCCAGCACGGCACCCGCCACGCCGTGACGAGCATGAACCAAGGGGTGGACCAGGTGGCCAGCGGCGTCGAACTGGCCGCCGCCGCCGACGCGGCGATCAACCGCATCCGTGAGGGCGCCGCCCAGGTCACCGCCGCCGTGGCCACCATCACCGCCGCCATTCAGGAACAGAGCACCGCCAGCGCCAACGTCGCCCAGGGCCTGGAAAAGATCGCCGGCATGACCGAGCGCAACACCACCGACGCCCAACAAAGCGCCGCCGCCGCCGAGGAACTGAACGTGGTCGCCGCCCAGTTGCGCAGCACCGTGGACCAGTTCCGGGTCTAATCCCCGCCCCTACCGCCCCCCGCAAACCCAAGCGGGGCGCGGACTTCCACGAGGCCACCTTGAAACCCCGCGCCAGTCCTTGCTCTCCGGGCATACACCCTGAAGATCGAGGACTGGCGCGGGGTTTATTACCCCATGACACTAATCCAACGCTTCATTTCATCAGATTAAGAAAACTGTGCGCGGAACAACGCATGCAGTCGTTACCAGAATCTCCCACTTAAACCAGGGTTATTTCCAGTGCAACGCCATCATTACGTCCCACAGTTTTATCTGCGTGAATGGTATATCCCAGGAAAATCAGCGTTTTGGCTTTACTGCCGTGATAACGCAGGGCGCTTACTATTCGGAAAGAAATCTGCAAGATCAGTTGGCTACCAAAACGGCCTTTATTCAAGAATTCCAGAATTCTTTGAAAATCAAAATCAATCAACCAATAGCATTGAGGAGAATTTTTTCTCCCCCCTCGATTCCAAGGCAAGCAAAGTAATTAAAAAACTGATCCAGTCCGGCCCTCAAAGCTTATCTAAAGAAGATCGTCTCGTTTGGAGCATTTTCATCAATTCCCTCCTAGAGAGATCACCCAGCAGAATTGAATCAATAAAAAATAGCGCTAACAAGCTTGCAAATGAAGAATTCTCGAAAATAAAAGCAGTTCATGAAGTACAGGAAGGAGAACGGCATGCCTTCTTGGACGAAATGGACATAGCAGCCATAGCAAATAACACCGTACTAGCCGAGATGGTGAAATGGATATGTAACAATGAAACCATCAGCCACTTTGCCAACATGACATGGATGGTTGCCCGCCTTCCTGAAGGAAATGATCACTTTTTAACCAGTGACACTCCTGTGGTTGTAAATGGCGCCAGCGGCGGAAACCCTATCTACGTTTTATCAATAGCACTATCCCCCAACGCACTATTTATAATGCACAAACAGGAAAAAGATTTCAATGAAGATTTCATTCAAACACTAGCCATAATACACAACCACCTAATAGCAGAACAAACAAAGCGCTACTTAGTTTCATCAAGAGAGCTTATTGACGATGGCAACATAAAGTATAAAAAAATTGCAAACTTTCTTTTTTCGGGAAAAAACCACAAGGCCAACAATTAAACAAATTAATCAAACCAAGTCCATTGCACTCCCGAATGGAAATTTTCGACCTTGAAGAGCAGCCAATAAACACCAGGAGGAAAACTTAAAATGCAGCTCGCCACTGGTTGCAAATGTAAAAAGTGCGCTTAGCTAGTCGCAATACACTCAGCCCCTACTCCCCCACCCGCTCCATCCCCGCCGCCTCAACCAGCCGGTCGACGCTCCACCCGGCGCCGAGCAGCAGCATGCGGGTGTGCAGGTCGTCGTGCACCGTCCGGTCCACGCGGCGGCCCAGGTAGCGCGGCGTCTTGTCGCGCACATCGACGTAGCCCAGGGCATGGCGCCGGGCCAGGGCGTGCCACAGGGCGTGGGCGCCCGGGGATTGGCGGGCGCCGCTGAGCAGGCAGATGCCGCTCCCCAGGGCCCATTCGTAAACGGCGGTGCATAGCCCGCGGCGCTGGTAGGCCGGGGCGTATTTGGAGTGGGGTGCGCGCAGGTAGGGGTCGGCGCGGCGGCCGACCTCGATCAGCCGGTTGAACACGGTGTAGCCGGCGAGGCAGCCGTGGGCGGTGTCTTCGACGTACACGTAGTGCTCGCCGTCGGCTTCGCGGTAGCGGAAGACCAGGGACGGCCAGGGGGAGTCGATGTCGAGGGTGGCGATGCCGTGGAGCGCGCCGCCGGGGGTGACGAGGCGGCGGTGGAGGGTGTCGAGTTCGTTGTCGAGGGCGTCGGGGCGGTGCTGCACGTCGATGCGCAGTTCCAGCCCGAGGCCGCGCCAGGGCGGCCATGGCAGGGGGGCCAGCAGGGCGGTCATGTCGGTTTTCCTTTGCGGGGAGAGAGGCGGAGACGGGGCGTGACGGCCCGTCAGGCCAGACAGGCGCCGGCCCAGCAGCCGCTCATCAGGGCGTCGGGGCGGGTCGCGGCGCAGACCCGGGCGCTGGTGTCCCAGGAAGCCATCGCCACGTCCAGCCCGGCGAAGATGCCGAAGCCGCTGCCGGCGCGGATCTCGCCCTGGGCGTGCAGGCTCTCGCCGGCCCGGATCGCCCCTTCGGCCACCATTTCCCCGCCGGCCTTGATGCCCCAGCCGGCTTCCAGGTGCCGGGCGGTGCGGATGTCGCCGCCGGCGAGGATGCCGTTGCCGGCGCGCACCGTGTCTTCTCCGGTGATGCCGCCCCCGGCACGCAGGCTCTTGCCGCAATAGATCGGCCCGCTGACGATCACGTCCTGGCCGACGTAGGCGTTGCCGTCCAGGCGCAGGTCGCCGCGGCAGAGCAGATCCCAGGCGGCCCGCAGGTCGCCGCCCACGGTCAGGTCGCCGCCGGTTTCCACGCCCCAGCCGGCGCGCAGGTCGCCGCCCACGTCGGCGCTGCCGTCGCTGCGGATGCCGCCGCCGGCCTTGACGTCTTCCCCGGCCACCAGGGCGGTGCCGGTGCGGATGCTGCCCCCGGCGGAAATGGCGCGGCCGGCCCGCACCAGGGTGTCGGCCTCGATGTTGCCGCGCACCTCCAGGGTGCCGGCGAAAACGATGGCGTCCACCTCCAGGCGATCCACCGCCAGCACCCCATCGGTGGGGCCGAACTGGTCGAGCAACCAGCAGGCGTCGTTGACCCGGCCGGCGGCGACCAGGGCATCGAGCAGATCCTGGTAGTTGCTGCCGTCCTGGTGGTGGCGGATGAACCAGCGGAAGCCATCGGCGCAGGGGCGCTTGGCTTTGACGAAATTCTTGGTGATGTCGAAGGTGTTGAGGATGTCCATGGCAGTGCCCGTGTGCGCCGGCACCGGCACGAAGCGCGTGGCGGCGATGGCGCAACAATCACAAACGTCACAGGAAGCGCAGCCCGGACAGGGGACCGGCCCTGCCGGCAAGGCGGCCCGGCGGGACCGGACCTGGATGGGAGGGTGGCGCGGAGCGGGCGTTTACCGCTCCGAATCGACACCACGGCATGGTGGATGCTCCCAGGCTGCACGTTGAACAAGGCGCGCGCGAACAATGCGGTCGCGTCCTTGGGCAAGGCGCCGTGCGGGGAGGTGGGGCTGGTCAGCCCTGGCGATGGCCCCGCACGGCCTTGGAAAGCACTGCGGGAGACCCTGAAACCGGAAAGGCAGGTGCGGGCGTGACGCTCCACAGACGTGCCGGACGGAACAACACCCGGAACACGCGCCCACCGAGGCTCACGCCGCGAGGGGCGTAGCGCAGGTCGGTGGCAGGAGCGTGGGGCATCTGCGTAGGGAAGGGAGGGGTGAAGCGGAAAGGGCGGGAGTCTAAGCCATTGGCGCCGTTCCGGCCAGGCCCGGCGGCAAGCCCCCCCCGTGCCGCCGTCACCTCGCCTAGCGCCGCACCTCGGCGATGAACCAGGCTTTGACCTCGGCGGCCGCCGGGCGCAGGGCCTGGGTGCGGTGGTGCACCAGGTAGTAGCCGCTGGCCAGGGGCAGGCGGCAAGGGGAGGCAGACGGACCGCCAAACGGTTCGACCAGGGTGCCGGCGGCCACCTCTTCCACCACCAGCAGAGGGCTGGTCATCACAAGCCCCTGGCCCTGCTTGGCGGCTTCGATGGCGGTGAGCCCCAGGTCGAAGTGGATGCGCGGGATGGCGGCGACCCGGGCCGCCGTCAGGGTGGCGAACTCGGCCAGCCAGCGTTCCCAGTGGGGATGCATGGTGGTCACCAGCAGGGTGGCCCGGGCCACGTCGCCAGGCGCGGTCAATCCCAGGGCCGCGGCGTAGGCGGGGCTGCAATAGACGCGGGCCTCGTCGTCGTAGAGCAGGGTGGTATCCAGGTGGGGGGCGTTGCCGTCGAAGTAGCGGATCGCCAGATCGATGGGCTCCCGCTCGAAATCCACCAGGGCGGTGGTGGCGTTGAGGTGCAGTTGCAGGTGGGGATGGCTGGTCAGCAGCCGGGCCATGCGGGCGGGAAACCACTTGGCGGCGAAGCTCGGCAACATCGACAGCCACACCCCGGCACTGCGGCTGTCGCGCAGCTTGTGGCTGGCATCGGCGATCTGGGCCAGGGCCGGCTGAATACGCGCCCAGTAGGCCAGGGCCTCGGCGGTCGGTTGAACCTGGCGCACCTGCCGGGTGAACAGGGGGGTGCCAAGCCAGGCTTCCAGCTTCTGGATCTGCTGGCCGACGGCTCCCGGGGTCACCGACAGTTCTTCTGCGGCAACAGAAAAACTATTGCTGCGCATGGCAGCGTCAAAAGCGACGAGGGCCTTGAGTGGGGGTAGTGGTTTCATGGCGTAGAAAAACTATCGTATTGCGCATATTAAATCAGTTGTCGCAGCGCACCGACGCCACCACAATCGGTGCATCGTCTTCGCGAGCACTGCCATGTTCCAGTCCCTACGCCGGCCCCGGGTGCTGGCGGTCACCCTGGCCGCCGCCGGCATCCTCATGGTCACCATGGGCATCCGCCAGTCCTTCGGCCTGATCGTCAGCCCCCTCAACACCTCCACCGGCCTGGGCATCGCCACCATCAGCTTCGCCCTGGCCCTGGGCCAGTTCGCCTGGGGGGCGATCCAGCCCATCGCCGGCGCCGTGGCCGACCGCTACGGCCCCCGGGGCGTGCTCATCGGCGGCATTGTCGTGCTCGCCCTGGGCTGCGCCCTCACCCCCTTTGCCCAGAGCGGCTTCGCCCTGGCCATGACCCTGGGGCTGCTCGCCTCCATGGGTTCCGGCGCCGGCAGCTTCTCGGTACTGATCGGTGCGGCGGCCCAGCGCCTGCCCTTGGAATCCCGGGGCGCGGCCTCGGGGGTGATCAACGCCGGCGGCTCCTTCGGCCAGTTCGTCTTCGCCCCGATCCTGCAAAAGTTGATCCAGTCCTTTGGCTGGATGGGCGCCCTGTGGGCCATGGCCGTCGCCGCCCTGGCCGCCCTGCCCCTGGTGGGCAAGCTGACCGGCCCCACCCACGCCGCCGATGCGGCCCACGGCCACGCCAGCCAGGACAAGGGCCTGGGCGCCGCCGTGCACGAGGCCCTGGCCGACCGCAGCTACCTGCTGCTGCACGCCGGCTTCTTCACCTGCGGCTTCCACATCGCCTTCCTGGTCACCCACCTGCCCGGCGAGATCGACCTGTGCGGCCTGCCGCCCTCGGTGGCCAGCTGGTCCCTGGCGATCATCGGCCTGGCCAACATCGCCGGCAGCCTCTACGCCGGCGGCTGCATCGCCCGCTACCGCAGCAAGCACGTGCTGGCGGCCATGTACGCCTCCCGGGCGGTGCTGATCGGCGCCTACCTGCTGATGCCGCGCACCGACTGGGCCTATTACCTGTTCGCCGCCGGCCTGGGGGTCACCTGGCTGGCCACCGTGCCGCCCACGGCGGCCATCGTCGGCAAGCTGTTCGGCACCCGCTACCTGGCCACCCTGTTCGGCCTGACCCTGCTCTCGCACCAGATCGGCGGTTTTCTCGGCGCCTGGCTGGGAGGCCTGGCGGTGACCCGCTTCGGCGACTTCACCTGGATGTGGTACGCCGACATGGTGCTGGCGGCCCTGGCCGCCCTGGCCAACCTGCCGATCAAGGAAGCCCCGATGCTGCGCCCAGCGGCCCAGCCGGCCTGACCACCCGATTTATCCCCGCCCCACCCCAACAGAGCTATAAGGAGACCCACCCATGAGCCGGCTGCGCCCCGAAATTTCCGTCGCCGAACTCAACGCCCGCGGCGGCGAGTACCTGCCGGGCTTCCTCGGCGTCGAGATGGTCGAACTGGCGGAAAAGCGCCTCACCAGCCGCATGCCGGTGAAGAAACTGCACTTCGCCCCCAACGACTTCCTCCACGCCGCCAGCATCGTCGCCCTGGCCGACACCACCTGCGGCTACGCCACCATCGCCCACCTGCCCGAAGGCGCCGAATCGTTCACCACCATCGAACTGAAGAGCAACCACCTGGGCACGGTGCGCGACGGCGCCGTGGCCTGCGTCGCCACCGCCCAGCACCTGGGCCGCACCACCCAGGTGTGGGACGCGGTGGTCAGCGACGAAGCCACCGGCCGCACCATCGCCCTGTTCCGCTGCACCCAGATGATTCTCTGGCCGAAGGGCTGAAAACCGTAACAGCACTCGACGCAGAGCCCGCAGAGACGCGGAGCACGCAAAGTAAAAAGCACAGAGCAAAATCGTGGCGATCTCGGTGTCACCACGCCCTCCACGGTGCAAGCGGTCGCAGTAAAAACGCCAAGGGCGGCCCGGAATCACTTCCGGGCCGCCCTTGGCGTTTGGGGCACTACCACGCCGGCTAAGCCGGCATAGCGTGGAAGCCTGCTTAGCGCACCTGGGTCTGGTGCTCGTCGCCGTTGCGGGCGCGGATGGTGCCGATCTGCCAGACGGCTTCGCCGGCGGCTGCCAAGGCGGCCTGGGCGGCGGCGGCCTTGTCGGCCGGGACCACGATCACCATGCCGATGCCGCAGTTGAAGACGCGGTGCATCTCGTCCTCGGCCACATTGCCTTCGGCCTGGAGCCATTGGAACAGCTTGGGACGGGGCCAGGCGGACTTGTCCAGGTCGGCCACCACGTTCTCGGGCAGGACGCGGGGCACGTTCTCGGTGAGGCCGCCGCCGGTGATGTGGGCCAGGCCCTTGACGGCCTCGGGCATGGCGGCGAGGAGGGCCAGCACCGACTTCACGTAGATGCGGGTGGGAGCCATGATGGCGTCGGCCAGGGTCTTGTCGCCGTCGAACGTGGCATCCACGTCCGGGTTGGCGCGGGCCAGGATCTTGCGCACCAGGGAGTACCCGTTGGAGTGGGCGCCGGAGGAGGCCAGGCCGAGCACCACGTCGCCGGGGACGATGGTGGAGCCGTTGATGATCTTGGACTTTTCCACGGCGCCGACGGCGAAGCCGGCCAGGTCGTATTCGCCGTCCGGGTACATGCCCGGCATTTCGGCGGTTTCGCCACCGATCAGGGCGCAGCCGGCCTGCTCACAGCCGGCGGCGATGCCGCCCACCACCCGGGCGGCGGTGTCCACGTCGAGCTTGCCGCAGGCGAAGTAGTCGAGGAAGAACAGGGGCTCGGCGCCCTGAACCAGGATGTCGTTCACGCTCATGGCCACCAGGTCGATGCCCACGGTGTCGTGGCGCTTCAGGTCGAAGGCCAGCTTGAGCTTGGTGCCGACGCCGTCGGTGCCGGACACCAGCACCGGCTCCTTGTACTTCTTGGGCACTTCGAACAGGGCGCCGAAGCCGCCGATGCCGGCCATGACGCCTTCCCGCAGGGTCTTTTTCGCCAGGGGCTTGATGCGGTCGACCAGCGCATCACCGGCGTCGATATCCACACCGGCATCGCGGTACGAGAGCGGGGAGGAAGAGGAGGAAGTCTGTTGGGTCATGACGGAAAGGCGCAAAAGAAGACGAAAGGGACGGACAGCCAGGCCAATGGGGCGTCGGCACGGGTCGATGCCGGGCGCCGGACAGGCCGGGGCGCCGCGCGGGCTGGAAGGATGGACGGGGCAAGATGCTAGAATCGCGCCCTTGGTGCCTTGCGGCCAGCCCACTGAAAACGCGTGATTTTAGCTCAAAACACCGCTCCACCCCAGCCAACCCTCCCCATGCGCCAACTGCTCCTCGACCTGATGCCCGCAGCCCGGCCCACCTTCGACAATTTCGTCGTCGGCGGCAACGCCGAGCTGATCGCCGGATTCAACGGCTGGCTGTCGGAGCGAAGCCAGGAGCCGCTCTTTTATATGTGGGGCGAGACGGGCAGCGGCCGCACCCACCTGCTGCGTGCCAGCGGCGCCGAGTATCTCGACGCCGCTACCGACCCGGCCCTGGCCGCCTGGCCCGACGACGTACCCTTCGTCGCCGTGGACAACGTGGATGCCCTCGATGCCGCCGGCGAGCAGGCCCTGTTCAACGGCTTCAACCGGCTCAAGGCCGAAGGCGGCAAGCTGCTGGTGGCGGCCCACCAGCCCCCCGCTGCGGTGGGCCTGCGCGAGGACCTGCGCACCCGCCTCGGCTCGGGTCTGATCTACCGGGCCCAAGTGCTCTCCGACGCCGAAAAGGGCGCCGCCATCGCCGCCCAGGCTGCCGCCCGGGGCCTGGCCCTGCCCGAGGGGGCGGTGGACTACCTGCTGCGCCACGCCCCCCGCGACATGGGCTCCCTGGCCGCCATCGTGGTCGCCCTCGACCGTTTCTCCCTGGAGCGCAAGCGCCCCATCACCCTGCCCCTGCTGCGGGAAGTGCTGCACTCCACCTGATTCAGACAACGCCCCATGGAACTTGCCCTCTTCGACCTCGACAACACCCTGCTCTCCGGCGACTCGGACTACGAGTGGGCCCAATTCCTTATCGGTAAAGGCGCGGTTGACGCCGAGATCCAGGAAGCCAAGAACAAGGCCTTCTACGAGCACTACAAGGCCGGGACCCTGGATATCGACGAATTCCTCGCTTTCCAGCTCGCCCCCCTGGCCCGCCACGACCGGGCCGAGCTGGACGCCTGGCACGCCGAATACGTGGCCAACCGCATCCGCCCCCTGATCGGCGCCCCGGCCCGGGAACTGGTGGCCCGCCACCTGGACGCCGGCCACCTGTGCGCCATCGTCACCGCCACCAATTCCTTCGTCACCGGCCCGATTGCCCGGGAATTCGGCATCCCCCACCTGATTGGCACCATCCCGGCGGTGGACGTGCCCTCGGGCCGCTTCACCGGCGCCCCTACCGGCATCCCCTCGTTCCAGGCCGGCAAGATCACCCGGGTCGAGGCCTGGCTCGAATCCCAGGGCCTGTGGTGGGGCAGCTTCGCCAAGACCTGGTTCTACAGCGACTCCCACAACGATCTGCCGCTGCTGGAAAAGGTCAGCCACCCGGTGGCAGTGGATCCGGACCCGACCCTGCGCAGCCGCGCCGAACGGGATGGCTGGCCAGTGCTGAGCCTGCGTGGCTGAGCCCCGCATCCCGCGATGTTGCCGCAGCGCTTACCAAGCGCTCCGCTCCGGCGTACACTGCGCCCCATTTTGTGCACTGCACGGCTCCGCTGACTTGATCCCACACTCACCACGATGATCCGCAAGCTGATTACCCGCGCCATTACCCGCATCCGTGGCCCGAAAGGGGCCGGGAAGGGCCTCGTCACCGAGGCGGCCCGGATTGGCCGGTCCTCTCACGGCGTCACCCGCGACCAGCTCTCCTACGGCGGCCGCCGCGTCTGCGAGGTGCTCCAGGAAAACGGCTTCGAGGCCTTCGTCGTCGGCGGCGCGGTGCGCGACCTGCTGCTCGCCCGCGACCCCAAGGATTACGACGTGGCCACCAACGCCACGCCGGAACAGGTCAAGCGCTGCTTCCGCCGCGCCCGCATCATCGGCCGGCGCTTCCAGATCGTGCACGTGGTGATGCGCGACGAGATCATCGAGGTCACCACCTTCCGCGGCCTGCACGATTCCGAAACCGACGAGCACGGCCGAGTGCTCCACGACAACGTCTTCGGCAGCCAGGCCGAAGATGCGGCGCGGCGCGACTTCACGGTCAACGCCCTGTATTACAACCCGGCCGACGAGACCATCCTCGACTACCACCACGGTGTCGCCGACCTGAAGCAGAAGACCCTGCGCATCATTGGCGACCCGGCGGTGCGCTACCGGGAAGACCCGGTGCGCATGCTGCGCGCCGTACGCCTGGCGGCCAAGCTGGGCCTGTCCATCGACCCGGCGGCGCGCCGGCCGATCCGCGAGATGGCCGAACTGATCGAGAACATTCCGGCGGCGCGCCTGTTCGACGAGATGCTCAAGCTGCTCACCTCCGGCTATTCGCTAAAGTGTCTGCAGCAGCTGCGTGAGGAGGGTCTGCACCACGGCCTGCTGCCGCTGCTCGACGTGATCCTGGAACAGCCCCGCGGCGAGAAGTTCGTCCGCCTCGCCCTGGAAGCCACCGACCGGCGGGTCAAGGAAGACAAGCCGATCTCCCCGGGCTTCCTCTTTGCCACCCTGCTCTGGCACGAAGTGCTGGCCCAGTGGGACAAGAACCTGAACAAGGGCGAGCGGCGCATTCCGGCCCTGATGGCGGCCATGGACCAGGTGCTGGAAAAGCAGTGCCAGAAGCTCGCCATCACCCGGCGCATCGCCGGCGACATCAAGGAAATCTGGATGCTCCAGCCGCGCTTCGAAGCACGCGCCGGCAAGCGCCCCTTCCTGCTGCTCGACCAGCCCCGCTACAAGGCCGCCTACGACTTCCTGCTGCTGCGCGCCGCCTCCGGCGAGGTGGAGCAAGCGCTGGCCGACTGGTGGAGCGCCTTCATGGTGGCCGACTACGACGAGCAGCAGGACATGCTCGTGCCGGACAAGAAGGGCGAGGGCGACGGCGCCCGGAAAAAGCGCCGCCGGCGCAGCAACAACCGCAAGGGTAGCGGCGCCGACGGCGCCGGCCCGTCCGGCCAACCGCCTCAATAAGCCGACCGGCGGGGACGCCGCTCCTAGCCTCCCCGCCCCGCCGCACCCATCCGCCGGCATCGTCATGGCCGAACTCCCCTCTTCCCCTTCTTTCCCCGGTTTGCCGCACCGGGCCTACGTCGCCCTGGGCGCCAACCTGGGCGACCCGGTGGCCCAGGTGCACGCCGCCCTCGCCGCCCTCGACCAGCTGCCGGACTGTCGCCTGGCGGCAGCCTCCAGCCTGTACCGCACCGCCGCCATCACCGCCAACCCGGGCGAAGTCCAGCCGGACTACATCAACGCCGTGGCCGAACTGGCCACTTCGCTATCGCCCCAGGCCTTATTGGCGGCCCTGCTCGCCCTGGAATCGGCCGGCGGGCGCACCCGCCACCACAGCCACCCGCGCTGGGCGCCGCGCACCCTGGATCTGGACTTGCTGCTCTACGACGATCTGGCCGGTCTGTGGCCGGCGAAACCAGCAGGTGCGGCAGGTGCGGCGGTAGCGGCGACACAAACGACAGGGGACAACGCCACTGCCCTCGCCGCCAGCGGCACGGATCTGGCCGCCGACCTGGCCGCCGGCGCCCTGCCCACCCTGCTGCTGCCCCACCCGCGCCTGCACCTGCGCGCCTTCGTCCTCACCCCCCTGGCGGAGATCGCCCCCCAGCTGGCCCTGCCCGGCCGGGGCTCGGTGGCCGCCTGGCTGCCGGCAGTGCGTCTGCAGGACATCGAGAAATTGCCCGAATGAGCCTGAGCAACGTCATCGCCATGGTCAGCGATGCCCCGGTGATCCTGCGCACCGTGGTGCTGCTGTCGGCCTCCAACGTGTTCATGACCTTCGCCTGGTACGCCCACCTGAAGAACCTGGCGGACCGGCCCTGGTGGCTGGCAGCCATGCTGTCCTGGGGTATCGCCCTGTTCGAGTACCTGCTCCAGGTGCCGGCCAACCGCATCGGCGCCAGCCAGCTCAGCCTGGCCCAGCTAAAAATCCTCCAGGAAGCCATTACACTCACCGTCTTCGTGCCCTTCGTGGTCTTCTACATGAACCAGCCCCTCAAGCTCGACTACCTGTGGGCCGCGCTGTGTCTGTGCGGGGCGGTGTACTTCATCTTCCGCTCATGACTGGATCGCCCTTGAACGGTTCCCCCAAACCCCTGCTTGCCCAGGCCCGCCACATCGTCGTGGAAGGGCCCATCGGCGCGGGCAAGACCACCCTGGCCCGCCGCCTGGCGGCCCACCTGCAGGCCCGCCCGCTGATCGAGGACCCGGACGCCAATCCCTTCCTCGGCCGCTTCTACCAGGATCGTCACCGCTACGCCCTGCCCACCCAGCTGCACTTCCTGTTGAAGCGCCACGAACAGCTGGCGGCGCTGCAGGAGCACCTGCTGCCGGCGGAGGCGACTCCGGTGGTGTGCGACTTCCTGGCCGAAAAGGATGCCCTGTTCGCCCGGCTCAACCTGGACGACGACGAACTGGCCCTGTACCAGCGCATCCGCCAGCAAGCGCCGCTGCCCGAGCTGGCCCCGGACCTGGTGATCTTTCTCCAGGCCGCGCCGGAGAACCTGATCGCCCGGGTGCGCCGCCGCGCCAGCGCCAACGAGCGCACGGTGGACGACACCTACCTGGTGCGCCTGGCCGACGCCTACAGCCACTTCGCCTACCACTACGACGCCTGCCCGGTGATGATCGTCAATTCCGACAATCTCAACTTCGCCGACCGGGACGACGATTTCCACCTGTTGTTAGAGCGGCTGGCCACTCAGCGCAGCCACCGTGAATTCTTCAACCTGGGAGGTTGATCCATGTCCGTTCATGCCGACACCCGCCGCCTGACCACCGCCGACCTGGCCAAGATGAAAGCCGCCGGCGACAAGATCGCCATGCTGACCTGCTACGACGCCAGCTTCGCCCGCCTGTGCGACGACGCCGGTGTGGACTCCCTGCTCATCGGCGATTCCCTGGGCATGGTGCTGCAAGGCCATGAATCGACCCTGCCGGTGACCCTGGCCGACATCGCCTACCACACCGCCGCCGTGGCCCGGGGCTCGAAGCGCCCCCTGATCATCGCCGACATGCCCTTCGGCACCTCCCAGGTGACCCCGGAGGACACCTTCCGCAACGCCGTGCCCCTGCTCGCCGCCGGCGCCCAGGTGGTGAAGATCGAAGGCGGCGTGGAAATGGCCGAGACGGTGCGCTTCCTCACCAGCCGCGGCGTGCCGGTGTGCGGCCACATCGGCCTCACCCCCCAGTCGGTGCACCAGCTGGGGGGCTACCGGGTCCAGGGCAAGACCGACGCGGCGGCGGAAAAGCTCAAGGCCGATGCCTTGGCCCTGCAGGACGCCGGCGCCAGCCTGATCGTGCTCGAAGCCATTCCCGAAGCCCTGGCCCAGGCCGTCACCGATCTGATCGCCATCCCCACCATCGGCATCGGCGCCTCCGCCCACTGTTCCGGCCAGGTGCTGGTGCTGCACGACATGCTCGACCTGTCGCCGGGCAAGAAGGCCCGCTTCGTCAAGAATTTCATGGCCGGCCAGCCCTCCGTGGCCGCCGCCATCGCCGCCTACGTGGCCGCGGTCAAGGACGCCTCCTTCCCCGGCCCGGAACACTGTTACTGAGCACCGCCATGCAAGTCATTTCCGCCATTCCCGCCCTGCGCGAGGCCCTCGCCGGGCGCGGCCGCATCGTCCTCGTACCCACCATGGGCAACCTCCACGCCGGCCACATCTCCCTCATGGAGCAGGCCCGCGCCCACGGCGACACCGTGGTGGCGAGCATCTTCGTCAACCGCCTGCAGTTCGGCCCCAACGAGGACTTCGACAAGTACCCGCGCACCTTCGAGGCCGATTGCGCCAAGCTGCGCGAGGCGGGCGTGGACATTCTGTTCGCCCCCACCGAGGCCGACCTCTACCCCGAGCCTCAGACCGTCCAGGTGGACCCGGGCCCGGTCCAGGAGTTGCTCGAAGGCGAATGCCGCCCCGGCCACTTCCGCGGCGTCGCCACGGTGGTGCTCAAGCTGTTCAACGCCGTCCAGCCCGCCGTAGCCCTGTTCGGCAAGAAGGACTACCAGCAGCTGATGGTGATCCGCCACATGGTGCGCCAGCTGGCCCTGCCGATCGCCATCGTCGGCGGTGACACGGTGCGCGCCGACGACGGCCTAGCCCTGTCCTCGCGCAACGGCTACCTGAGCGAAGCCGAGCGGGCCGAAGCGCCGCGCCTGGCGCGCACCCTCGCCGCCCTGCGCGCCGCCGTGCTTGCCGGCGAGCGGGACTATGCCAAGCTGGAGCGGGATGCCGTCGCAGCCCTCAATGCCGCCGGCTGGCAAACCGATTATGTTGCGTTGCGGCAACAGTCGGACCTGACCCCCCCCTCCCCCGCCGCCGCCCCGGCAACCGGCGCAAACGCCGTGCCACTGGTGATTCTTGCCGCGGCCCGTCTGGGCAAGACGCGACTGATTGATAACCTTGAGATTTGATGAGGTTTTTTTGCAACAACTCGGGCGTTGACAGCAGGAAGTAGGCTATTACAATGCCCCCTCCCCAACCTTCGGCATAGGGATTCGCCATGCAACGCACCATGCTCAAGTCCAAGCTGCACCGCGTCACCACGACGCACTCCGAGCTCCACTACGAGGGCTCCTGTGCGATCGACGAGGATCTGCTGGACGCGGCTAACATCCGCGAATACGAGCAGATCGACATCTGGAACATCAACAACGGCGAGCGCTTCACCACCTACGCGATCCGCGCCGAACGCGGTTCGGGCGTCATCTCGGTGAACGGCTCCGCCGCCCGCCGCGCCGCGCCCGGCGACCTGTTGATCATCGCCACCTTCGCCTCCTACTCCGAGGCCGAACTGGCCCGCCACGAGCCGGACCTGGTGTACGTCGACTCCCAGAACCGCATGGTTCGCCACAGCAAGCAGATCCCGGTTCAGGCTGCCTGATCGTCTGATCGCCGCCCGTTCTGCCGCTTCGGCCCCCAGCGCCCCGCCCCGTGCGGGGCGTTGTGCTTTTGGGGGCCGGGAAATCCGTCGCGGCCGTCGCGGCACGGACCGGGCACAAGGCCCGGCCCGGTCACGCACCGCCGGGATTGCTCAGCCCCCGAGAACCTGGGCCGAGTTCGGCGGCGGCGCGGCGCGGTGGATTCCTCGCCCCGGGACGGGAAATAGCACCGCCCTAAACCCTAGGACTGGCGCGGGGTTCGACGATGCCACCCCGGAGAGCAAGGCAGGGCGCGGATCTCCGGGCATACCCCGTGGAGACCCCCTAACTACGCGGCCCTCAGGGCATCGACAATGTTCAGCCGTGCCGCCCGGAAGGCGGGCAGGAAGCCGCCGACGAAGCCCATGAACAGGGCGAAGCCCAGGCTCTTGGCGACGATGGCCGGGGTCAGGGTGAAGGAGAAGGCCAGCTCGGCGAAGGACTGCCAGTTCATGGTGGAGATGGTCACCAGTTGCATGAACGAGGCCAGCACCAGCCCGGCCACGCCGCCCACCAGCGCGAGCAGCAGGGATTCGCCGAGGAAGGCGAAGAGGATGCTGCTGCGGCGAAAGCCCAGGGCGCGCAGGGTGCCGATCTCGCCGACCCGGCTGGCCACGGCGGCGTACATGGTGATCATGGCGCCGATCACCGCCCCCACCGAGAAGATCAGCGAGAGGGTGACGCCGAGGATGCTGATGAACTTGGACAGGGTTTCCGACTGGTCGGCGTAGAAGCGGGTCTCGCGCTTGGCCTCCAGGGTCAGGCGCGGGTCGGCTTCGATGGCCGTCTTGACCGCGGCAAAGCGCGTCGGGTCGGCCAGCTTGAACACCATCGACGAGTAGGCGGTGCGGCGGAAGGACTGCATCAGGGTGTCGGCGTCGCCCCAGATTTCCGAATCGAAGCCGGTGCGGCCGGCGTCGAACACCCCCACCACCAGCCATTCCTGGCCGCCGAAGCGCAGCCGCTCGCCCAGACCGGCGCGCTCGAAGCGCTCGGCGATGGCCCGGCCGGCGATGATCTCGTTGCTGCCCGGGCGGAACATGCGCCCCGCCACCAACCGCACCTGGGGGCGCAGCTGGAGGCCCTGGGGGCCGGCGCCGCGGATGATGACGTTGGCCGGCTTGGTGGTGCCGCGCTTGTACAGGGAGATCAGCACCACCGATTCCTTCGAGGCCAGGATGGCGCCGCCGTCGCCCAGGGCCACCTCGGGCAGGCTCTCGACGATGGCCGCCTGGACCCGCTCGACGCCGCTCTGCACCTCGGTTTCGGACGAGCGACGGATCACCACCACGTTGTCGTCGCTGCCAGTGGCCACCAGGGTGGTGCGCAGGCCCTCGTCGAGCATCAGCACGGCGGCGAAGACGAACACCACCAAGGCCATGCCGCCGGCGGTGAGCGCCGTGGTCAGGCGCCGCGCCCACAGGTTGCGCAGGGAATAGGCGAGGGGCAGGGTCAGCATCGCGTATACACCGGACTCACCACACTCACCATGTGCACCTCACGCCACCGCCCGCAGGCCGTCCACGATGCGGATGCCCATGGCCCGCCGCGCCGGCACCGCCGCCGCCAGCAGCCCCACGCCCAGGGCGCAGAGCAGTTGCAGGGCGACGGTTTCGGCGCTGACGTTGAACACCGGGAACAGGGTACCGACGGCCTGGGCGAACACCGTCGCCAGGGGGAAAGTCAGGGCCACGCCGATCAGGCCGCCGAGCAGGGCGATGGCCACCGATTCGCCGACGATCAGCGCGGCGACGAAGCCCGGGGGAAAGCCCAGGGCCTTCAGGGTGGCGTACTCGGCGGTGCGCTCGCGCACGGTCATGGCCATGGTGTTGGCCATCACCGCCAGGATGATGACGATGACCAGGTAGGAGACGGCGCGGATGGCCACCACGATGGCCTCGGTCATGGAGACGAAGGACAGCTGGAAGGCCTTTTCGGTCTCGGTCAGGGTCTCGGCGCTGGTGTTCTTGAATTCAGCGTCGATGCGCGCGCTGACCTCCGCCGCCCGGGTCGGATCGTCGATCTTCACCACGTACACGCCGATCTGGTTGGCGCGGCGCGGAATCAGGCGGGTGATGGTCTCGTTCACGTAGCTCCAGTGAAAGAGCATCTGGCTGACGTCGGTCTTGGCCTCGCGCCCGCGGTAGATGCCGCGCACGACGAATTCCCAGGTGCCGGGGAAGATGGTGCCCTTCAGCTGGATGGTGTCCCCCACCTTGAAGCCGTAGGTGGCCGCCAGCTTGCTGCCGACGATGCAGCCCTTGCGGTCGCGCAGGAAGTCGCGCCGCTCGGCCTCGCTCAGCACGTACTCCGGGTAGAGGTCGAGAAAGGTGTCGGCTTCCACGGCGAACTGGGCGAAGAAGTTCTTCGGCTCTTTGTAAATGCCGCCGAACCAGTTGGAATGGGTGATGCCCACCACGCCATCCACCCGACGGATCTTCTCCCGGTAATTGACGGGCAGGGGAAAGACCAGGGAAATGGCGTTGCGCGTCACCAGCCGGGCGTTGGAGGCGCCCTCCGCTCCGGCGTACCAGGCGTCCACCACGGTGGACAACAGGCCGAAGGCGGTCACCGCCACGGTCAGCCCGGCCAGGGTCAGCAGGGTGCGCAGACGGTGGCGGAAGGCGTTGCGGAAGGCCAGGACGAGCAGCACGTCAGTCGGCGCTCCCGATCGGTTCCGCCGCCGCGCGGGCCGTGCCGACCTCTTCCCGCCCCGACAGGGCGCCCTTCTCCAGGTGCATGATGGCGTGGGCGTGGCCGGCGGCATGGGGGTCGTGGGTGACCATCACGATGGTCTTGCCCAGCTCCCGGTTGAGCCGCTGCAGCAGGCGCAGGATGTCGTGGGCCGATTCCCGGTCCAGGTCGCCGGTGGGCTCGTCGGCGACGATCAGCACCGGGTCGGTGATCAGGGCCCGGGCGATGGCCACCCGCTGCTGCTGGCCGCCGGACAGCTCGCTCGGGATGTGGTCCATGCGCTCGGCCAGGCCGACCATGGCCAGGGCCGCCGCCGCCCGCTCGCGCCGCTCGGCCCGGGACAGGCGGGTGAGCAGCAGGGGCAGTTCCACGTTCTCCAGAGCGGTGAGCACCGGCATCAGGTTGTAGAACTGGAAGATGAAGCCGATGGTGCGCGCCCGCCAGTCGGCCAGTTCGGCCTCGCCGTAGGCGGCGATGTCCTCGCCGGCCACCCGGATCTCGCCGCTACTGGCCCGGTCGATGCCGGCGATCAGGTTGAGCAGGGTGCTCTTGCCCGAGCCGGAGGGCCCCATCAGGGCGAGAAACTCGCCGGGGGCGATGTCGAAGCTGATGTCGGCCAGCACCGGGACCACCTGCTGGCCGCGCCGGTAGGCCTTGGCCACCTGGCGCAGCTGGACCAGGGGAGGCAGGGCCGAGCCGCCAGCAGCGGCGCCATTGCCGCCGCCCCCCGCCGCGGCAGACGGGTAGCCTGGCAACGCCCCGAATGCGCCAGTCACTTGCTTTCCACCTTGA
Organism: Oryzomicrobium terrae; assembly: GCF_008274805.1. Taxonomy (NCBI): domain Bacteria; kingdom Pseudomonadati; phylum Pseudomonadota; class Betaproteobacteria; order Rhodocyclales; family Rhodocyclaceae; genus Oryzomicrobium; species Oryzomicrobium terrae. The sequence continues at coordinate 2,689,649 of NZ_CP022579.1, forward strand.
CCCGGGCGCCGTCCTTGAGCCCGGCGGGGGGCCGGGCCACCAGCCGGGTCCCCGGCTTGAGCGGCTCGCCGTCCCGGGCGGCCAGGGCCACCAGGTCGCCGTAGCGCTCGCCCAGGCGCACCTCGCGCTGGTGGGCGACGCCGTCACGCACTTCGAACACGCTGGCCTGGTCGCCCTCGCCCTGCACCGCGTCGTGATGCACGGCGATGAAGGGCTGGCGCTCGCTGTCCTTCATCTCCCGGGAAAGGAAGGCCACCTTGGCGGCCATTTCCGGCAGCAGGCGCGGGTCGGGCTGGCCGTCCGGGGTGACGAACTGGACCTTGGCCAGCACCGTGGCCTTGGCCCGGTCCACCGTCGGCACCAGCCGCGACACCCGGCCGCGCAGGCGCTCGTCGGGGAAGGCGTCGAGCTGGATCTCGCAGGGTTGGCCGACCTGGATCTTGGCCAGGTTGGCCTCGGACACGTCGGCCTCCACTTCCAGGCTGGCCATGTCGGCCATGGTCACCACCGCGCCCTTGCTGTCGGTGGCCGAGGAGAAGGGGGTGATGACGTCGCCGACGTTGGCCGCCTTGGTCAGCACCACCCCGTCGAAGGGCGCCCGGATCAGGGTCTGGTCCACCGCCACGTCGGCGGCACGCTTGGCGGCCTGAGCCTGGGCCAGGGCGGCGCGGGCCTTGTTGAGCCGCGCCCGGGCGGTATCGACGGCCGAGGGCGAGATGAATTTCTTGGCGGCCAGTTCCTCGGTGCGGTGAAAGCTCACCTCGGCATCGGCCAGCTCGGCCTTGGCCGACACCACGTTGGCTGCGGCCTGGTCGGCCTGGGCGCGCACGTCGCTGTTCTCCAGCCGGGCCACCACCTGGCCCTCCTTGACCGGCGAGCCCTCGCGCACCCCCAACCATTCCAGCCGGCCGGTGGCCTTGGAGGCCACGGCGGCCTTGCGGCTGGCCACCACGTAGCCGGCAGCGTTGAGCACGGTGACCGCCTGGTAGGGGTAGGCGCTGGTCACCGACAGGGTTTCCACGGCGACTTCGCGCCGGCCGGCCAGCCCTGCCGCCAGGGCGCCGAGCACCACCACGGCCACCACGATCCAGGGCCAGCGTCGGCGGCGCGGGCGGGCGGCCAGGGCACCGCGGTCGATGGTCAGCCGGGAGAGGTCGTGCTGGGTGTCAGGGGACATGGTCTGCATCCGGACGGGGACATTCCACCGCCCTGAAAAGAGGAAAAAACGGCCGTACGGGCCGGGGCGAAAAACCCTGCTGAAAACCAGGTTTTATCAGGGAAAACCGGGTTTTTGCAGCGCCCGCCAAGCATGCCGAAAAGGGCTTCTGACGCTTTTGATGGGAGTCAAAGTCGCACCCACCCGGCGGGCGATACCGTTCGTTACCTGTCAAATCTACAAGGAGGATTCTGTCATGAGTGGTGCATTCACCAAATCCATGGCGCGAAATATCTTCTACGGGGGAACGGTTTTCTTCTTCCTGTTATTTCTCGCGCTTTCGTTCGACACCCACCAGGCATTGCCCAAACGCGACCACCGGGCGGAAATCACGCCCCAGGTCGTCCACGGCAAGAAGCTGGTGGAGGTCAACAACTGCATCGGCTGCCACACCCTGATGGGCGAAGGTGCCTACTTCGCTCCCGAACTGGGCAACGCCATCACCCGGCTGGGGGGCCGCGAAGGCATCAAGGGCTTTATCAAGAGCCGTCCGGTGGAAGGCATCCCCGGCCGCCGCTCGATGCCCCAGTTCAACTTCTCCGACGACGACCTGGAAGCCATTGCCGCCTATCTTGAGCACATCAACAAGATCGACGACGCCAACTGGCCGCCCAACATCCAGGGTTGATTCCGACCTCAACCCCGAACCCATCAGGAGGGAAAACAATGCCATTCCAATCCCAAGGGGTCGCCAAGTACTACTTCATGGCGGCCATCGCCCTGTTCGCCGGACAGATCCTGTTCGGCCTGATCATGGGCCTGCAATACGTCTGGGGGGATTTCCTCTTCCCCGCCATTCCGTTCAACGTGGCCCGCATGGTCCACACCAACCTGCTCATCGTCTGGCTGCTGTTCGGCTTCATGGGGGGCGCCTACTACCTGATTCCTGAGGAATCGGAGACCGAGCTGTTCAGTCCCAAGCTGGCCATGCTGCTGTTCTGGGTGTTCCTCGTCGCCGGCGCGCTGACCATCGTCGGCTACCTGGCCGTGCCCTACGCCACCCTGGCCAAGTACACCGGTAACGACCTGCTCGAAACCATGGGCCGGGAGTTCCTGGAGCAGCCGCTGATCACCAAGGTGGGCATCGTCATCGTCGCCCTGGGCTTCCTCTTCAACATCAGCATGACCGTGTTGAAGGGCCGCAAAACCGCCATCTCGACGGTGCTGCTGCTCGGCCTGTGGGGCTTGGCCGTGTTCTTCCTGTTCTCCTTCTACAACCCGTCCAACCCGGTCGAAGACAAGTTCTTCTGGTGGTGGACCGTGCACCTCTGGGTTGAAGGCGTGTGGGAACTGATCCTTGGCTCCCTGCTCGCCTTCGTGCTGATCAAGGTCACCGGCGTGGACCGGGAAGTGATCGAGAAGTGGCTGTACGTGATCATCACCCTGACCCTGGTCACCGGCGTGATCGGTACCGGTCACCACTACTTCTGGATCGGTACCCCGGAATACTGGCAGTGGTGGGGTTCCATCTTCTCCGCCCTGGAGCCGATTCCCTTCTTCGCCATGACCGTATTCGCCTTCAACATGGTGAACCGCCGCCGCCGCGAGCACCCCAACCGGGCCGCCACCCTGTGGGCCCTGGGCACCGGTGTGATGGCCTTCCTCGGCGCCGGCGTGTGGGGCTTCCTGCACACCCTGGCCCCGGTGAACTACTACACCCACGGCACCCAGATCACCGCCGCCCACGGCCACATGGCCTTCTACGGCGCCTACGCCATGGTCGTGCTGTGCATGATCAGCTACGCCATGCCGATCATGCGTGGCCGCGCCGCCAACTCGAACAAGGCCCAGGTTCTGGAGATGTGGAGCTTCTGGCTGATGACCATCGCCATGGTCTTCATCACCCTGTTCCTCACCGCCGCCGGCATCCTCCAGGTGTGGCTGCAGCGTGTCTCCGACACCCCGCTGCCGTTCATGGTGGTGCAGGACAAGGTGGCCCTGTTCTACTGGATGCGCGAATGGACCGGCGTGGTCTTCCTGATCGGCCTGGTGCTCTACATCCTGAGCTTCTTCGTCAAGGGCGAAAGCAGCGCCAAGGCGGCCTGATCCGCCACTGCCCATCGATCCCAACCACCCGTCCCGCAGCCGGCCAGGGGCTCCATCCCCCCGGCCGGCTCCGGACTTGCAAGCGCCCCCGACGGGGCGCTTTTTTTCTTTCGATCAAGGAATTGGCGCGGCGATGCTCCTATCGTCCTCATCATGAACAGCGAATCCCTCACCCTGCCCGCGCCGTCCGCCCCATCGCCTGCCGAGGCACCGGTCGAACCTTCCCGCCACCTGGCCGGCGACCTGGCCATCTGGGTCTTCATCTGCGCCGAACTGCTGGCTTTTGCCGTGTTCTTCGTCGCCTACGGCGTGGCTCGTGCCCGACATGTGGACCTGTTCAACGCCGGTCAGCTGACCCTGGACCGCAACGCCGGGGCGATCAACACCGTGCTGCTCATCACCGGCAGCTGGTTCGTGGTCCAGGCCGTAGCGCGGCTGCGCGCTGGTAACGCCCGGGCCAGCGCCACCCGGCTGCTGTTCGCCCTGGCCTGCGGCGGCGGCTTCCTGGTGGTGAAGGTGTTCGAGTACAAGGCCAAGTTCGCCGCGGGGATCTCCCTGTCCACCGACACCTTCTACATGTTCTACATTTCATTGACCTTCTTCCACCTGATGCACGTGCTGCTCGGCATGGTCATCCTGATCCTGCTGTGGAACAGCCTGCGCCGCGGCCCCGGGCCCACCACCCTGTCCAGCCTGGAAAGCGGTGCGGCCTACTGGCACATGGTGGATCTGGTCTGGATCATCCTCTTCCCCCTGGTCTACGTGCTGCGATGAACACTCCCTCCCCCAGCGCTGCCGCCACGCCGGCCGCCCCGTCCCTGGCCGCCGCCCATGGCGTCTACGTGTTCCTGCTCGCCGCTACCGGCCTCACCTGGTTCCTCGGCGAGACCGGTGCTGCCGGCCCGGCGGTGATGGCGGTACTGATGGGCGCCGCCCTGCTCAAGGGCCTGGCCGTGGCCGGCGAGTTCATGGAACTGCGCCACGCGCCGCGCCTGTGGCAGGCGGTGGTGGCCGGCTGGCTGATCTTCGTCACCGGCTGCCTGGCCGCCGCTTACCTGGCCTGACCCTTCCCGCCCGACGCCCACTTTTTCCGCGAGGCTTCCCATGAACGCCCCCCTGCCCTCCCAGGCCACCGCCGAGCTGCCCTTCTACGCGCCGGCCGGCAACGAGATCACCCTGTTCGAGCACGCCTTCAAGAACCGCCTGCCGCTCCTCATCAAGGGTCCCACCGGCTGCGGCAAGACCCGCTTCGTCGCCCACATGGCGGCCCGCCTGGGCCTGCCGCTGCACACCGTGGCCTGCCACGACGACCTGACCGCCGCCGACCTGGTGGGCCGCCACCTGATCGAGGGCGGCGGCACCGTGTGGTGCGACGGCCCCCTGACCCGGGCGGTGCGTCACGGCGGCCTGTGCTACCTGGACGAGGTGGTGGAGGCGCGCAAGGACACCACGGTGGTGCTGCACCCCCTGGCCGACGACCGGCGCATCCTGCCCATCGACCGCACCGGCGAGGTCCTGGAGGCGCCGGACGACTTCATGCTGGTGGTGTCCTACAACCCGGGCTACCAGAACCTGATGAAGAGCCTCAAGCCCTCCACCCGGCAGCGCTTCGTCGCCCTGACCTTCGACTTCCCCGCCGCCGAGCGGGAGGAAGCAATCCTGGTGGGCGAGGCCGACATCGACCGGGACCTGGCGCGCCGCCTGGTGGGCATCGGCCGCGCCTTCCGCGCCCTCAAGGACCGGGACCTGGAGGAAGTGGCCAGCACCCGCTTGCTGGTCTATGCCGCCACCCTGATCCACGCCGGCCTGGAGCCCCTGGCGGCCTGCCGCGCGGCGCTGGTGGAGCCCCTCTCCGACGACGCGGAAACCGTGGAGGCGCTGATGGAAATCGTCGCTGCCACGTTCGGCCGCTAAGCCGCCCCTCTCCTTTTTGGCCACCGCCATGCCCGCCCCGTCCCCGGACCCGGCCCGCCGTAACGATGCGGAGGGCGCTCCCGTCGCCCCAGTCCCCGGGCTGCGCCTGGCTGTCCTCGCCGAAGCCCTCTTCCTCGCCAACCTGCTGGTGGCGCCGGGACTGGCCTTCGCGGTGCTGGCGGCACTGTGGTGGCGCCACCGCCACAGCGCGCCACCGCTGGCCCGCCAGCACCTTAAGCAGGCGGTGGCGGTGAGCTTCTGGGGCGGTGCCCTGCTGGTGGCCTTTTCCGCCCTGTTCATCCATGCCGGCGGGCTGACCTGGGCCTGGACCTGGGTGGCGGTGATCCTCTACTTCACCTGCATCCACTCCACCCTGGTGCTGTTCGGCATGTTCGGCTTGTCCCGGGCCATGGCCGGGCAACCCTACCGCTATCCCCTGATCGGCCCGTCGCTGTCATGAAAGACCGCCGCCAGACCCTGCGCGCCCTCACCCAAATGGGCTTCTTCGCCCTGTTCGTGGTGACGCCCCTGTTCGACCTGTTCCGCTACGACCTGACCGCCAACCACGCCTGGTTCCTCACCCTGCCCTGGCACCTGGGCATGGACGACCTGCTGGCCGGCCGGGTCAGCGCGGTGGAAGCCGGCGGACGCATCGTCCTCTTTCTCTTCGCGCCGCTCCTGCTCCTCGCCGCCGCGGTGATCTTCGTCGCCTGGAAGTGGGGCCGTCTCTACTGCGGCTGGCTGTGCCCGCACTTTTCGGTGGTGGAGACCATCAACCGGCTGATGCTGCGCGCCACCGGCAAGCACAGCGTGTGGGACCGCCAGCCGGTGCCGCCCTGGCAGCCCGACGGCAGCCCGACCCAGCGGGACGCCCGCTGGTGGCTCATCACCGTGCCGGTGGCGGTGGGCTTCGCCTTCACCTGGGCGGTGGTCTTCCTCACCTACCTGATGCCGCCGTTCCAGGTCTATGGCGGCCTGCTCGGCGCCGCGGGCTTGGGCGGCGGTGCCCTCAACCATTACGAGTGGATCTTTCTTGCCGCCGCCACCACGGTGATCAGCCTTGAATTCCTCTTCGCCCGCCACCTCTTCTGCCGCTACGCCTGCGCCGTGGGCATCTTCCAGAGCCTGGCCTGGATGGGCAACAAGAATGCCCTGGTGGTGGGTTTCGACCGCAGCCGCCTGGCCGATTGCGCCAGTTGCCAGGGCGGCAGCAAGGGCAGCCACGGCAGCGCCTGCGACGCGGTCTGCCCGATGCGCCTCAAGCCGCGCAACCTCAAGCGCTGGATGTTCGCCTGCACCCAGTGCAGCCAGTGCCTCTCCGCCTGCGCCACCACCAACCGGGACAATCCTCGGGGGCCGCTCTTGACCTGGGTCCAGGGCGAGGCGGCGCGGCAGAACGAGGCCGGCTTCAGCGCCCGGGACGGGGCCTGGGACGGCAGCCGCGACCACGCGGCGGCCCGGCGCCAGGACGAAAGGAACTGACATGGAAGAATGGGTCGGCGGCCTCTGGCACCGCTTCATCACCCGTCGCGCCGGCGGCCACTACCCGGAAGCGGCGGTGGCCCTGGGCGAAGTGGACAAGACCCTGGGCATCCTCTTTCGCGCCTTTGGCGGCGATGGCGGACTGACAGTCAGCGCCGCCGCCCTGGAGACCCACGGCGCCCGCCGCACTTGGCTGAAGCGCCTAGCCGGCAGCGGCGAGCGCACCGCCCCGGCCCGGCGCGACGGCGAAGCCCTGCGCCTGCCGCCGGAGATCGCCTGCTTTCCGGTACGCGAGCACAACCGGGACCTCTACCTCTGGCTCGCCGGCCTGGCCGCCAGCCCCCATACCGAGGATTTTTCCCAACCCTGGATCGTGCGCAACCAGCGCGCCGCCGTGGACACCCTGGCCCGCTACCCGGGCCTGCGCCCACGCTACGCGGCCCTGGTGGCGGCCTGCCTGGCCGAGCGCATCGCCCCGGAAGCACTGCCCCCGGACGAGGCCGCCCAGGAGGCGGCCCTGCGTCGAGCCCTGACCACCCCAGGCACGGTGGACGGTCTGCCGCCCCTGACCTCACGGCAGAGCCGCCCGCCCCAACCGGTGCCCCTGTGGCTGGGCTGGCCCGGCGACACTCCGGACGACGGCAGCCGCCCCCCCGGTGCCCCTACCGGCGACGCCCTGCCGCCGGAAGGCGGCGGCGGCCACGGCAAGGCGGACGACGGCAAGCGCCGCCACAAGGCCGAGCGGGAGGAGGCGCCGGACAACGAGGACGCGCTGATGCTGTGCTTTCGCGCCGAAAGCCTGCTCTCCTGGGCCGAGTACGTGAAGGTGAACCGCCCCACCGACGACGAGCCCGATCCCCAGGCGGCGCAAGCCGCCAACGACATGGAGCAGCTTTCTGTCGCCCAGGACGGCCAGACCACCGCCGGCCGGGTGCGCTTCGACCTGGACCTGCCCTCCGCCGCCGAGGACGACGCCCCCCTGGGCCCGGGCATCCCCCTGCCCGAGTGGGACTACCGCAAGAACGCCCTGCTGCCCGGCCACGTGCGCCTGCAACCCCTGCTTGCCGCCAACGCCGCCCCGGCACCCCTGCCCGAGGCCCTGGTGCGTCCGGCCAAGAAGCTGCGCCAGCAGTTCGCCGCCCTGGCGCCGCAGCGGCGCTGGCTCAAGCAGCAGCCCGACGGCCCGGAGCTGGATCTGGATGCCTGCGTGCGCTGGCAGGCCGACCGCCGTGCCGGCCATACGGGCAGCGGCCGCGACGGCCTGTACCTGGCCCAGGTGCCGCAAGCCCGGGAGTTGGCCTGCCTGTTGCTGGCCGACCTGTCCCTGTCCACCGATGCCTGGGTGAGTGATCACCAACGCATCGTGGACGTGATCCGCGACGGGCTGATGCTGTTCGCCGAGGCGCTGGCCGGCAGCGGCGACGCCTTCGGTATCTACGGCTTCTCATCGCTGAAGCGCGGCAACGTGCGCTTTCACGTGCTCAAGGACTTCGCCGAACCCTACGGCGACATTCCCCGCGGCCGCCTGCAGGCGATCAAGCCCGGCTACTACACGCGCATGGGCGCCGCCATCCGCCAGTCGGCCAACATCCTGGCCGAGCGGCGCGAGAAGCAGCGCCTGCTGCTGATCATCACCGACGGCAAGCCCAACGACCTGGACGTCTACGATTCCCGCTACGGGCTGGAGGACACCCGGGCGGCGGTGTTCGAGGCCAAGCGCCTGGGCCTGCAGCCCTTCTGCGTGACGGTGGACCGGGAAGGGGCCGATTACCTGCCCCATTTGTTCGGCCCGGCGGGCTATACGGTAATACGCAATCCTGACGACTTGCCCCGGCGCTTGCCCCTGTTGTACGCTCAGCTCACCCGCCAGCCCTAGGATGCGTTGCTGATATGGCCTCCATCCCATCGCTGGCTTCGGTCTTTGACGACCCCACGCCCGACGATTACGACCCGACCGCCTTGGACGCCACCACCCTCAACATCCCCGCCCTGCTCTCGCGCATCCCGCTCTTCAACGGCCTGGCCGAACCCGAAATCAGCCGCATCGCCAAGGGCACCCGGGAAATGGCCGTGCCCCGCGGCGAGATCCTGTTCCACCCGGGCGATCCCTGCCTGGGCATTTTCCTGGTGGTGTACGGTCAGGTGAAGCTGTCGGTGGTGTCGCCCCAGGGCAGCGAGAAGGTGGTGGAGATCATCGGCCAGGGCCAGACCTTCGGCGAGGCGGTGATGTTCCTGGAAAAGCCCTACCCGGTGCTGGCCCAGACCCTGGCCGACTCGACCCTGCTGCACATCTCCCGCCAGGTGATTTTCGACGAACTGGAGCGCGATCCGACCCTGGGGCGCAAGATGCTGGCCGGCCTGTCGATGCGCCTGCACCGCTTCGTCGCCGACGTGGAGAGCTATTCCCTGCACACCGGCCGCGAGCGGGTGATCGGCTACCTGCTGCAAAAGGCGCCGCCCAACGACAGCAAGGCCACCACCGTGACCCTGTCGGTGAGCAAGGGCATCATCGCCTCCCGGCTCAACCTGACCCAAGAACATTTTTCGCGCATCCTGCATGACCTTTCCAGCCGGGAACTGATCAAGGTCGAAGGCCGTCGTATCCAGATTCCGGACATCGAGCAGCTGCGCCACTTCGAGGGCTGAGCCCGCCGGGCCGCCCCGCTTTCGATGCGCCTACCCCCTGCTGAAACGCCGCGCCAGTCGGGCATCTCCGGGCAGGCATCGCCAAGATCAAGGCAGGGCGCGGCGTTTCAAGGCCCCTCGCTGAAGATCACCTATTGGCGCGGGGTTTGAGCCACCACTCGGACAACGACAGCGTTCGCCATGGCCACCGAAACCGAACTCAAACTCGCCCTGGCCCCCGCCGCCATTCCGGCACTGCTCGCCCACCCGTTGCTGGCCGCCGCTCCGCCGCGCCTGACCCGGCTGGCCAACACCTATTACGACACTCCGGATCTGGCCCTGCTGGCGCGCCGCTTCGCCATTCGCCTGCGCCGCGACGGACGTCGCCGTCTGGTCACCGTCAAGGGCGAGGCCCGGGCCCCGGGCGGCTTGTCGCGTCGCGCCGAGTGGGAAACGGAAGTGCCGGGCGACGCCCTGTCCTTCGACCACGTGGATGCGCCGGAGCTGCGTAGCGAGCTGACTGCCCTGCTGCCGACGCTCACCCCCGTGTTCAGTACCGATTTCCGCCGCCACACTTGGCGGGTGCAGCGGGGCGTGAGCACCATCGAGGTGGCCTTCGACCGGGGTCGCATCGAGGCCGTGCCCGCCGGCCGCGATCCCGGCCAGGCCGTGCGCGAAGCGATCTGCGAAGTGGAACTGGAACTGCTCGAAGGCCAGGACGACGACCTGCTTGCCCTGGCCGAGGCTCTGGCTGCCACCCTGCCGCTGCTGGCGGCCCCGGCCAGCAAGGCGGAACGGGGCTACCGCCTGTACCGCCAGGAACGCCCCGGCCCAGTCAAGCTGCGCAATGGCTCCACCTTCTTACCGGCCAGCGCGCAAGACGCGTTTTGCGACTACGCCTTCGCCTGCCTGGAAAACTTCAACCGCAACGTGGCCGGCTTTCTTGCCGCCATGGCGGCGCCCGGTGCCACCCGCAACCCGCCCGCCCCGGAATTCATCCACCAAGCCCGGGTCGCCCTGCGCCGGCTACGCTCAGCCCTGGAACTGTTCGCCGCTGCCCTGCCCGACG